>CAZVKY010000048.1:0-13621 GCA_964627915.1 uncultured Thermoplasmatales archaeon
AAGTATTCATATAATGAAATCTTATTGAGAAGGTAGAAGCGATAGACAAATGCTCTTTTGCTGATTTTATATTTTTTAGAAAGATATGATAGATAATCTAGGTTGAAAATGTTTTCTTCGTTGAGATTGTCGAATCCTTCTTTTTGTTCATCTTCTTTTTTAACCATGAATGAATAGGCAAATGAATTACACCATTTTTCGATTTTGAGATCTGCTTTGTTGATTGTGTATTCGTTATCTATCATTTCATCATTGAGTAAATAATGTGCGAATTCATGGAGAAGGCTGAAGATTTCAGCATTTTTATCATCGGTTGAATTTATTAGAATTAGTGCAGGGTATTTATTGTCTAAAAAAATCGTGCCTCGTATTGTATCTTCTATTGAGGATTTAAAAACAAATATGTTATATTTTTCAATTTTTTGTCTGATAAATTGGAAAATTTGGCGTGAATCTGAGTTTTGCTGGTCCAGTGCATCTATTTTTATTTTTTTCCGGTATTTATCGGCTATTTTTTCTGGATCTTCTTTTATGGTGTGAATTGGGAGGATTCGTTTATATGATTTATTTTGTTGTTCTAATAGATATTTTATTTCTTTTCTTAATTGATGATATTTTCTCAGATCGATCTCTGTTTCAGGTGAAAAGGTTATGTCCTTGTGTTTCTTTCTGAATTTAGGGAGAAAATTATCTTTTGGAAATTCTTCTAATAAGTAAAATGGTATTCCTCTTTTTATGAAGTTGTCTATCTTGATTAAATCACTGAAGGTAGGTTTTTTCTTTCCTTTTGTTAATGATTTTAAATAATCATAAGTGAAATATTTAACATTGAATCGTTTTTTGATTAAATCTGATAGGTTTTTCTTGGAGTATCCTGATGTTTTAATTGCATATTGTAATGCATCATTGTTTATGTTAACAGAAAATGATCTAGGCATTGTTTTTCTTGATTTCATTGAACCTATTTCAATCTTTCGTAGAGAGAAATTAAAATATTTTTTTGAAATATAATTATAATTGGTTTAAACGCCTCCTCAAAGACAGAAATAAAAATAGTCGGGGAAAGGGCATTAAATCAAAACAATGGTAAAAAAAGCAGCCCTGAGCGGATTCGAACCGCTGGTGCTGGCTCCAAAGGCCAACGTGTTAACCGCTACACTACAGGGCTAGGTTGATATCTTTTGAGGATTATGATTCTATTATATATTTCTTTGGCTATCTGTTACGGGTTTATTTCTTTTTTTGATGATTGAAATCCTTCCATTTTCCTCGGAGTGATACTGATCGATTAATGATAAGGTGGTCTTTGTTGCTCTCTGGGTCGATGACAAAATATCCATTTCGTTCGAATTGGAATCGATCGTAGGGTTGTAATGAGCTTATATTGGGTTCGACTTTGCAGTGATGCAGTGTTTCCAGTGAATCTGGGTTGATGAACTCGGTGAATGATTTGTTTTTTTCACCAGCAGGGTCTTCAACAGTGAATAATCGATTGTATAATTTGATTTCTGCATCAAGGGCATGGTCTGCTGATACCCAGTGAAGGGTTGCTTTGACCCGTCGTCCATCTGGTGCATATCCTCCTTTTGTTTCTGGATCATAGGTACAATGCAGTTCAATGATAGTATCGTTTTCTTTGATGACATCGGTACAGGTGATAAAATATCCATAGCGGAGCCGAACTTCTCTACCGGGTGCGAGTCGATAGAATTTTTTACTTGGTTTTTCCTTGAAATCAGTTCGTTCAATATACAGTGTTTTTGAGAATGGAACAGTGCGAGTTCCTGCTGTTTCATCTTCGGGGTTGTTTACTGCTTGCATGTGTTCAACGTTTTCATCTGAATAGTTATCAATGATTACTTTCAATGGTCGAAGTACACCCATGTATCGTGGTGCGGTTTTGTTTAAATCTTGTCGAACACAGTGTTCTAAAAAAGCGTAATCGATTAAGCTGTTTACTTTTGCAATACCGATTTCGTTGCAGAACTGCCGAATTGATTCAGGGGAAAACCCTCGTCTTCGAAGACCCTTTATAGTGGGCAAGCGTGGATCATCCCATCCATTGACATGTCCTTCATCGATTAATTGTTTCAGCATCCGTTTGCTCATCACGGTGTATGAAAGATTTAATCGGGCAAACTCGATTTGTTGAGGATGATAGACATCATCAAGTTGATCAATAAACCAATCATAGAGTGGTCGATGATTCTCAAATTCAAGGGTGCACAATGAATGAGTAATACCTTCGATGGAATCTTCAAGTCCATGTGCCCAATCATAAGATGGATAAATACACCATGTTTCCCCAGTGTGATGATGAGCGGCATGTAGAATTCGATACATGATGGGATCACGCATGTTAAGATTGGGATGGCTCATATCGATTTTTGCTCGAAGCACTTTTTCTCCATCGGCAAATTCACCGTTTTTCATCTGTTGAAAGAGAGTCATGTTTTCTTCTATCGTTCGATTTCGATAGGGGCTTTCTTTTCCAGGATGGGTGAGTGTTCCTCGGTAGGCACTGATTTCTTCAGCGGAGAGATCATCAACATATGCTTTTTCTTTGTTGATGAGTTGAAGGGCGTATTCATACATTTGTTGGAAGTAATCTGATGCGAAATATAATCGATCCTCCCAATCAAATCCCAGCCAATGGGTGTCTTCTTTGATGGATTCGACGTATTCCATTTCTTCCTTTGAGGGATTGGTATCATCAAAACGAAGATTGCATAAGCCATTGTATTCTTCTGCGATGCCAAAGTTTAGGCAGATTGATTTTGCATGACCGATGTGTAGATATCCATTTGGTTCGGGTGGGAACCGGGTGTGCACATGATCATGTTTTCCGGTTGCTAGATCCTTATCGATGATTTCTCGGATGAAATCTTTTGATTTTTTGTTTGTTTCGTTCATTTGAGACAACACGATCCAATTTGGTAATGATTTTAAGAATTTTTTATTATGACAGCCCCGGCCAGATTCGAACTGGCGACTAGAGATCCAGAGTCTCTTATGTTGGCCACTACACCACGGGGCTAGCATCCTTTTTTTATTCTACATCTGGATGAAGAAATCCCTATTTAACTGTTAATGTTGATTAAGATTGGTTGAATGGATTTATGAAAAAAAGAAAAAGAGGGCAGGTTATGGTTTACATTGGTCTGAGTGTTCCGGCAAAGACTTGCCAGGCGAGAGCGGATTTGGCAACGAGACTGAGAACGATATACATTTTTTCTCCGTAAAGGTAGTCTTTCCATTTCCCGATTTTTTTGTATTGAAGAAACATGTTGATGGCAAAGAGGTTAAAGAAAATAGCTATTGATATAAAAATGGCGATGACAAAATCTGGGACTGATTCTGCAGTAATTAAGGGGATGAATATAACGATCCAGGGAACGAATCCAGCGATACAGCCGATGATATAGGATGTCCAGTTGGTGGTTTGGGTGGTTTGATTGTGTATCTCCATCATAAGTCCCATAAGATTCATCACGGCGGTGAGCGTGAACAGAGCAAGCAGTGTGCCGAAATCATAGATGGTGGTAAGCATTGCAATAAGTACTATCATTAGTGATGCGCTGAAGGAGTATTCATACCATCGTGCAGGGTTGATATGTGATTGGATTTTTTGTACATACCAGTCATAAAACACGGTGGAAACAAGAAAATGTGCCGCGGCTGAAAAGAGAAGAAATAAGGCAACAGTGAATCCTAGAGGAAGTTCAAACAGGGTTTCAGATACCGGTACGATTGATTCTGTTGCGGGGATATATTCTGGTCGAGTGTATGTTATTGGAAGTGTTGAATCATTACTGATAAGGATCATGATGATGGCTTGTATGAGATGAAGGAATCCCATGAAAATATTAAATCGTCTTAATTTTGGAAAAATACAGTTATTTGATTGATTCATTTTTCTGTTCACCATCCTTACTTGTAAAGAAGTTTATTGGAAATATTGTTTTAATACTTTTGCTCTTTCTAATTGAAAGGGGGGTTACGATTGGTTTTTTTCTTTTTGTTGTTTAAAGGCGATGAATACAAATTTCCATTCTTTTTTGTTTCCTAGAAACGTGATGTGTTTGAAATTGGTGGTTTTTAGTATTGTTTCGATTTCTTGTTTGCTTTTTGCTGTTTTGTATGCATCAATGTGGTATCTGATGACATCGGTTCCTGCTCGTTTCAGGTTCATATGTATTTTGATCAACCATAGTTTCAATGGGGAATATTCTTTGTTTAATGCTTCAAGGATGAGGATGCCATTTGGTTTGAGTATTCGTTTTATTTCTTGGAAACTTTGTAGGGGTTCTTTCCAGTAGGGCAGACTAAATCGGGATACGGCCACATCGATGGAATCGGTTTTGAATGGAAGTTGATCAATGCTTCCTTGACTGAGAAAATCATAGCTTTTTTCATTTACGGCAAGGTGAAGCATGTGTTGATTTTTATCTAGGCCTATTATTGTTGCCTTTGGTTGATGTCTTTTGATATGTTCTCCTAGTATTCCTGGTCCGCAACCGAGATCGGCGATGATGGGTTTTTTTGTTTTTTTCAGCTGTTTTTCCATCAGATTTGCTAACGAAGTGTAAAGTTCTGGATATTTTTTCATATAGGTGGTAAATTGCTGCATGGTTTCTTTGGTAAGGGTAAAGGTTGAGTGTTTTTTTGTTTCAATGAGGGTGATAACTGCTCCTAAAAGACTGGGTATGAGCCAGATGATAACATACCAGAAAAGGGAGAAGCTGACGATTTGTTCACTGCTAATACCATACAGGGCAAGGAGGGGGATAAGGGCTGCTTCTCTGGTTCCTATTCCATAGATGGAGATGGGGAGAGCTGCGATGACATCGACCACAGCAATGATGAGGATGAAATCGATGTATGGGATGGTGATGGAAAACATGCCTGCGATTGCATATAGAATGCTAAATTTTAAGAGCCATCCGAGAAGGGAGAGCAGAAAAGGGGGGATAATGTCTTTGAATTTGGGGATGTCCTCATAGAAGCTATTGAGGTTTCCTTGTATTTTATCCTGGATGGCAGAAAAGATTTGTGATTGGATCAATCTGGTGAAGAGTGCTTGGGATTTGTTTGTTTTAAAAAAGAAAATGAATAAGATTATTACAAGACCAAAGAGGATGAGGATGAGGTAGAATAAATAGGGAAACTGGCTACTGAGAGCGATGGCACCGATGGCTCCGGTAAAAAGCATAGCTAAAAATTCGACGGTGTTGAAGATGATGATGTTTGAGAAACATTTTGGAAGTGGTGCATTGCTTTCATCATGAAGATATAGTGATCGGATGTATGCACCAAAGGCTCCCGGTGTGATGAATCCGTAAAAATAGCCAATAAAAAAATTTTTGATTGAATAATGAAAACTAACATTGATGTTTTGTTTTTTTAGAAGGATTTGCCATTCGATGTTGACGAGTAATAAGAGGGGGACAATGGCAAAAAAGGAGAGAAAGGCATAGAATGGGTTGAGCGTGGAGAATAGTTCGATGATTTCACTAAAATTTAGATTGTAAAGGATAACAGCAAGGATGATTAGGCCGATAACTGGGAGTATTTTTTTTATATTCATATGCTGACACGTTTCTACTCTTGGTTTGAGAACTATTGTTTTTGATTTTTATTTGGTATGAAAAGCAGTTTATTTAAAAAAACTCCCCCTGTTTTTGAATGAGGTACTACTCTTTCCTTTTTTCATTTGACTAGACCTCAATAATAGATATGTATATAGATATATTTTTCTAATCTTTTTTCGGGGTTTTTGTTTTCCATATTTTTTTTCATCTTTTTTTGTGAAAAGAAAAAATATTTAAGGAGGGATTGTTTGCTCATTTTTTGGGGATTATATTGAAGAAGGCAAACTGTCCTTTTTGTGGAAATCGGTGGATTCGCCGATCTGATGAATCACCTATTACCTGTCCAAACTGTAAAAAGACATTTTATTCACCAGAACAACTGAGTCAACGAAAACGTTGAATACAACTTAAAAACGTGATTGAATTGTTTTCTATCCTCATGTATTATTGTTAAAAGTTTTTTTCAAGCTAAAATCCATTGGTAATACTTGAAAAGAATGCCTCCCCGCTTAGCAATAATAAAGACTGTGATGATTTAATTTTTTTTAAGAAGGTAAGAGGGGTCCCCCCTTCCCTTTCAATTAATGCCTCCTTTTCTCGTTACAACACCATGTTTTCTTCCACATGTACCCCCTTATCAACATTTTAATGCATTATGGGTTTATAAATATTTCAATAACAACTGTTTCATATCCGCTAGTTATATATATAAAAAAGTAAGATAGTTATTCATCGATTGCTTGTAAACCTTTTACCATCTATGGTATCTTGAATCATTTTTTTATTTACATTGCTTTTTCGATGGTTTTCGAAATATATGCCCGATATTTTGTCTCTCTGTTACTAATAATTAATACTGTGGTTTTCCCCAGAGGCCAAGAATTTTTATCAACAAAAGAGAGATAAGCATCATAACGGCAAAGACTAGAATGGTTTGTTCTAGACTCCATCCCCAAAGGACAGGTGCATTGACAAGTAACATTCCAGAGAGTACAAAGGGTGCAGCAAAGATACTGGTGAGCCCTAGATCAATAGCAGCGGGTGTTTTAAATTCTGGATCAAGAATTCGAACAAGGAGTAAACCACTGGGAACGGTGCCGGTAACGGTTCCAAAGATACCGGCGATTCGCTCAAAGGTATATTTTTTCCACATTCGTTTTCCTAAATAGACCACGACGAGAAGAGTTATTGTGCCTGTGACTATGGAGATAATGGAAATGGGGAGTAAATAGATCCAAACAATGGCGATTTCAATGGCGGCAATAGTTGCTACAATAAGAAAATCAACGGACCATCCGGTGATCCGTTTTTGTATGTCCCTATCCACGAGATACTCTAAATCGAGCTTGCTAATTATCATTCGTATCAAAACTGCAACAACTAAACCAAAGAAAAAGAAAAAACCCCAGATCATCTTTGCAATATCAGTGGGAAGTACGGTAGTTAGTAGTTTCACCAGTCCATAGGTGAGTAAATAAGATAGTCCAACTAGTGCAAAATGAAAGGATAATGAGTCAATATTAGCTGGATGAGTGGTTTCTGATCCCGCTGATTTTTTCTTTTGATTCCGTTGGATGATTCCTTTAATAAAATCCGATGGAAGCTTTTTTGGTGTTTGATGGGATAATCCTTTTTTTATTCCCCAGTCAACCAGTGGAACTCCAACAAAGAATGCAAAAAAGAACCCGATGGCTGCAAAGGTAAGCCCAACCGTGGTTGCATTGGTATAGATATGAGCTGCGAATTGCTCCCAGCTTTCCCCAATGGATAATGCTTGCCCAGGTCCTTCAATAAAACCAAGAGGGGTGAGAAATCCAAACGAGGAAAAAAGATTTGCACCAAGAGAAATAAAAAGAAGAGTGAATAAACCTCCGATAACGGCTTGCAAGGGAAAGATGACTCCTTGTATGAGACCCATGCCAAGGGGTCCAGCAATTTTTTCTTTTCTTGATCCTTGTTTTCTTGCTTTACTTGCTGGAGTAAGGCCTACTGAAATAAAAGAAATATTAAACAGATGATAGACAAATAGTTCAAGGGTTGAATGGGAGAGTTGTATGAGATTGAGGTTTCGGAGTACCATGGCGATGATTCCACCGATGAGACAGCTGGGAATTAAAAATTTTTGAAGAAAACCAATTTTTGCTCGGAGGATAACACCAATGAGCAGAAAAAGAGCAAGACTTGAAATAATAATCATTGATTCAAAGGGAAAAATTTCCTGCATTCATACATCACATCCTTTTTTTCCTAGTGATTATTGAACAGCCATTGAAAGCAGTTTTTGTTTATGAACTTATTGGATTGGCTACAGAAGGTTAAAAACCGCCTTGGAAATGCTGCATCAGCCGGGTTGCTCCTTTTCTTTTTTCAAGGGTGATGATATGTTCTGTCATACTTTCAAATGTTTCATCATGACTGATGACAAAGATCTGTGAAAAACCAGAGAGGTCCCGAAGCTGACTAACGAGATTATCTTTCTTGTGTTCATCTAGATTCATCGTTGGTTCATCTAAAAAGACGATATCCATGTTACTCAGAAGTTTTAGAATTGCTAATCGAACGGAGAGGGCAGCACACATTTGTTCTCCTCCACTGAGTTTATGAAAAGATCGTTTGTTTTCATGTTCTGTAATTATAATTTCGTAATCCTTCGTCCAGGATAATTCCTCTGATGGAGCACCACGAAGTTGTCGGTACATTCGATCTGCTTCTCTAGAAATAGCTTCCACTAGGATTTCAGTGATCAGTGGTCTGGTCTGTTTATATGTTTCCCGTAAAAACTGAGCGAATTCAATATCTTTTTTAAGGTTCTGTTGCTCTTTTTTCGTTTGGTTGAGTTGATCTTTTTCCTTGTTTTTTTCCTTGATCTGTGTGTCCAGATTGTTTTTTTGTTTGCTCCATTCCTGGATTTGGGTTTGCTGCTGGATTTGTTGTTGTGTTTGTTGTTCAAGGTTTTTTTCCAAGTTTTGGTAGGTCTTTGTATCAAACTTGTTTTGTTTTTCCTTTAGTTTATCTTGTTTCTGATCTATTGCTTTGCTGATCGTGGTAAGATTAGATGTCAACGTGTTAACCTGTTTTTCTTGCTGGGTTTTTTTCTGTGCAGTATCCTTATAGCGAAGCACGGTTTCATATGATGTTTTGACTTGTTTTTGTTTTGTTTGAATGGCATCGATTTTTTGTTGAAGATCATGATATTTTTCCAATTGTTCTGAGAGATTATTTTGTTGTTCTTTGATTTCCTGGAGTTTTTGGTTCACTGATTTAAGTTTACCTTCTTTTCCGTTATGATCTTCATAGCGAACTTTTGCTTGTTGAAAAACTGATTTTGGGTCTTGTAACTCGGTTAATGCATCTCTTATGTGTTGTTTTTGTTGAATTGTTTTGGTAAGATCTTCTTTTTGTTTATCTGATGTTTTTTTCTTTTGTTTCTGCTCTGCTGCTTCCTCTTGGATGGTGGTAGATATCTGTTTCAGATCCTTTAGTCGTTTGAGTTCTTGTTGTGCCTCTGTTGCTTTTTCAATTTTTTTAGCAATATCCTTTAATTTTCTGTTGACCTCATCTTGTGTTTTTTTCCATTCATTAATCTCTTTGTTTTTCTGATTAATAATATTCTTTTTTTGTTCCTCTTTCAATGGTCGGGTACATGTTGGGCATTTGGGTTGTTCATATTGTGAAAGAAGCGTGATTGCTTTTTGTTGTTCGTCTTGTTGATGGGAAAGAATGGATTGTTTCTGCAGCAGGGTTTCTTTTTGTTTTTGAAGCGTGGAAAGTTTTTCTGCAATGGTCTTCATTTGTTGAATGGAATCAATTTTTTTCTGTATCTTTTGATATTTTTTTCGTAATGAAGAAATCTTTTGCGTAATCTCTTCCTGCTGTTGATTTATTTCTTGAAGGGTTTTTTCATGTTGTTTGATTTCAACGAGTTTGTTTTCCAATTTTTTTTGTTTTTCTACCTGGGGTTTAAGTTGATCAAGACGTTTCTTACTTTCTTTAGCTACAGTGACATCTTTTTCGTATTGAGTGCGTTGTTGGGTAAGTGTTGCTTCTGTTTTTTCAAGGTCCACTGCTTTACTTTCAAGCTTTTTTTTCTGTTTGTTTTTTTGATAAAGCTCATCTAATTGAGTGCTATAGTCCTGGTATTGTTGATATCCTTTTTTGTGTTTGTTGACCAAAGTTTCGGCTTTTGTTATCTCATTGAGTTGATCTTTTGCCTGTTTAAGCTGTGTTTTGAGGTCCTTTTGTTTTTCTTGGTGTAATTCCAGGGATTGTGAAATCGTTTGTATGGTTTCTTTAAGATGATCATATTGTTGCTTTTTCTTTTGGTTTTCCGTAATCTTTTTTGAAAGTTTTGAAACCTGTTGTTTTGTTTGTTTGATTTGTTTACTTAGTGTTTTTGATTGTTTTTTCAGTTCAGCTAATCCTTCAACACTGGTTTCTAATCTGGTGATTTGTTCATTGATCTTTGTTTGTTGCCGGTAAAGAACATCAATAACTCCTTTCATATCCCGCCAGAGACTTCGATACACATCAACTTCTAATAATGGATTAAATAATTCAGCCCGGATAGATGGTGTCTCAGCAAAGTCATTAGTGAATTTTCCTTGTGGTACTCCCAGGCTTGATTTCCACAGGGTTTGGATATTCATCATGTCTGGAACACCGAGTTGTTCTTTCAACCAAAAAATAACATCTTCTTTTCCATTGAGCTCTAGTTTTGATCCTGTTTCAAGAGAAATGACCTCATAGCGGGATTGATTAACCCCTCGTTCTACTCGGTACCGTTTTCCATCGATATCTGATTCAAAGGTAACCATTACTTTTCCTGATTTTTCTCCCTCTCGAACAAAATCTGCTTGACTATAGGGATGAAGATAATCAAATAAAGCAAAACCAATTGCTTCACATAACGTGCTTTTCCCAGATCCATTCTCCCCAATGATAGCATTGACTCCTTGTTGAAAAGAAATCACTGGTGCCTCTTTATCATAACTTTTCACATTGGATAAGGCAACAGAAATGATTTTCATGATTTCATTTCTCCTCCCATGATTGCGTATCTATGGGGAAAAGCTGCTTTCGTTTTTTCTGAAGAGTTTCAGTGATATCTTCAGGTGGTTCACGGGCGAGTAATTCTTTTTTAAGCGCAATCAAAATAGCAGCGATTTGTTCTTTTTCTTTAGAATATCGGGCATCTTCACCTGCTTTTAAAGTAAAGACTGCTTGTTCTAATCGTGTCCGATTTAGATGACCATCTTCATCGAAAATCGCTGCTCGTCCTCCCTCGATTTCATTAATGATCTCCCCGGTTTCAATTGATTCAGTGGCATCACTTGGTTGCACTTTGATCGCATTGGTTTTTTCTTCAATAATTCCGATTAATTCATCGATGTTTAATCGAGATCGGCTGAATTGTAGTTGCCCTCGCAGGCGAAGATCAATGATTGGTTGTCGTTTTTTGTTTTCCTTTTGAAAATGAGGTTTTTGTTGGAGTTTTTCTAGGTATTCTTGTTCGACACCTAGTTTTCGATTAAATCCATGTAGGAGTGCTTCCTTTGATTGAAATCGACCTACTGAAAAAACGATTTTATAAAACGGTCGACGTTTGGAGAGCACATGGGTTGCTTTCACGGTTTTATCTTTATTGATTTCGGTGAGATAATAACCGAGATCCCAGGTTGCCTCTCGGGTATCATGTGCTTCAAGTGAACCGGGATTAAAAATCCAGTTTTGTTCACTATATTGCTTGTGGAGGTGACCGAGCGCAAGATAATCAACTGTAGAAGATAATTTATTGAGCTCCTCCATGGGCACTCCACCAGTGAGCCCAGGGATATGGCCTTCCACACCGAAATGACCTAAAAGAATGGTCCAATCAGGTTTCCCATATTGATCATTGACTTGTTGAATAGCGGTTTTGATTTGTTGTAATCGTTCGATGGTTCGTTGTCCTGAGTACTGTAAACCAAAAATCCTTCCGGTTCCAATGTCTACAAAACCAGCATGGGATCCTGGGTCTTTTTCATTGTATCGATTGAATGTAAGACCTGTTTCAGTAATATCAGCTTGTAGAAGAATACTTTTTTGTTTTCGATGTAGATACTCTAACCAGGTCATATCTTCTCGGTATAATTTTGCATCATGGTTTCCCTGGATGAGAATGGTTGGAATCTTTTTTTCAGCAAAAAGACTGAGTCCCTTTTCCGCATTGCTAAGGGTTTCTGCAGTGACGTTTTTATGATGAAATAGATCACCACAAATGAGGGCCACATCAATGTTTTCTTTGATTCCCTCATTGATAGTTTGAAGAAATGAATAATACATATCCTGACGTCGCAGGTCCATGTTGTACTGTCGATGACCAAGATGAACATCAGAGAAATGCAGAAATTTCATATGATTTCCCCCAATTGAAAGGTACATCACGTATTCAGTCACTTTATAAAAATATAGTCCAGAGAAAAAATTATTTTATTTTTTTCCCATTTTTTTATATGAGGTGTAGTGCTGCTCCACAATGGGGGCAGATTTTTCGGCTTGATCTGAGTATTTTTTTGCAGTTGAGACATTGAGATAACATATTACCATCCGTGTTATTTGTTAACATGTATACTATTAGCATTATTTGTATAAATACTTTTCGTGACAAAAGAACATAGATGATCATTATTTCGCTATTTGCCGAATCATATACAACTTAACTGAAGATAGTTTAGGGGGAGTAGAAACTCTGGTGTGAAAAATAATGATTTTTTTTGTATCTGTTCTGAATGATGTTTAATCAGTAAAATATATGTTGGAAAGGTTTTTTCAAAGTGAAAGGTATTTTGGATTTTTGTTTTAATCCTTTAAAAGTGACATCACAAGCACAGGAATATGTTCCCGTGTGAGAGATTTCATCAGTTATGTTAAGTAATGCCAAATCGTTTTCCTTGTACCAGTATTTCTCTGTGATATCAGAAAGCGGAGTGATCGGGAGAGTGATGGGGAGATCAGGGATGTTTTTTTGTTGTTCAAATCCATTTTCTAGTATTATTTTAAATCCTGATGGAGTCTTGATTCCTGCTTCCACATCATCAAAATAAATGGTGGTATTTCCTGGTTGCATATTGTAAATAGTGCGAACTGCATAGACATAATAGGTCATACAGCGTTTATCAATGGGGATATAGTTTGGATAATCCACATAATATTTGCTGAGATCAACGGTCAGATTTATATCTGGTCCCTTAATAGTGAATGATTTAAACTTCCGGTTCTGAAAATCAGCGATTTCTTTGATGAAATACCAGGTGTTAGCTTGTAAGCTAATATTCAGATCGATTTGTTCCCAGACTGAGGCATCACTCGGTGTGCCATTTAGTGATTCATTGGTTCCAATAGGGATATTGAGTACACCGTCTCTTGTTAATCCAACTAGTGCCATCCAATCAGCTCCAGGAAAATGAATGGGATTGTCTACTCCTTCAATGAATTCTTGATCAATTCCAAAAATAATATCTGATGCAAACCCTTCTGGAAATAAAAAATAGGCTTGCACATAGGATTCATTTGGATTATTTAACCAATCTTGAACAGCGGGTGGTGAATGGATAAACAATACCGGTCCACTTAATCTACCGGTGGGTTGAAAAAATATACAGCCAGAGAAAATCATGGAAGTTGTAAGAACAATCAGAGTTATTAAAACAATAACATTTTTTTTCATAACTATCACTCATTAATGAGATATATCTTATTATTATAAATTTTTTTATAAATAAGAGAAGTATTTAAATCATATTTAACTTGACTTTGTCAGATTAATAAAAAATATAACGTATTCTAATCCGACAAAGTCAAGATAAGAAAAAAGAAATATCCTTTGCAGATTCGGTTGGTTTTATCGATTCTCATCATGAATTCATTTGTTCTCAGTTCTTTAATGCTTTGAGACAACAGGTTATTTAATTCATCGTATAATCCTTTTTATTCTTTGATATATCTGGAAGATAAATCGTAGTCAATACGAGATGGTTGATAGCAATTTTTTT
>CAZVKY010000049.1:0-8527 GCA_964627915.1 uncultured Thermoplasmatales archaeon
ATCATTAACAACCCTATTAAAAAATAAAAAGAAAAAGCATTATCTTTTCATTTCTTTTTACTTCATTTGAGTAAGTGATACATGCTAACTACAAAGAAAAAATCATCCAGAACCAATAACAGATAAAGGATCCAGAAAGACCATAAACAATTGTAGTACAAATCCGATCAAGGATTTTTTCTGAAATATTCATTGTGCTCTTCAACCATCCTTAAACACATGAACACCATAAATCATTCAAAAGCTTTGTTTGTATGTGCATACGTATAAGCATATGTAATTAAGATACCTTATAACTTATAATCACCGAGGTAAACCCTGTGAATCTCTATCTAAAGCGGCGTGTAATAACAGATTTCACACCAATAAGGAAGAATATACGTATACCCTAAGAGAAACAGAAAAACAAGAACTGATACATATTTCAGAAACAATACTGTCTCTAGCAGTATCGCACTCATCCCAAAAAAAGAAAAGAGAACCGTTATCCATGTGGGTAATCCACTACTAAGCATACTAACTACATCCATCTGAGTTTGAAGAAAAGAAACCGGGAGAAGCGATGATGCAGTATATACACTAAAAAGAAACAAGGTCATCCATTCAAAAAATGGGTAGATCATTGATGATGAAAAAAGAGAAACTGAATGATACAGCTTTGCAGCCTGGGTTAACATGAACAGAAGTCCATTCTGTAAACCGGTATGAAAAATTGAAAGAGAAGATATCATAGCCTTATTTTCAGCAATCGTAGTTTCAACGGTTTTTTCAACCGATGCTTGAACAGCTTGCATCTGAACCGAAGAAACACCATAAGAACACAAGAGAATAGAAATCGTAAAAATAGAACTATATATTATTCTTTTTCTCACCGAAAAAACCCTCCGAATGAATTATAATAATAGCAAATGAGATTAAAAATCTTTGCTTAACAAAAAAGCGTGAAACTTAAAGAGATATCAAAAAAAAATTAAAAAAGAAAAATGAGAAGAATATTTTATTCTCATTCTATTATTTCTTTTTCTTTTTATCATCTTTTACTTCAAAATCAGCATCAATGGTATCATCCTCACCAGGATGACCCGTCCAGGTTTCCCCACCACTAGCTGCACCACCTGCTTGATTTTGACCACCTGTCTGCTGCTGTTGTTGCTGGGCTTGAGCATCTTGTGCTGCCTGCTGATAGATCTTTGTTGAAACCTCTTGAATCACTTTTTGCAATGCCTCGGTTTCACTTTTAATTTTATCAATATCATCACCCGAAAGAGCTTCACGAACTGGTTTAATCGCATCCTGAATCTTTGTTTTATCCTCATCAGAAATCTTATCCTTTAAATCCTCAATGGTTTTCTCTGCGGTATTAACTAAGGTCTCAGCATTATTACGAGTTTCTACTTTTTCCTTACGTTTCTTATCCTCTTCAGCATGCTCTTCAGCTTCTTTTTTCATCTTCTCAATCTCGTCATCCGCTAATTTAGTAGAACCCGTGATACGAATAGATTGCTCTTTACCCGTTCCCTTATCCTTTGCTGATACCTGCAGTATTCCATCCGCATCAATATCAAAGGTTACCTCAATCTGTGGAACACCACGAGGAGCCGGTGGGATACCATCGAGATGAAAACGACCAAGACTCTTATTATCCGCTGCCATGGGTCGTTCACCCTGCAATACATTAATATCCACACTCGTCTGATTATCCGCTGCCGTTGAAAAAATCTTACTTTTTTTCGCAGGAACCGTGGTATTTCTTGGGATTAATTCTGTTGCCACACCGCCAAGTGTTTCAATACTTAAGGTTAACGGGGTCACATCAAGAAGTACGATATCTTTTTCTACATCACCAGATAGCACGCCACCCTGAATCGCTGCACCAATAGCAACACATTCCATGGGATCAACATTTCGTTTGGGTTTCTTCCCAAAGATCTCTTCTACTTTTTTGCGTACAAAAGGAATACGAGTGGTTCCACCAACAAGCACGATATGATCGATATCATTTGGTTTCAACTTTGCATCCTTTAATGCCTGCTTGCAGGGTTTCGCGGTTTTTTCAACAAGTGGATCAATGATTTCCTCGAATTTCGCTCGAGTAAGTTTTACTTCCAAATGCTTTGGTTCATTATCCACCACGGTGATATAGGGTAGATTAATCTCTGTTTGCAGTTTCGAAGAAAGCTCCATTTTTGCTTCTTCAGCAGCCTCTAACAACCGTTGCAATGCCTTTGGATCCTTTTGTAAATCCACATTATGTTCTTTTTTGAATGCAGCTGAAAGATAATCCACTACTGCTTGATCCATATCAGATCCACCAAGCTGAGTGTCACCATTAGTAGATTTTACCTCAAACACACCTTCACCAACCTCCATCAAGGTGATATCAAAGGTGCCACCACCAAAATCATACACTGCAATAGTATGATCTCCTTCTTTATCAAGTCCATATGCTAAGGACGCTGCTGTGGGTTCGTTGATAATCCGTTTTACTTTGATACCAGCGATATCACCCGCATCTTTTGTTGCCTGCCGTTGATCATCATTGAAATATGCTGGGACCGTAATCACTGCTTCAGAGACTTTTTCACCAAGAAAATCCTCAGCATCCTGTTTGATCTTCTGCAAGATAAACGCACTGATCTGTTCAGGGCTATATTTTTTATCTAACAGTTTTACTTTTTCTCCAGTCCCCATCTTTCGTTTAATCCGATGAACGGTACCATCTGGATTAGTTACCGCTTGTCTTTTCGCTGGTTCACCAACCAATCTTTCTCCATCCTTGGTAAACGCCACAATAGATGGAAAATAGGTATTTCCTTCAGCACTTTTGATGATAGTTGGTTTTCCACCTTCCATCACGGCTACTTCTGAATTAGTTGTTCCTAAGTCTATTCCAATAATTTTACTCATAGATTGTTTTACCTCCAATCATTTATTTTTTCTTTTTTGATACAATAACATGGGATGGTCGTAACACGGTATCATCGACCATATATCCCTTTTTGATTTCTTCAATAACAATGTTTTCCTCACAATCATCTTTTTCAAGAGTAGTTACCGCATGATGTTGTTGATGATTAAATGGTTTTCCCATACACTCAATCGAAGTGATATTTTCCTGGTCAAAGAACTGTTCAATTTGTTTTAAAATCAAGCGAAGTCCTTCTTTTGGATTATTATCATCCAAGGCCCTTAATAGTAATTCCTTAAGATCGATTAACTCTGAAATATATCTTTTTTTAATATCAAGATCCTCTTGACAGCGTTGTTTTTCAACTCGTTTCTTATAATTCTCAAAATCAGCATAACTTCGAAGGAGTTTATCCTTTTTTTCTTTCACTTCTGCTTCAAGCTGATCAATGGTGTGTTCTAATTCCTTAATTCTATTATTATCCTTTTTTTCTTTTCCTTTCTTTTCTGTTTTTTTTACATTAGATTTCGGTGATTCTTTTTTATCTTTTTTTGACATAGTTACCATCTTTCCCAGGACAGTTTTTTTATTTGAATAAAGAAAAAGAAAAGAAAGAAATGATGATTATTTTTACATCATTCCTGGTGGCATTCCACCAGCACCAGGTGGCATACCGCCGCCCATTGGTGGACCACCATCTCCGCCGCCTTTGGATGCAATGACATCATCAATGCGAAGGATCATAGTTGCTGCTTCTGAAGCTGCTTCTACTTCTTGAAGACTTACTCGAAGAGGTTCAATGACATTGTTTTTCATCATGTCATCTACTTTTCCTTCCAAGACGTTGATACCAGCGAATTTATTTCCTTTGTTATGAGCGTTTCTGATTTCAAGCATCATATCAATAGGATCAAGACCAGCGTTTTCAGAAAGCGTCTTTGGTACGATTTCAACGGCATCAGCAAATGCTTCAATAGCCATTTGTTCACGGCCACCAACAGATGGTGCATATTCTCTGAGTGCCATGGCAATCGCAATCGCAGCTGATCCACCGCCAGCAGTCATTTTCCCATCTTCAAGAGCGACTCGAACAACGGAAAGTGCATCATGCATCGCTCGTTCTAGTTCATCAGTGACATGTTCAGTCGTTCCACGAATGAGAATAGAGACTGCTTTTGGGTTTTTGCAATCTGTGATAAAGGTCATTTTATCATCACCGATTTTCCGTTCCTCAATGGATCCTGCTTTGCCAAGATCAGAAGCACTGAGATCATCAAGATTGGAAATGATTTTTGCACCAGTAGCTTTCGCGAGTTTTTCCATATCGCTTTTCTTTGCTCGTCGAACGGTGTAAATACCTTTCTTAGCAAGGAAATGCTGAGCGATATCATCCACACCTTTCTGACAAATCAATACATTAGCACCGCTATCGGTGATTTTATCCACCATTTTCCGGATCATTCCTTCTTCTTCATCGAGGAATGCTTGTAATTGGGTTGGATCCTGAATTTGAATACGAGCATCGACTTCAGTTTTTTTGACTTCAAGGGCTGCATTGACTAATGCAATCTTTGCATCTTTGACATTAGCAGGCATTCCTTCATGAACTCGTTCCTTATCAAGAATTAATCCATTGATGATTTTAGTGTTAGCAATGCCACCACCTTGTTTTTTCTGAATTTGAATGTTATCAAGATCAACAATGGTTTTTTTGCCACGTTTCTCCGCAATCTTTGTAACTGCATCCACAACGACATCAGCTAATGTATCTTTTTCTGCACTTGCACCTTTACTAGCCATTGATGTTTTTGCAATATTTTTCAAAGTTTCTTTATCATTAGGTTTAATATCCACTGCGAGGCTATGTAATGTTTCTACTGCTTTTTTAGCAGCAAGTTGATACCCTGCACTGATTACTGTTGGATGAATATTTTGATCTAACAGTTCGCTAGATGCTTTTAATAATTCACCAGTAAGCACTACTGCCGTGGTTGTTCCATCCCCGCATTCCTCATCTTGTGATTTAGCTACTTCCACAATCATTTTTGCTGATGGATGTTCCACATCGATTTCTTTGAGAATGGTTGCACCATCATTTGTAATGACGACATCACCCATGGAATCAACAAGCATTTTATCCATGCCTTTTGGTCCTAATGTTGATTTTACTGCATCTGAGATAGCTCGAGCTGCAGCAATGTTATTGGATTGTGCATCTTTACCGCGATCTCTTTTTGTTCCTTCTTTAAGGACGATTATTGGTTGTTGTCCTTGTCCACTCATCATAATTTTTTTACCTCCATTTTATTCATTTTTGATCTTAGAATTTATGAGGCAATACAATCACTCCTATATAAGTTTTTGGTAAGTGATGGGTTCAAAGAAAAGAATGATCTCTAGAGAAACGATTGATTTTTCAACCAATCAAAATCACTTTGATACAATCGACGCATATCATGCAAATCAAATAACAACATAGCTAAGCGTTCCAACCCAAGCCCCCATGCAAGAACGGGTGTCTTAATCCCAATGGGCTCAGTTACCTCCGGTCGAAAAATACCACTCCCACCAAGTTCCATCCATTTATCATTAAAAAACACTTCTACTTCCATACTGGGTTCAGTATAGGGAAAATATGCTGGGCGAAAACGAATTTTTTCAAACCCCATCCGCTTATAAATCTCAGCCAGAAGACCTTTCAGCTGCCGAAAATTTGCTCCTTCTTCATGAATAATCCCCTCAATTTGATAAAAGATAGGAAGATGCGTTGAATCAATGTTTTCCTTTCGAAAAACCTGTCCGATAGAAAAAATCTTACTCGGAGGCTGCGGATGCTCATATAAATAACGAATGGTGTTCACCGTGGTATGGGTTCGTAACAATGCTTTGTTTCCCTCTTCTTTTGAAAATGAATACTTCCACCCCAAAGAAGACGTCATCCCTCCATCCTCATGAACAGAAGCTACTTTACGTACCAAATCAGGATCAGAAACCTCTTTTTTCTCGGGTATTTTACAATAAAATGTATCCTGCATCTCCCGAGCAGGATGATCCTGCGGGATAAACAACATATCCATATTCCAAAAACAAGATTCCACAAAATCACCAGAGATCTCCTGAAACCCCATTTCAAGAAACATCTGTCGAATTTTTTTAATTAACATACTCAATGGATGAGGCTTTCCCCCATGGATACTAGGAGCAAACGTGTGCACATCATACGGTCGAATCGATGTTTTTTTCCATGCCTCATTTTTAATAATCGCTGAAGTAATCTGGGAAATTTCATCTGTTAAAGTAATTCCCTGTTTAACAATGTTCTTTCCAGCCTCAGTAAGCTGAATGAAACCAGTAACAATCTCTTTTTCCTTAATCACGTTCTTTCGAGATAACAAGGTTTGATCCTTGGTTTTATCAAGTTCACTATTGGGATGATCATGTAAAAACTGTAATAATTGTTCATCATCATCCGGTTCATCAAGCATTGATTTTCCCTTATCTGTTACAACAAGAAGCGTCTCATTGTTCTCCTTTTGAATACGGGCCCACCCCTTCTGTTTCAACCAACCAATAGCAATGGGGATTTCTTTCTTATCTAAAGATTTGGCAAGCAGAGAAATTGGTGCTGAACCCTGATTGTCAATTATCAATCGAAGTGCCCTTTTCTCCGGTAGACCCTTCTGTAAAAATTTTTCTCCCTCATTAGCCAATATATACACCGTGATGATCTCCTCCTGGACATCAACAAGCTTTTTGGATTGCAACCAAGAAGCAGCATTCATCACTTCTACCTCCTGAGAAAAATCACCTTCGGCTAACACCTCCTGCGGAGATGCCTTCCCACCTAATTCTGAAAGGGTAACAAGAACCTTTTTTTCGTTTGCTGATAACTCTTCAATAATTTTGTTTGTATCCATCAACAGATGGAAATGAAATAATACTGTAAATACATATCGATGAACATCAACAAAGGAAACAATGAACAATGATATGCAAAGAGAAACACAATTTTAAAAAAAATGTTTACTTTTTCATTTTACTCCGCTGTTTTTCATGACGCTCAATAACTTCTTCCACGGTTTGCATATCACCCACACCAAGAGTAGTTTCAAATCGTTTTGCTAATATTTCAGTTGTTGCTGTTTGTTCATTTGACATAACACTACCACACAGTTCATCATCTGAAATCTGTTCTAATGAATCAATTTCTTCTTTGGTAACATAGCGATATGGTTTCGGTCTTCGTTCATCAATGTCTTCTCTATCCTCGTTTATTACTGATGGTTTTTCTTCTTTTTCCATAATCCATCCCATCTGAATGAAATACAGTTCAAACTCTTAATAATTTCCATCCAAATTTTTTATATATCCTCAATAAATTTCATGTTAAAGTGTGAGGAGAGAATGGGGGAAGATTGAAGGTGGTGAAGAGAGTAGAAAAAATACTCCCCCATTCATTAAAAACGGTATAGGCTTTTCAACATATAAATTTTATCGTCCTATTTAAAAAATTAATGTTACATATAATTATAATTATTTAATAAAAAAATACGTTGTTCATTTACAAATCCTTTTATAATCTAACCGTATTTGAGGCTCGATAATGACCGCTGCAAAATCCATTGAAGACAACCATTTCGGTAAACTCACCATGAAACAACCCTATGCACGAAAACGATTCTTTGCTGAACACATCCGCGGTTATATCGATTTACTTCGCCCTTTTACGCTAATGGCTCCCTTCATCGTCAGCATGAGCATCATGGTAGCAAGTCTCATCTATAATCAGGTTGCAGTTGAATCCGACTGGTGGACAACCGTAGGAAATGCAAGTCTTACTGTTGCCATGGTAAACGCTGCATCAAATGCCTTAAATCAAGCAGCAGATGAAGAAAGCGATCGGATATCAAAACCATATCGACCTATCCCCATGGGCATCGTTAAAGCCGATGAAGCACAAAGCCTTGCATATATCCTTTATCTTTTCGCGTTGCTTCGAGCAGTGACCATTAATCAATGGTTTGGTTTGTTCATCTTTCTGATCATGGTTTTTACGGTCGTATACTCCCTTCCACCACGAACCAAACGATTCATGTTCATCAATCAAATATGGATTGCTATCCCCAGAGGATTACTCGGAATCCTTGCTGGCTGGAGTGTCTTTGGTAGCCCATTACAACCTCTACCCCTTCTTATTGGTGGTTTAGCCACCTTATATCTTATTGGCGGGATGTCCACTAAGGATATCACTGATGCAAAAGCAGACCGGCTAACTGGAGTGAAAACCCTCGTTAACACCCTTGGTGTGAAGCGAGCAGCAGTTGTTTCTTTTCCCTTTTTGATAGCTCCATTTATCTCCATTCCCATTCTTATTGACCTTGGATGGTTGGAATCATTCCTCTGGCCATTGACCTTTTTGATGATCGGAGCAGTAATCATTTTTTATCTGATGTTTATTGGAGATACTGAAAGTGAAACACTAGAAAACATACATGCTTGGTCAGTAATGTATGGTGTTTACATGATTTATGCCCTCGGCTTTGCCATGCTCACCATTTTTCAAGGTTCACCCAATGGAACATTATTCATGTAAATTCACAATCAGTAACAGAAAAAAAA
>CAZVKY010000049.1:8627-13527 GCA_964627915.1 uncultured Thermoplasmatales archaeon
GATGAAGAAGATATTGGAGACGAGTCTGTTTCATCAGCGTTTTCCTCCTTGGTTCATCACGGTAGATTTTGACCAATCATGCGGTGGATTAATATGTAAAAACTTATTTTCTTGATGAAGCATTTTTTGTTTTTTAAGTATTTCAACCCAGACACACGGCATCTTCTCATCAACTTCACACATTCCATCTTTTGCTCCTCCACAGGGCCCATTTAACAAATGTTTAGGACAACGAGAAAGAGGACACAGACCATTGAATTCATCAACGATACAAGTTCCACAGAGATTACATCGGCGTTCAAACTGATCAACATGTTTGATTTCACCAAGAAACAATGAATCCGTTCCAGTTATCACCGGCTTAGCCGGATAAAGCTCTGCAACTGTTTGCACTCCATTACCACAAGCAAGAACAAGAATCACATCAGCTGCATCAATCTCCTTCTGATATGATTTCAATAAGCGTTTATCATTGAGGAGATGACAAGCAGGATCTAAAACAATCCAGCCCGTTATCATTATATTATTTTCCTTGAATCGTTTACAGATGTTTTTTACTTCTTGTTCACCACCTGAATGACATAACGTTGCACATTCACTGCAACCCATCACAAAAACAGACTGATTGTTAATCACTGAACAAATTTCATCAAATGATTTTTGTTTTGAAATAATCATAAGGCAAGCAACACATCATCATATTCATTAAAAGTATTTTCTCATTTTAATTGAAAAAAAGGAAGAATTCTGATAAGGAAAATGGTAATAACCTTAAAAAAGCAATCTATCATTGATGATACGTATGGATCTTGATAACCAACAACATATTACTCATATAGATACATCAAATATGTTTCACATTCTCAATTCTTTTCCAGATCAAATACAACAAACAATTGAACTGATAAAAGCTCAACCACTGCCAAAGCTGTATAACATCAGACACATCGTCATTGCTGGTATGGGTGGATCAGCGATATCTGGTGATTTTTTACAATCATACCTACAATCACGATACAACATACCCATCTATGTTAACCGGGACTATACCCTTCCACGATGGGTTAACAAACACACCCTGGTTTTCGTACAAAGCTACTCAGGAAACACCGAAGAAACCCTCAGTGCATTTAAAAATGCTACAGAAAAAAAAGCAGCAATCATTGCCATATCCTCTGGTGGAAAACTACAAACCTATTGCGAAAGACGAAAACTTCCCCATTTAAAAATACCTTCTGGTTATCCACCAAGAACAACCATTGGTTATCTTTTTTTCGCCTCTATCCTTAGTTTACAAAAAATCGGGATTTACCAACATTCATTTGATACTGCACTTCAAGAAACCATTCAACTCAGCAAAGAAAACACTAAAGCATTTCACAAAAATGTTAACACCAATGAGAATCATGCAAAAAAAATAGCGCAATCACTTTACCAAACCATGCCTCATATTTATGGTTGGGACATATATTCTCCATTAGCAAAACGATGGGCAACACAGCTCAATGAAAACAGTAAAATCCTATCACGATACGGTCAAATCCCAGAAAGTAATCATAATGATATCGTTGGCTGGGCTGGAAACCAAAATATCTCAAAGCACTGTTCTTGTGTGCTCTTTAGAGATGGACAACGGGAAACACCTTCTTTTTCCGCTCGGTTTGAATTCATGAAAAAACTGTTTGCAACTTCAGCAGCTAACACCATCGAAGTTGATGTTCATGGAAAACATGATTTGGCAAAAATGATATATCTTCTACAACTTGGAGATTATGTCAGTTTTTATCTATCCATTCTTAGAAACGTTGATCCCACACCAGTTATGATCATTGATCAACTTAAAGCAGAACTTGACAAACTATAACTACTGCCATCAAAAAAACTTTGTTTTTATTTTAAATTCCTATACATTCGATGATGAATCCACTGCCCATACACAAGGATTGTTGCTTTTTCAATATCAGATAAATGAGGAAATAAATCATCAATAATCTGAAAATCAAAATAAATACCTTTATGAGTCATATCTAAATTTTTTTCAATGGAATGAATCTTATTTTTCAATCGATTTACATCCTGTTCATCAACATCCCAGATGTCAGTAATATTTCTATCATCAACAATGCTTACATCTTTTCTTTTTTTCATACTCATATGATTCCTCAAGATTATTTGATTGGAAAAAGAACAGTAATTGATCAAAGGCCATTTAAACATACGTATCCAAAAAAAAGTATTCAACATAAAAAATCTGATTTCAATTGAAAAGATGTTTTTTTTGATCGAAAAATACATTTTTTAAACAGATTTAAATAACAGCATGTTTATTGGTGTAACCTGGGTGTTTGTTGTTTAATCAGTGGGATGTCAGAGGTGCATGGATTATGATAGAATCATTCTATCAATCATTAAAAAAAGAGGGAAATAGAAATATAATATCTAAGACAGATGAGGGAAAATACAAAACACTTTTTGAACAGGTCAATGCATCTGTTTTTCTCATCGAGCTCTCCGGTGAAATCATCGAAGCAAATGTGAAATCCTATGAAATGTTTGAGTATCAGTTCAGAGAAATAGAAACCCTCAATATCACTGATTTATTATCTCCTTCACTTAATTTTGATGAACGAATGGAGGCGATTATTGCACATGGTGGATCAACATTTGAAGCAAAAGGAATACGAAAAAATAAATCTAGCTTTCCGGTTGAAATCAATACATCACTTTTTTCAATGAACAACAATCCAACCATCCTTATTCTTCTCACAGATATTACCGAACAGAAAAATAGAGAGCAAAAATTACGAGAACAAGAACTCAAATACCGACGGCTTTTTGAATCAACCACAGATGGAATGACCATTCTAGACTCTCGGGGAGAAATCACTGATGTTAACCAAAAAACATTGCGCATGCTAGGCTTAACAAGAGAAGAAATGATTGATCAGAATCTGCTTAATTTAGGAATTCTTTCTGAGAAAGCACTCTCTGTTCTTCTCGATCAATTTGAATGGTTGATTAACAAAAAACAACCCTCATCTCGGGAGGTGCAACTGATTTGTAATGATGGAAATAGTTTTGATATTGAACTTTCATCTTTTTTTCTCTTTAAACAAGACAATGAAATTGATCTCTTCGTGGTAATACTGCGTGATATTCGAGAACAATACCGTTTCGAAAAAGATTTAGAAAAAACAAAAACAGTGCTTCATCTACTCCTTGAACATACCAATCATGCAGTTTATTATAAGAATGCAGCTAATCATTTTCGATTGGTAAATTCTTTAGCCGCTGATCTTTTTGAGATAGTTCCGGAAGAAATGATTGGAAAAAGCGAATATGATTTTCTTCCAAGTGAAACTGCACAACGGTTTGCTGAATATGATAAAGAAATCCTTAAAAATGGAACCGCTGTAATCAATGTAGAACAACAATTGCAACTCCCCTATGGCATAAAAAAGAACGTAGAAATGACCAAAATACCACATGTTGATGACACGGGAAACATTGTTGGTCTTCTCAGCATCATCAAACTCCTTACATGAACAAGACCTCTCTAAGCATCTATCAACAAAAAAATGTAAACATATTATGTGATTGGCCTTGGTGGGATTCCCTCAGGTAAAAAAGGATTATACGTAGGATTTTTCCAATTATGAAGCGGTTCAATGTTTTTGAAAAGAAAGAGAAAAAATGGTAGTGTGGTTTTCATCCAGTGATTTAACTGATCATGTTTACCCTGATTCATCCCTGGTTCATACTCTCGTGAAAGAATCTCAAAACAAAACGAAGGAATTCGATAGGCTTTAAACACCCAATGATGAGCAACACCCCCACCAAAACCTATTTCATAATCGGGAGATACCCCTTGATATTCTGTGTTGTTCTCACACCAATTTAACACCTCTTTGAATACCATTTTTTCCTGACTTGTTAATGAAAATTCTGGTCTATGCCTCACATTAACTGGTGTTAACACCATATGCATCGCGGTATGACAATTCACATAAAACGCAAGATCTGATTGTATTGAATCCAGAAGCATTTGTAATGCCTGAGTTTCTGGTTCAGAAAACGGTTTTCTTCCGCTATTCGTCCAAACTTTATTCTGAATGAAACGGTCAAATCCTAATCGTTCAATAAACAATGGACGTTTAATATATGAAAGAATTTTCAAACCAAATGGATTACCAATCGGCAGACTTCCACCAAACACACGGCCAAAATGAACATCAAAATTCCTGTTTAAATCAATACCATTAGCATTAAACCGATCATCCTTTTCTCGACCATCTGGATTAAGAAAGGGAACGATATAAACCTCTGTTTTATTTAATAATTGAGTAACAGTCGCATTTGAATCAAAATTAATTAGTAAATATTCTGCTAGATATAAACAAGTCTCTCCAGTCTCCCATTCATTCCCATGGATACACCCATCAATCACACATGCATATTTGTCACCAGATCTCAGTTCATTCGTGATTCGAATACACCAAATATCCCGGCCAAGCACACTTTTTCCGATTGAGAACATGTTCACTAAATAAGGATATCTGTTATCAAAATCAAATAATAGATCAACCATTGCATCATAATCATGATACTGAGCATCATCCCAATCAGGCAGATTAGATGAATCATCGAAACTGAGAAAATCCTTTGGGATATTGGTGTTTTCATTCTTTTCCTTTTCATCTAAACAACCAGAAAAAACAGGGGAAATCAGAAAAAAAATCAAAACAACACATAATATCTTTACTGATTGCTTGCCCAAATCATTTCACCCCAAGGAAAAATGTATCAGCATACATTAATATTAACACCTCATTTAAAAACTTTGATTCATAGCAGGTGAATCTTATGCATAAAAGCAGAATTCTGTTGGAAAAGAACAGGG
>CAZVKY010000050.1:0-13437 GCA_964627915.1 uncultured Thermoplasmatales archaeon
TTTTTTTGGATATGTTGATATCATCCAATAAATAATTAAATACTACTTATCTATTATCAAGAAAAAACTATTTTGGGCCCGTAGCTTAGTCTGGCGGAGCGTCTGGCTCATAACCAGATGGTCGTCGGTTCAAATCCGGCCGGGCCCATCCATATATTCTAAGTAATAATCATTAGAGAATCATTCGAATAAACGTAGTGATTATAACCGTTACTACACCAAAGGCGACAAGTTTCAAACCTGATATACTCATGTGTTCCCGTGAAATTTTTCCGATGTAAAGACCAAGGATGAAAAAGAGAAGCAATGAAACAACAATGGAGATGTAAAGAGAAATCATATCTGAAATAAAAAGAAATGAACCAAGTATGAAGGGGATAACTGGTATGATTGAGCCGATAAAGGTAGCCAGTAAATCATAAAGTGCACTAGAAAGAAGTGTTTGATTTAATTGTTTATCAATTGTGGTGCCATGAAGATCCCCACCTTGTTTTAGCATCGCTTTTTCGATTTCAGCAAGCTCAATTTCTTTTACTAGTTTTTCTCCAACTGATGCACCAATTATATTTGAAAGTCCATTGGCCACACCACCTCCGATTCCTGCGGCGATAATGATTGCGCACTGCTTCAGTAGTTGTACCGATAGCAGTACTAGCTCCAATGACCACTCCTAAACTTACTAAAAGACCGTCGATGAAACCACGGGTGAGATATCGTTTTTCATGTTTTGTTGTAACCACGATCTTCACGTTAGCTGATAGATTTAGTTATCCTAAAAAAAACTTATGATTCCTTTTTTCTAATTCAACAGATATTACCTTGCTTTGAGAAACAAATACCTTTATGTAAAAGAGGTTTATGCAAGGGCGTATGCAACAGTTAACCACTGGGTTGTTTCATGATGATAGCTTGGCAAAAGAATTAGGAAAAAAAGCAACAGCAAGTGACATGGTTTTTTTCATCGGAAAAGAGATGAGATGGTTTTTTCTTTTGTGTTCCCTGTTGAGGATAAGATTACTGCAAAAAGCCAGATTATGAACATGATTGATGTTGCCATTGTTTCAGCGGATCAGATCAGCCCAGCTGTCGGTGAGACAATTCTTATGCTTGATTCATTAAACATAAAGAAGGGGTTGTTTATTATTCCTCCATATGCTGATACCAATCAGTTGGAGAAAATGATTAAAGATACTACCCTTGAATCATTTCAGTTCATGTCAAGGGATGTTCATCAGATTATGGAGTTTCTTGAGCAGCAATCAGTTGAAAGAAATCAGGATTCTGCTGGTGTTGTGACCATTGATCATTCTTTTCATGTGAAAGGAGTAGGTGAGGTGGTTTTAGGGTTTTTAACTCAAGGAATCATGAGAAAACATGATAAGGTTGTTATTCAGCCTATTGGAAAAGAAACCATTGTTCGTTCTATTCAAATGCAGGATAACGATGTTGATCAGGCACCAACAGGTTCACGTGTGGGTCTTGCATTAAAAGGAGTGAATGTTAATGATTTGAAAAGAGGATATCTTCTTAGTTCCTCAGATGAGATTATATCAGATTCATCATTAACTCTTTCATTTTCTAAAAACCCGTTTTATCCAAATTTAAGCAGGGGATCATTTCATGCAACGATTGGTCTGCAAACCATTCCCATTAAGATAACAAGTATCGATAAGGAAAAAATGATTGTTGAAACAGAGAAACCAGTTTGTTATATGAAAAATCAACCGGTTATACTTCTTGATTTAAATGCAGATAAGTTACATCATATGGGAACAGGTATCATCAGATGATGCTGTTTTTTTTTGAATGTATCAGCACAAACATCGTTTTTTTTCATCATATTTCCAGTTGGTAACACTATCCCATGCATAACCTAAAAGACTGGTGGATTGTTTTTTCCAATCATCTGTAGCAAAACGTTGATATCTTGTATGCTTGTTTAAAAAGAAAAAGAGTTTATTTTTTTATGGGATAATTTCCGTTGTATTATTATATGGTGGATATTTTATTTTTTCTTTGTAGGGTTCACAACTGCTTTTATACTGATATAATTCATTGATTAAAAATTTAGTTACATCACAAATTGCATAAAAACCTTGCATTCCCCAATATCGTTCCTTATTTGCAAAAAGACAACGCCCACCACAAAGAGAATAGACATCACAGCTTGGGCAGGGACTATCTACATGAACTTGATGAAAACCCGTTGAAATATCACCTAAATCATTCCAAGGATGACCAGGAGCAATTGGACAGGCAAGGATCTGACCATCAGTTGTTATCGCAACAGCATTTTCACCAGCTTCACAGGGAAGACCATTGATGTCATAGAGTAAGCGAGTCATAATCCCTCTGAACGGAATGATCCCTGTTACTTGACCTTGTTTTATGCCCTCAATCCAATCACTGATGAGTTTTTTTATTCCAGGTTTGTATGATTGTTCAGCCCATGTATTAAATTCATCGAGTTTCCAGAGTGCACTCCATACCACATCTAGTTGCCAATGTACAAAAGGAAAATACTGTAAAAGATGAGTAACATCCTTGTAGATATCGGTCTGTTTAGAAACCGCCATGCGAGCGATGAGTTCACCTTGAAAACAGCTATCATCAATAACATCAACAGCATGCATGACCTGTTGATAACAGCCGTTCTGTCGGTATCCATCAGTAATTGATTTCCGCCCATCAATGGAGAGAAGAATAGTATCAAACTGGGGGAGTTCATCACGGATGCTTTCAATGAAATAACCATTGGTATTAATCACAAAATGTTTCGCAGAAAGTACTTCTAAATATCGTTTCACTATTTCTGGTCTGAGAAGGGGTTCTCCACCATAAAATGCAACAATTGCATCTGGGTCTTTTTCGATGAATCGTTGTAATGTCACCGTATCATAGGTGATATCAGATGGCATATCAGATAGACTACCACCACAATATCGGCAGTGGAGATTACATAATGGTGTGGTGAGAATGATGTAAAGCATAAGGGAAAATAGGAATGTGTTACAAATAGATACTGCCCTTTTTTTCTCGGTTTTTAAATGTAAAAAATTGAAAAAAGAAGGTATTTCAACAGACGATTATGCAAGGAGTTTTTCGATTCTTCCCTGTAAATCACTTATATCAAATGGTTTTTCAATGTAATCCTCACCAAGAAATCCACCAGCATTTTTTGCAACACGATCTGTTCTTGCAGTGAGAAAAACAACAGGGATGTTCTTCCAAGCTTGGTTTTCCTTTATTTTATCAAATGTTTTCCATCCACTTATCCCAGGCATCATAATATCAAGAAGAATCAGATCGGGGGATTCTGTTTCGAGGATTTCTAAACATTTTTCACCACTTTCCACACCTTTAATATCGTAGTGTTCAGAGAGTGATTCTAAACCATTTTTTACCGAGAAAATAACATCTGGATTATCATCAACTACCATAATTTTTTTTGCCATGCATTCACCTCAAACCATCATCAAGGATATATAGAGAGTTCATTTAATATAATTATTGCTATCTTCCCATCAAACATCCAAATTAAACGAACACTGAATTAGCATATGTGCTATCATGTTAAAACATTTTCTAAAAATTCTGATGAATATGAATAAATCAGAGAGACGCTCTATACATTACATGGGTCGGGTATCAATGTTTGCAATCGTTTCAGAACAGTAAGCCGTTGTTTTTCACCGATATGTGCTTGCTTCACGGTTTCTTTAAGATGCATAATTGATTCATCCATTACCTTGGTATCAACAGGAAATGGTACTCCATCTTTCCCACCGACGGTAAATGAGTATTTCACTGGATCTTTCCAAGATGGTGGTTCTCCATAGATAAGATCAGAGATAAGCGCAAGTGCCCGTATGGTATGAGCACCAACTCCTTGAAAAGAAACCAGCTCCTCATAATTTCTAGGTTGAAATTCATACAGTTCCTTCATTTTTTTCCAGTTTATGGTTCGAGGCATAGTGAGGTTTGCTGGTTTAGATGAAATCATTTTTTCATTCCAGTTATCAAGAGTTCGTTGAGCTGATTCAAGAGAGAGTTTCTTCCATTCATGTTGCATATGATAGGGATTATCATTTATTAGATCAAGACTTATTTGTTGAGCAGAAGTACTATATTGGCTGGTCATGTCTAATACTGATTGTTCAAAGGTTTCTGAGGCGATATTGGTATTTGGTTCATGGGTAAATGATTCCATGTTTTTTGAATACCAGTGGTAGCGACGTGCATAATGATTCCTCTCATTCATCCCCTGTTGAATAACACCCCAGCTGCCTTCTTCGGTGAAAAAGAATACATGATGATATAAAGGAAATCCATCCTGTATTGCGGCGGTATCAATTTTTGCAGCCATTCTGCTTGCATATTGTAATGATTCAATAAGAGAACTTGATATGTTATATTCCGATCCGATTTTTTGGATTTCATCTGGTGTTTTTCGCGAGGTTTTTCCTTTTCCCCCCATCATGGCAAAACCATATTCAGTTGGATCTATTGTTTGTTTCAAAGCAGCACAGGTAACCGTTGTGGTTCCACTTGAATGCCAATCATAACCAAGCACACAGCTTAATGCTTGAAACCAAAAAGGATCAGAAAGTCGTTTGAGAAATGTTTCTTTGCCGTATTCATACAGAAGCACTTGAACAATTTGCTCAGAGAGTTTCACCATTCTTTTAAACAGCCATTTTGGGGCTTTTCCTCCATGAAGTGGCAGATGTGCTACACCAGTTCGTGACATGTGAGTAGAGAAAAGATGAGTTGAGTTAGATTGTTTTTGGGGAGGTGAGTGAAACTTTGTTGAAAAAAAATACTTTCAATTACCCTGTTAGGGGATTTATTAATGATGTTTTGTCTTGTGTTTTTTAGAACGACGTAAGATACGGGGGAAAAGTGCCAGCGGCGTTCACCCCCTGCTGGCTTTTCTGCCATTTTTTTGTTGTTTTAGTTTTTCCATAATGCTTCATAGGCGAGGGCTTTTAAACAACGATCCCTATATGTTCCAGGAAGGATGAAACGACAACTCGCCGCTTTTGATATCTATGTTATAGCTTTTGAGCTTCAAAATCTCATTGGAAGCTACATTGAAAAAATATATCAACTCTCAAATCAGGAAATCCTCATCAAAATTAGAAATAAACAAAAGAAAAAAGAATCGATTTTTATTAGAAACGGGAAATTGATCTGTCGAACAGAAAAAAATATTGTCACACCGATGACACCTTCAACTTTTGCGATGACCTTGCGGAAATATCTGTCAAATGCAAGGATTCAAACCATTACCCAACATGAATTCGATCGAATTATCATCTTTGAATGTCAAAAGGGACCAAAAACCGTGAAACTTATCATTGAGCTTTTCTCCCAGGGTAACATTATCCTAGTCAATGAAAACGATAGGATCATTCTTCCGTTCAGTAAAGAAAAGTGGTCTCATCGAGTGTTAAAATCAAGGGAAGAATATAAACCTCCACCATCTCAGCAAAATCCATTGACCATTTCAAAGGAATCATTTTTTGAAATACTGCAGAAGAGTGATGCAGATATTGTTCGAACACTTGCTTCTCAACTGAACATGGGCGGAGCATATGCTGAAGAACTCTGTAAAAAAGCAGAAATCGATAAAAATCAATCTATTTCCTCTTTTTCACAAGATGAATTAGACAGATTATTTGATACCTTTAAAAACATTATTGATACATTTAAACAGCACTTATTTCAACCTGTTTTAGTAAAAGATAATGAAGAAATCATTGATGTACTCCCATTCAGATTCATCAGTTATGATAAGGTCACATTCGAAGATATTCCACAGATGATAAAAGGTTTAGAAACAGCAATTACAGACAAGGATTCCTCAGTTCAAACAGAAAACAGTGCAGTCAATAAAAAACAACAAAAACTACACCGAATGCTTTCCCAGCAGCAACAAGCAATCGAAAAACTAAAAGAAAAAATCGAAAAAAAACAAATCGAGGGAGAATTAATCTATCTTCATTTTAAAGAATGTGATCAGATCCTATCAACAATTCAACAAGGATTAAACCAAAAGGAAAAAAAAGAGCTTATCAAAGAAGTTCAACAGCATCCATTGGTGAAAACATTTAATCCATATGAGAATACATTGATTGTAACCCTAAATGATTTAGAACAACAGAGATTTGATGTAAGCCTAGATTTCCGGAAATCAGTTGCTGAAAACGCAGAAAACGCCTATAATATGAGTAAAAAACTCAAACAAAAAAGACAAGGCGCCAAACAAGCAGCAGAAGAAACAAAAAAACGAATAAAACAAATGAAAAAACAAACAAAAACAGAGCTACAACAAGGCATTCAAATCAGAAAGAAACCAAAGAAAAAACTCTGGTTTGAAACATATCGTTGGTGTATTTCTAGCAATGGAAACCTAATCATTGGTGGAAAGGATGCAAAAACAAATGATCAAATCGTCAAAAAACATATGCAAAAAGATGATCGCTATGCCCATGCTGATGTTCATGGTGCACCAAGTTGCATCATCAAAAACACTGATATCAATGATAAACCAATAGAGATAACTGATCAAACATTAACGGAAGCGTGTATCTTTTCAGCTTGTTATTCAAAAGCATGGAAACAATTCACGGAGGCACAAGCCTATTGGGTTCTCCCCAATCAAGTAAGTAAGACACCACAAAGCGGTGAATATGTGCCAAGGGGTGCATTTATTATCCGTGGGAGCAGACATTTCTGTAACTGTAAGCTAGAAATGGGCATTGGAAAAACACGGATTGAGAACATGGACAAAATCATGGGCGGCCCTATTTCAGCAATAAAAAAATGGTGTTTCTCATTTGTCATCATTAAACCCGGGAGAACCTCAAAAACTGATGCTGCACATCAAATCGCTGAGCGTTTAAAGGTTTCCTCCGATGAAATCAATAAAGTGCTTCCACCAGGAGAAATTAGTATTAATTCAATACATCTAAAGCAAGAGGAGGCAGAGAATCAATGAAGGTGCTCTTTCAGGATGCAGATCATAACAAGATAAAACTGATGCCTGAAACCCTTGATGATATCTGGCATTTATCAAATATTATTCAAAAAGATGATTTGGTAAAAGCAGTGACCTTTCGATCTGATGATCAAATCACAGATAAGATTAGGACCAAGAAATCATCAAAGAAACGTATGAAACTTGGAATCCGGGTGGAAGAAGTCCAGTTTCATGATTTTTCAGATCGATTACGGATCCATGGTATTATTGAGGAGGGACCACAGGATTTAGGATCATATCATACCTTAAATGTCACCGCGGACAATCAAGATAAGATAACTATTGTCAAAGAGCAATGGAAGCAACATGATCTGAAAAGAATCAAGGAGGCTGTGGATCAAAGAAAACAGGCATTGGTTCTTTTTGTTTCACTTGATGATGAACAAGCAACAGTTGCCCTGCTTCGTCAGAGTGGTGTGCAATGGATTGCTGATATTGATTCTCAACAATCGGGCAAACAATATGAATCAGAAAACAAAGAAAGAGAATATTTCGGAAATATTATCGTATTGTTAAAGACCCATAAGGATGAAAGTGCTCCATTGGTCATTGTTGGGCCAGGGTTTACTAAGGATCATTTTGTGAAATTTGGTCGTGAGAATTATCCGGATTTATTTGATCAATGTATTATTCATCCAGCCGGTAACGCAGGGATGAATGGGATTCATGAAGCAGTGAAATCCGGTGTAGTGGAACATATTGCTAAAGAGAACCGTGTGGTTTTTGAAACACAACTGGTTGATCAGTTATTTCAGGAGATCAGAAAAAACAATTTGGCTAGTTATGGCGCTGAACAAGTGAAATATGCGTTGCAGAATGGTGCAGTGGACCGGTTGCTTATTACGGATACCATGGTGCGAACTGAGATTGGGGATGAACTTTTGCAGATTGCTGATACCAATCAAAGTGAGTTTACCATTATTAACACTATGCATGATGCGGGAAAAAAATTAGATGGACTTGGTGGCATTGCTGCATTACTTCGTTTTAAAATTTAGAAAAAAGAGGGAAAAAAAAGAGTTTTGGAAAAGAGAAGATGAAGTTAGATCATTCCTCTACCGTAGCCAAGGTTAACATAGAACTCGCCTACATTGTGATTATTACCGTCATCTCCAGTTTCTTTGGTATCATCACCAGAGTTGGATCCACCGTTATCTGAATTTTCAGGTGCTTGTATGTTATATTCGTAATAGGTATAGGTTGCAGTTAATTCAAAATCGTTTCCTTTATCACGGATGACTTTCAGTAAATGCAGGAGATGCCAGAATCGTTCACCAGTATTCACGGTAACGGTGGCATCAAATGATGCTTCATTATCTCCCGTGATAATATTGTTAATGTTGGTTTTTGCTTCAGTAAGATCTCTTGCCTCTACTGAACTATCATCCGGGCGGCTATTTACGGTATAAAAAAAGGTAAAGTTACCGCTTCCTTTTGAGGATTCAGTTTTGGTTTCATCATCTAAAGAGATCTCTGCTGAAAGAGTATCTAATCCGCGTTTAACCAGTAATCCATAACTATAATCATCTTTCCATACAAGGTTTAGATCAACATTTGTTATAACAGTATTTGGTCCAGATGATACCATAACGGTATCTTCATATGGTGAATTTTTTCCAGCGTAAAGTGATTCACCAATGACTTTTTCACCAGTATGTTGTTCCCATGTGTATGTATAAGTCATGACCTCATCAGAGGGTTCTCCAACATTTTCGTCACTTTCTGGAGCAGAATAAAGTGCTATGCCTACACCAGCGACTACAAGAATGACCACGCCTACGATGAGAATGATTTTATCATTTTTTTTCAAATTCATAGAGAGACACCATTATCAATATTGATTATTTTTATTTACCCATTATTATAAGTATTGTTCTTTGTTTAATAAGTTTTTTCATTTATAGAGGAGAGATATTACGATTCTAAGTAAATAACACACCCATCATTTATTAAATTTTTTGTTAAATATATTTAAATTCTTTTCTTTTGACGGAGATAGGGAAAAATCAAGAGCAAAACAAAAAAATCATTCAAAGTTCTAATTCTCCATTGTTTCGCAGTATCCCTCGGTGAGGATACTGATCATTGATTTGAGGCTCCATGGATTCATATTCATCAAAGGTTTCATCGTTTCGTAAGACATAACGTGCATAATAAAATGCTTCCTCAACAGATACGCGACCGTTTTTTATTAATCCAAGCACTGGTGGTTTTCCCACTGATCGAATACCTGGTCTGAACCCATCAGCTTTTCCACTGGTTAAACCCTCATACCATAGAAGAGTAAACAAGGGACCACGGGTGGTACTGGCAAATCCCGATCTGAATTTACTAGCGCCAGAAATCACTACCCGACCAGAACCCGGAATTCGGGAGTTAAGAAGGAAAAAGGTTGGAAAATCAGCTATTGTTCTTTGGGCAAATCCACCACTGAAACAGGCATCAACAATCACCGTGGTTTTATCAGCTCGCAGACTATATAACATATCTCCAAGTTCACGGTCTGTTAAAAGTTCATCCCAGAGATAAAGAGCGCTCCTTTTTAGTATTTTTCCACCAGTGATAGGATTACCTGTATCTCCTGAACCATGACCTGCAAACCAGAAAAAGACCTCACTGTCGGTGTAATCATTTGCTTCTTCAACGACATGGCGGAGCACGGTTTCAACATTTGCTTCTGTTGCTCCCCCATAATGAAAATCATATTTATGTGGACGTTGTTGAAGTGTTTCTATCCGTTTCCCATAGCCATTATCCTCACGTATCCAGCCATCATCAAAGAGAATAAACACATTACTTGTTGAGAAATCATATTGTTCAACAAAATAGGAAGCCATATCTTCAGCAAGGTAAAGACCACCATTTCCCAGTTTGGTCTCATTTTTTTCAGGGTAATTGGCTGCAATGACAAACACTGCCCATTTATGTGCTTCACTTTCATCAATCTCAGGATTGTGAATATTTACCCTTATTTGTACAAGTTCTGAATAGGTGTTTCCATCAAATGCTCTCACAGAAAGTGGTGTTAGCCCATCCTGATGTTTATAGGTGTTCCAGTCATAGCTCCATTCAGTTGTTCCTTCAACGGTTTCCCAGTCACTTCCATTAATTTTTATTTCCACGGTTTCAACATCAGCATCATCATCAGGATCCGTTGCCGTTCCCGTGATTTTTACAATACTTGCAACCGTTGCATTATCCATTGGATAATCAATTTCAACGATGGGAGCTTTGTTTTTTGGAGTTGAATCTTCTAAACATCCTGAAAATAAAAGTGTAACTAAAAGAATAATAAGCATGAGACTGAATAGTTTTTTCATCATGTCTATTTTTATTTTACTCTTTATTATTTAAAAACATTTCTTAACAAATCACTCCCTATATGTAAATAAGGGCAATATTAAGATTGATGTATGCCATAGTTTTATCTTGAAAAATGTTGATATCCTTCGTTTGGAAGAATGATTTTATTTTTCTTGGTTTTTAAGATGATATCATTGTTTTTGGTGACCACACCAATCATAGTGACAGATACATTGAGTGATGCTAATTGTTTTTTGATACTTGGAAAATCTGATGCTGATGTAGTAAAGAGTAGTTCATAATCTCCACCGAAATGAAGAAGGGCTTCATCTAGGGAACTATCGAAATCTTTCTTTTTAAGTTCCATGAGCAATGGAGAAACAGGAATATCTTCCCTTGTTATCTCAAATCCAAGTTGATTACATGTTCCTAGTTGATAGAGAGAGGAGGATAAACCATCAGATAAATCCATACAGCAATGAACCTGTTTGCTGGATGCTAATTTTTTTCCTGCATTGATGCGAGGGATGGGATGAATCAATCCTTGTCTTATTCTCTGAGAAACATCTGTTGTTTGAAGACTATAATAACCAGCAGCTGCTTTTCCCAGTGTGCCGGTGACTGCAACTACATCATCTTTCTCTGCACCATATCGACTCATAAATTCTTCAGGTGAGACACTTCCAATAGCTGTTCCTGCAAGAGTCAATGTTTTATTTTCTTTGGTGTCTCCACCTAAATAAGGAGTATCAAAGGTTTCCGCGCAGTGTTTTGCCCCTTGCACAATCTGAGTGAAATCTGAAACAGAATAATTTTCAGGAAGACCATAGGATATGACTATTCCTTGTGGTGTTCCTCCTTTCGCTGCGATATCACTAAGATTTATTGCGACCACAAACCAGCCGATATCCCAAGGGGTCATTTCTTGAGGAATATGGGTGTGTTCTGAGATCATATCTGTGGTTACCAGGATATAGCGATCAATAACTTTGAAAACACCACAATCATCACCAATTTCAACTGGTAAATCTTGGTTGGATAATATTTTTTTAATCTGTTCGATTGCCTTTCGCTCTCCTATATCTTGTAATGTTTTCATCTGAAACCATCTGTGAAAAAACTATTCTTTTTAATCAGATAACTGAGAGGAAATTCAAAAACTTTATCACCAGCAGTATGTTTCCCAAATCGTGGAAACGTGGTGGTTTTCTTGAAAAAAATGACCTATGCGGAATCAGGTGTTGATATCAACAGAGAGGAAAAAGCAATAAAACAACTTGTTTCACAGATGAAATCAAAAAGAAAAGGCATTGGAAAACCACTTGGTGGTCATTATGCAGGGATGATAGAATTCGGTGAACATGCTTTGGTACTGTGCACGGATGGAGTGGGAAGTAAGGTATTGATTGCTTCAGCGGTAAAGAAATGGGATACGGTTGGCATTGATTGTGTCGCTATGAATGTGAATGATGCGATTTGTATGGGTGCTGAACCTCTTGCGTTTGTTGATTATCTAGCTATTGATGATCCAAATCCTGAAATCACAAAAGAGATTGGAAAAGGATTACAGAGAGCAGCATTGCAGTCTAATATGTCTATTATTGGTGGGGAAACAGCATCGCTTCCAGAGTTGATTAATGGATTTGATTTAGCAGGGACCTGTCTTTCTTTTGTGAAAAAAAACAAGATTATCACCGGTGAGGCCATCACTGAAGAAGATGTTATCATTGGAATTCAAAGTAGCGGACTTCATTCCAATGGGTATACGCTTGCTCGAAAAGTGCTTTTACAGTCACCATTTACATTGAATGATAAATTCCCTCAGGGGTTTTATCCTGATAAAACCATTGGAGAGGTCCTTCTTGAGCCTACACGGATTTATGTGAGGGAAATCCTTGCGTTGCTTGAAAAGGTGACGGTTCATGGTCTTGCTCATATTACAGGCGGTGGATTGAAAAACCTGTTACGTTTAAAAGAAGATGTGAAATTTGAATTAACTGATCTTTTTCAGCCGCAGGATGTTTTCTCTTTTTTGATGGAACAGGGTAATATCGATCAGAAAGAGATGTATAAAACCTTTAACATGGGCATGGGTTTTGCCGTTATTGTTTCTGAGGATGATGCTGATGAAGCAATTGATGTGTTATCGAAGTATTCCGAGATGCAGGTTAAAAAAGTAGGTATGATAAAGAAGGGGTCTGGTGTCTATGTTCCTTCTCTTGGGTTGAAGTTCTAATTCTGTTTAGAGATACTGTTTTAGCAATAATAATAACAAGAGAATGATGGGCTGATGGAATAGATAGATGAGAAGGGAATGTCTTCCTAGATGTGAGAGAAAAACAATTATTGATTTTTCTGAATAATCATTGATATGAAAACTTCGTTTATTTTTCTTGTAGAAGAGTTGTCCCAGGCTTATTCCAATAAGGACTATGCCAAACCAGGGGAGAAGTGGAAAATAATCTAGGGTGTAAAAATGTTTTGGAATAAAACCAAGCCAGAGAAGAAAGTTGAAATCAAATACAAAAAATCGGAGAGTGATACCTAGTATTATTAAAATAATTCCAGTTGTTATATTTACTATTACTTTTTTATTTTTGAGAAATGGGTAGGACAAAAGAATGCTTACTCCAATACAATGAAGCACTCCAAAAACAATATATCCTTCATCAAGTAAAAGATAGGTAATGAGCGTGATGAGAAGCCCGTAAAAAAATATCTTTATCCCCCGTTTAAAAATATGAATGAATACTTCTTTTTCGGTTTTTGTTTTGTTATGTTTTGAATAACTGATGGTTAACGAAATACCCACTAGAAGCAGAAATGAGGCTCCTATGGGATATAAGAACAATCTGAAACCGGGAAGATGAAGATTTATTTGATATAGATCTAAAAAATTGATGTCAAAGAGAATGTGGAAAAGTACCATCATAATAATGGCGATGCCTCTGTAGGCATCTATCTCCCAAAATCTGATGGATTTTTTGTTCATCTGAAAATAAGTATTTAGTCATCTGATTTTAAGGATATGGTTAGTAGCGGGGAGTGGATTCGAACCACTGATCTACGGGTTATGGGCCCGTCGGGAT
>CAZVKY010000051.1:0-13219 GCA_964627915.1 uncultured Thermoplasmatales archaeon
CTCATTATAATATATGTTGGCGAGTCATCATTTTATTCCCAAATTATTTATAGCGACAGTAATATTTTCATTGGAAATATGTATCATTTTACTGAATTATGTGATCTTTGAATTTATTCGTAAATGCATCATGTTTTTTAGATGAAAAGTTGAGGGAAAAAGTATGTATTTAAAAGAATTAAAAGAAGCATTACGGTATAATAAAACAAATCATCCAGAACGAACTAATGCCACGTTTGAAAGAGTTGTTGAGGTATTGGAAAATGTTCTTGCAGACAAAGAAAAGACGGTTATTGCGGATCTTAAAAAAAACTTAGATGTTACTCATCCAAGAGCTGAACTTACTGAAAGACAAAGTCAAGAAATAGTAACTTTTCTAGATGACGCAATGATAAATCCTGGGGAAATGGAAGATATTGTCCATCAATTACAATACTCAGAAATATCGAGCCAAGAAGCGATAGATATCCATAAAAAATATAAAATTCCCGTTTCCCATTTAGAACAAGATATTATTCCAGTGAAGGGAAATGGATGTTGGATTAGAGATACTAGGGGAAAATGGTACATTGATATGGATAGTAACTACAGTGCCACTAACCTGGGTATGTCAAACAATGAAATAGCAAAAGGATTGTTTAATCAAGCAGATCTGTTAATTTCAATGAAAGAAGACCGGGTCCAGATAGCAAGAACACGGTTTTTAAAAGAAATTCATTCGATGATGCCAAAAGGATTACATTATTTTTATTGGCAGAACTCTGGAGGAGAAGCAGTTGATAAGGCTATTAAGATAGCAAAAGCGTATACAAAAAACAAAGAAGTTATTGCTTTTAAACAAGGGTTTCATGGCAGAACTCATGGTGCAGTTTCAGTAACCTGGAATGAATCATACCGGAAACCATTCCATCTGCATAGGGAGGATTGGGTTCATTTTGTAACATTCAATGATATTGATTCCGTAAAAAAAATGGTTGATGAAACAAATGCAAAAACTATCATTATGGAACTAGTTCAAGGTGAAGAAGCAGGTAATCTTCCTGCAGATGAAACATTCTTACAAGATCTGTGGCAATTAAAAAAAGAGAAAGAGTTAATTATCATCGATGATGAGGTGCAAGCTGGTTTTGGTAGAACAGCTATTAAAAAAGGGGATTGGTTTGCCTGTACAAGTTATGATATTGTTCCAGATATTATCACGATTGGAAAATCATTTGGTGGCAGTTACCCCATCACCGCAGTCGTTACAAACGAAACAATTGCGTCCTCTATGAAACCGGGATATGATGGATCTACGTTTGGGGGAAATCCTATGGCAATGACAGCTGCCCTTATTGCTACTAGACAAATGAAAGAACAAAAAATAACAGAAAATGTGATAGAACGATCCAAACAGTTTTTCGATGGATTACAACAGTTAAAGAAAAAATATCCGGTGATAGAAAACATTCGTGGAAGAGGGCTTATGATAGCATTTTCACTTGGAAAGGAAAAAAATGTTGAACTATTAAGGAACTTCTTACAAGAGGAAGGGGTAAAAACCAGTCTTTCAACAAATGAATACATGAGATTTTTACCACCAACTATAATCAGTAAAGGAGAAGTTGAATTTGTATTTCAAAAATTGGATAATGCATTGAAAAAAATCAGTAAAACGTCTTAGTATCTATGTTGGCAAATCATGTTTTCTGACTATAATCCCAGTTTTCATAGGATGAGGAATCCTGCTTTATTTCTGAAGGTGATGATTCCTTTTTTCCATTGTTGCCATACTGGATGTCTACAATGATTCCTTCTACATCACGAACAAGGATTCTCTCTTCATCTTCTGAGAATTCTGTGCTAAACATGTTCCCATTTTGATAAATGATTCCTCGATCTGCATTATAAGCGGTTTTGTCACCTAATTGTAATTCTGTATCTGAATCCTTAATGTTTTCCAGTTTTTTCAATTGGTATGCATCATCTGCCATCCCAATCATGGTTCTGAACTTACGGATTTTTCGGCCATCGTTTTCATGACTTAGCCGTTGTTTAATCGCCCCGATAATCGGAGGGATTTCATGTAAATCTACCGTGAGAAGGATTTTTTTCCAAAACCAGTTATAGACCTTGTTTCCACGAGCATTAATATGTTCGGGTGGTTTATCAGGATAGATAATAACTTTTCCATTAAGCGAACGATGTGTTTTTCTCCATTCTGTTCGTTTCAGGTCCAGTTCCTTTTTTCTTTTTGTCTGGTTTTTCATTCATTTTCCTTCATAGAAGTGCTTTGTTTGAATATAATATTCCCCATCATATATCAATCTTCGCCTTTTTTTTATACCAATTGCCGTATTTAAAAACAATATTACAGCTTCCTTCAGCACTTACCATACAGGGGCCAACAGGAGACTCAGGGGTACATGTTTTGCCAAACAAGGGGCAATCAGTGGGTGCAATCAATCCACGTAGCAATTCGCCACACCGACAGCCTTGTGGTTCTTTGATGTCTTTGTCTTTAATCTCAACTAATTCATTTTCATATTTTTTACGGGCATCAAATTGTTCAAAACTGGATCGTAATTGAAGACCAGATTGTGAGATCACTGGAAAGCCTCTCCATTTACTATCACATGGAGCAAAGACCGTTTTGATTACCTCTTGTGCCTTTTTATTTCCCTCAGTGTTAACAGCGCGAGTATATTCGTTTTCAACATGGGGATCTTGTTGCTCTTTTTGTTGTAATAGTAACCAAGCTGCCATTACCAAATCAACGGGTTCAAAGCCAGCAATTACTTGGGGAATACCATAGTTTTTAGAAATGAAATCATATGGTTTTGTACCGATGATCGTGGAAACATGTCCTGGATCGATAAAGCCATCAAGTTTTAATTCCCCCATATCCAAAATCGCTTGCAGGGCGGGGGGAATAATGCGATGAGCACAGAGAATGGAAAAGTTTTCTGGTGGATTTGTCAGCAATGTCGCAGCGGTTGTTGGAGCAGTGGTTTCAAAACCTACAGCCATAAACACGATTTCTTTGTCTTTGTTCTTCTCAGCGATGGAAACAGCATCTTCAATACTGTAAACCGTTCGAACATCGCAACCTTTGGTTCTCATATAATTAAGAGAATGATGTTCACCAGGAACTTGCATCATATCCCCAAATGAGGTGACAACTTTATCATGAGATGCGAGTGTGATCATTTCCTCTATCTCATTGGGACTGGTGACACAGACGGGGCAACCTGGTCCCTGCAGTATGTCAATTCCACAAGATGAAAGCAGGGAATCCAGTCCATGTTTCATCAAGGTATCTTGATGGGTTCCACAAACATGCATGAATTTAAGATGAATATGTTTCTTTTTAATCTTTGAAACAATGGAGGTGATCAGTTGTTTATCTTTTAATGAAAACACTTATGATTCATCTCCTTCCGTCATCATTTCATTAAATAATTGTAATGTTTCTTGTGCTTCCTTTGGATCAACTTTTTGAATGGCGAATCCGGCGTGCACGAGTACATATTCTCCACATTTGACTTGTACCAGTGAAATATTTGCGGATCGTGTTGTTCCATTGCCATAATCAATGGTAGCTTTGTTGTTTTTCTTATCAATATCAATGATTTTTCCAGGGACAGCAAGACACATAATTGTGGGATAGATTCCTGTATTATTAATGCTTTTTGGGGGCAAAAAAGAAATTATGTGCGAAAACAATACTTTATTGAATATTTTTCAATTTTTCTTCAAAAGAGTTAAATAATCTGTGAAGCTATAATTTATAGTGATTGGGGATAATTATGTTAAAAAGTAGTAAACAGATTCTTTTTGCAATCATTAGTTTATTCATTCTCATTCTTTCACAAGGTCCTGCTGGTGTGTCTTTTAGTCAACAAGAAAGTTTTTTATCATTATCCCAACCTGATCCGTATGAATATCATACTTATGATTCCATGAGCCAATGTTTAACCAACATTTCAGAACAGTATTCAGATATTGTTAATTTGGAATCAATTGGAAATACTTATGAAGGACGAGACATCTGGATGGTAAAGATTTCTGATCATCCAACAGAAAATGAACAGGAACCAGCTGTTCTTCTCATGGGAGCACATCATGGAAATGAAAAACCCTCTTATGAATCACTGATTTTTTTTATTGAAGAAATTGTAGCAGCATATCATCAAGGTAATATTGATAATGATAATGATGGATTGCTTAATGAAGATGATTTTGATGGTATCGATAATGATAATGATGGATTGATTGATGAGGATCCATCTGAAGAAAGAATTCAGGCTCTAATTGATAGTACTGAAATTTTTGTTATTCCCATGGTTTCTCCTGATGGAGTAAAATATAATTCTAGAAAGAATCATGCACCAAATCATGGACCATTTGGTAATGCTGATGAAATTACCTCATATGGTGTTAATCTTAACCGGAATTATGATTATCTTTGGAACTTGCCTTTTTTGTTACCTTTCAATTATATGCTTCCATTTCTTATTTTGGATCAAAGTTTTAATTATCGTGGTGAATTTCCATTTTCAGAATTGGAAACCCAGGCCGTTCGTGATTTTGTCTTAGCCCATGAAAACATCAAAATCTCTCTTTCATATCATAGTTATAGTGAGGTTATATTATATCCTTGGATGCATACTAGTCTTCCTGCTCCGGATGAGGAAACGTTTATTTCTATTGGTGAGAACATGTCACAGATTGATGGTTATAGGTTGATGACTCATGGGTGGAGCAATCGAGAGTATCTTATCCCTCGATTTGGTGGAACGATTGGAACTAGTGAGAATTGGCTGTACGCAACACAGGGCATTCTAGCTTTCACCATGGAACTTTGTAAAAGTTTCGCTCCAACGGATCCTGCAATCGTTAAGGATTGTTGCTGGAAGCATGTTGGGGTAAATTTGTATGTTGCTCAACGTGCGCATCTAGTCTAAATTATTTTGAGGAAATGTTTTTTGAAGAAATATTTTAGATAAAAGATCTTATATTAGGCTAACCTAAATTAATTAGGTGTACAAAAAAAATATAAATAGTAGTTATTTATACAGTGTATCATATGAGACTGACACCGGCAGGAACATTATGACAAAAAAAATAATCCAACTCCAACATGCACCATCAAAAACACCCCTTACCATCCATCAAATCAAAGGAGGCCATGGCATCCAACAAAGACTGCAGGTCATGGGCATTAGAGTTGAACAACAAATTACCCTGGTATCAAAACAACCCTTCCGCGGACCCATCACCATCAAAGTAAATGGTAGAGCAATCACCATCGGCAGAGGCATGGCTACTAAAATACTGGTGGAAGTGATTTCATAAAACGAATCGTTCTCATGGGTAATCCCAACGTAGGAAAAAGCGTGGTGTTCTCCAGATTAACCGGAGCAAACGTCATTGCATCAAATTACCCAGGAACGACCGTTGATTTTTCAAAAGGACATCTGAAACTAAACAATCAAACCATTGAAATCATTGATGCTCCAGGAACATACTCACTGGAACCATCCAACAAAGCTGAAGAAGTCGCTACAAAAATGCTAGATGATGCAGATGTCGTCATCAACGTCATCGATGCCACCAATCTCGAAAGAAATCTCTACCTTACCCTCGAACTCCTCGAAAGACACATTCCAACGGTCATCGTGTTAAACCTCTGGGATGAAACAAAACACCTAGGCATAAAAATCGATTACCAAAAACTGCAAGCATTACTACAACTCCCCGTTATTCCCACTGTGGCACTCACCGGCGAAGGAATAAAAGAACTAGTAAACTCTCTTCAAAAGACGACTATTAATGAAAAAATACAACCCACCAGCCATGAAGGACGATGGATTGAGATTGGAACCCTCATCAAAAAAGTAGAAAAAGTAACCCATCGCCATCATACTTTCCGAGACAGATTAGAAGATATCACCATCAATCCAATCACTGGAATACCTGTTTCAATCATTGTGATTCTTGCAGCATTCTGGTTGGTCCGACAAATTGGAGAAACATTGATCACCTATCTTTTCAATCCACTCTTTGAGCAATACTATCGACCACTCGTTGTTTATCTTGGAAACATGATTGGTGATAACATTTGGCATACTATTCTTATCGGAGAATATGGAAAAGAAATTATTTTCGAAGAATCACTGGGTATGCTTACCACAGGATTATACGTTCCCCTTGCTATGGTGCTTCCCTATATCATCGCCTTTTATTTTATGCTTTCAATCCTCGAAGACACCGGGTATATGCCCAGACTCGCCACCCTTGTAGATAATGTCTTTCATAAACTAGGAATGCATGGTCATGGAATCATCTCTGTTTTCCTTGGCCTAGGCTGTAATGTTCCTGGTGCACTTTCAACAAGATCCTTAGAAACACGAAAACAACGATTCATCTCAGCAACTCTTCTCTCCATCGGTATACCTTGTATGGCCCAAACCGCCATGGTCTTTGGAGTGCTCGGTCAATACGGCGTTATTTATATCGCCCTTGTTTTTTTCATTCTTGCCACCCTATACCTCCTACTTGGCTTCATCATGAATCATTATGTCAAAGGAGAATCACCTGAAATCTTTCTAGAAGTTCCACCCTATCGAAGACCATCTCTTCCAGCATTATTAAAAAAAACATGGATGAGGATTCGCTGGTTTATAAAGGAAGCAATTCCCTTTCTCTTTCTCGGCGTACTGCTCATTAACATCCTTTATCACATTGGCATCATGCAAGCAATCTCTTCAGCACTTTCTCCTTTTATAAACACCCTCTTCGGTCTTCCAGGTGAAGCAACCACTGCTCTTGTTGTCGGTTTCCTTAGAAAAGATCTAGCAGTTGGAACCCTCATTCCATTACAACTCACTGCATTTCAACTGGTTATCGCTGTTACCATGCTCACTATTTATTTTCCCTGTGTAGCCACTTTTTCCGTTCTTCTTCGCGAGCTTGGATTAAAAGATCTCTTCAAATCAACACTGATTATGATTATCACTGCCTTCAGCATGGGAATCATTCTCAGAATAATCCTGCTTGGATTTCCTTAAAATGTTAAAAACCACGTATTAACAAGACAAAAAGACTCTTAAGAAATAACTACTTTCCCGGTTGTGATTCATGTTAGATATAAAACTCATTCGAGAAAAACCAGATTTTGTTCGAGAAAATCTTAAGCGACGGAAAAAACCACAATATCTAGAAATGCTCAACCAAGTAATCGAAGTAGACAGCCAATGGCGGAATCTAAAAACAGAGGAAGATAGCCTTCGGCAACAACGAAATGAACTGACAAAATCAATTCAACAACTGAAAAAAGAAGGAAAAAATGATCAGATCCCCCAGGTGATTGCTGAAGCAAAACAAATCCCAGGTAAGATTAAAAAATTAGAAGAAAAAAGAGCGGAAGCTAAAGAAAAACGAGATAAACTTCTCCTTCACATACCAAACCTGCTTCATGAATCCGTTCCCTATGGTGAAGACGATGAAGGAAATGTAACCGTGGAAACCTGGGGGAATAAACCAGACTTTGATTTCAATCCACAATCCCATGTTGATCTTGTTGAGCACTTGCAACTTGCTGATATTGAACGAGCAGCAAAAACATCTGGAGCACGATTTTATTTTTTACAAGATGATCTGGTCAGTCTTGAATTCGCTATCATTCAGCATGCCCAGCAGTTATTGCGAAAACGTGGATACAGACTCATCATTCCACCAACACTGGTAAAAGGTTTTGTGATGCAAGGAGGTGGATTTCTTCCAACCTATCGTGATGATGTTTACAAAATAGAAGATGAGGACTTGTTTTTAGTTGGGACAAGTGAAGCACCGCTGGTGGGCATGCATGCTGATGAAATTCTTTATGAAGATGATTTCCCCATCCGTTATGCTGGATTTTCCACCTGTTTTCGTACTGAAGCAGGAGCTCATGGAAAGGATACCAAGGGCATCTTTAGAACTCATCATTTCGAAAAAATCGAACTGATTTCAATTACCAGTCCAGAGCAGAGTTGGAATGAACATGATTATCTTTTTGAAACCGCTGAATTGTTCTGGCAATCCCTTAACATCCCATATCGGAAGGTGAATATTTGTACTGGTGATTTAGGTATTGTGGCCTCTAAAAAATTTGATTTAGAAGCATGGTATCCAGCACAGCAAACCTACAGAGAATTGGTTTCAACCAGCAATTGTACTGATTATCAAACCCGGCGTTTAAAAATCCGGTATCGAGAGAAAGATGGGATGCCTACACAAATGGCGCATTCCCTTAACTCCACCTTGATTGCTATTGAACGAGGGCTCACTTGTATCCTTGAGAATTATCAACAAGAAGATGGAAGTGTAAAAGTTCCAGAAGTATTGCAACAATATACTGGTTTTACTAAAATTACAGGACAGAAAAAAAAGAAAGAAAAATAATGGATTTTTTTTATAAAGATATTGCATCTACCGGACATTCATCGACACAGGCACCACATTCCGTGCAGGTATCTGCATCAATTTTTGCCTTTTCATCTAATGTGATGGCATCAACGGGGCAAGCATCCACGCATGCACCACATGAAATACAAGTATCCTCATCAACTTCTGCTGGCATGATTGCCAGTAATAACCGGGGGTTTTTAACTTTTTCTGAAGGGTTAATACTATCAAAATTCTTTTTTAAAACGAAAAATTTATATTTACTGTAAATAGTATTATTTATTGTTGGCGATGGAGCCCACCAAGGTATATAAAACCTAAACCGCCACACCAATGGCTGACGGCCCCTATGATAGAAACGTTGGTGATACTCATCAAAAGAGAATATGAGGTAGAGGTTGATCGAAAAAATTCTGTTTTTTCTGCAACGTTACTGTGTTTTTTTGCTGAGTATTGTTTTAAAACAATTTTGGAGGTGAAAACACAATGAGTGCATTTAATCGAATGGAAAAAAGAATAGATAGATTGGAGTATAGCATTGAAAAAAACCAAGGGAAAATCAGCGATCTTGAAAGAAAACTCAAAGAACATAAGATCAGTGAACAAAAATTTTGTTCAAGGAAAAAACATATTCAAACAAAGATTCGAAAGCTGGATGCTCAAGTGAGAATATTAAAAGGTGGTCTGGTGAAAAGAAAAAACAATTTTGGAAAAACAGCTCAATAAATAGTGTTATTCTCATACATCCCAATTGGAGGAAAAAAATGAAAAACAAAATCATCAATTGCTTGAAGTCGCTAGGTTTTACGTTAGTAAGTGATGAAACTGCTGACCGAAAGATATTTGTTCATGATACTATCCTCGTTTCAGTAGAAGAACAAAACTCTCAGAACAAATAATCAAAAAAAAATAGGAATTGTATTGTTCTCTACTCTGCAAGAGTTAGATGCAATAAATAATCTACCCCATCTTTTAGCATATTGTCCTCAGCCTGATTATTAAGGATGAATCAAGGAAAATTTTATAAACCAAAATAGTTTAGGTAGGCCAAAGTTTTATGTGATACTATGCCCTCAGAACGAACAGAAGATTATCTTGAAGCATTGGCGTTTATCATTGATGAAAAAGGGTTTGCAAAAGTAAAAGATATTGCGGAATACCTTTCAGTTTCCCCTTCTAGTGTGACTGAAATGTTTCAGAAATTAAAACAAAAAAAATACATACATTATGAAAAATACCGGGGGGTCACCTTAACTAAAAAAGGTAATAGAATCGCGGTGAAAACCAAAAAAAGACATGAAACCCTTCGTGAATTCCTTTGCATCCTAGGAGTCCCTGAACAAATTGCAAATGAAGATGCCTGCCGCATTGAACATGTGGTAAATACGGAGACCATGAAACGGCTTACTACCTTTGTTGAATTTGTTGAGGATTTTGAAGAAAGCCCGCGGTGGCTCAAACATTTTAAACATTATTACACAACCGGACAGCATTTTAGCTGTGAAAAATTTAAAAAAACAAAACCTGCTGAAACAGATAATTCATAAAAAGGTTACAACATTAAAATATCGAAAAAAACAGCGGTTGGTAAATATTTATCTAGGATGAATTGATGTTATCTGCCGAGTGTCAGAAAAGTAATGGATTTGATGACGTATGAACATATTAGAAAAAACGGAATCAATTTGTCCGGGATGCTATAAGGAAGGAACCATCAAAAAAATCGATGCTGAAATCATTGAAGAAGATGGAAAGGTCTTCATCCAAAAAACATGCGAAGAACATGGAACCTTTAAAGACATCTATTTCAATGATGTAGATCTTTATAAAAAATGGATCAAATACAAAGTAACTGGTATTGATTCCCCAGATGTTAAAACCCAGGTGCTTGATTTTCCGGCATTATATGATATTCATAAATCACAAAGTGTGCTTACCAATCTTTTAGTTACCAACAGATGTGATCTTCGCTGTAGTTATTGTTTTATGAACGCTGGGGCCTCTGGGTCAGTATATGAACCTAATCTGGATGAAATAAAAAAACTCATGGTGCAAGCTCGAAATGAGCATCCTCTAGGTTCAAAGGCCATTCAAATCACGGGTGGAGAACCAACAATTCGTGAGGATCTACTAGATATTGTTCATATGGCAAAAGAAGTGGGTTTTTCCCATGTACAGGTCAATACCAATGGATTAAAACTTGCTGATAGTGCTGAATATTGTAAGCAATTAAAAGCTGCAAAGGTAAACACCATTTACATGAGCTTTGATGGAGTTACAAAAGAAACAAATCCATGGATTGAAAAAAACAAACAAGCTATTGAAAATCTTCGGAAAGCAAATTTAAAAGTGGTTCTTGTTCCCGTGCTCATCGGTGATCAGAATATAGCTGAGACCGGGAAAATTGTGAAATTTGCAGTTGACAACATGGACATCGTGAGAGGAGTGAATTTTCAACCCATTTCGTTTTGTGGTCGGATTAAAAAACTAAAAGATGAAAAACGGGAGAAACAACGAGTGGATTATGTAAACATGATGAAAGCACTTGAGGATGAATTCGATGGTAAGATTTCCAGAGATGATTTTTATCCAGTACCGTTTGTGTTTCCAGTGTCTAAACTCATTGAAATGTTAAAAGGAGAAACTCAAGTAGAATTCACGGCTCATCCTGGTTGTGGCGGGGCCACCTATCTGTTTGTTGATGACGATGGTAATCCAACACCAGTGACTCGCTTTATCGATGTTGAGGGATTGCTTTCATTCATTGATAAAGAAAGCGAGATTTCTGGTCCATTCAAAAAAGCACGTGTAGCCACTTCATTCCTTCGAAAAGTTGATGATTTTGTTGATTACGAAAAAGCCCCCCATGGTTTTGATTTAAAACAAATACTGAAGGATGCAGCGATTGGTGGAAGTTACGATTCATTACGTGGATTTCATTATAAGAGTCTGTTTCTGGGTTCAATGTGGTTTCAGGATCCATTTAACCTTAATATCGATCGGCTAAAACGTTGTGTAATTCATTACACAACTTTGGAGGGTATTGTGCCATTCTGTGCCTATAATGGCATTGGTGTGGGCGATGCCATTAGAGATAAACATTCCATTCCAATAAAAGAATGGGAAAAACAAACAGGTCGCAAAATGAAGGATGATTTACGAAAGGATGTTCCATTGGCTTAGGTTAATTGAACTATTCAGCCCTCTTTCTTTTTTTAAATATTAATTGCGGTTTTTGATTTCCCTTAGTTTTATTTTCGAAAACGTCGGATACCCCAGATCAATAAAGGCAAGATGATAAAAGCCATCATATTGCCGGTGTTTCCCGCAAACGCAAGGACATCAGCAAAGTTTCGCACACCTGCTAGATACACCAACACTGGCGGAACAACGGTCAGTGCCCAGGCAAGTGGTTTTTTCAGGTTGAGAAATTCTTTACTGTTGCTTTGTTGTGCAAGACCAAGTCCGATGAAACTGGTGGTAATCGCAATCAAGGGTAATGCATTGCCAACAATGGTTCCCAGTTCACGATAAATGGTTTCAAGCCCCTGCGTTGCGACTTGGGGCGTGTTTTTTCCAAAGGTAAGAAGAAAGATGACCATAAAAACAGCATAGATCACGGTGGGTATAAGAAAGGCAAGCACAATGATTTTCTTTGTTTTCTGATAACTTCCAATACCACGGTAAACATCAGGGATAACGGTATGAAAGCCAAAAGCAAAGATGACCACGCCAACCATTGAAAAGATGCCGCCAAGATTGACATAACGTGCATTTTCAACTTCTGCATAAGGAAGCAGCATGGCCGTGACACCAATGAAAAGAACAAGTAGGACCAAGTTCATGATCAACTCTGTTTTCCCGCTTGCTTCTAATCCTGAGTAGATAACTGCTGAGGCAAGGACCCAAAAGAAAAGACCACCGATGGTATCACTAATACCGAATAAATTAGTAAAAATACTTCCTATCCCTGAGATGTAGGCAAGAAATGCGCCGAATCCCATAGTCATAATGCTCAGATACATAATCCATCCGCCGGATTTTCCCAATGATTTATGTGCGATGTTACTTAACTGTGCACCATTCATTTCAGCTGATAGTTTAAGCACAATGAATGCAGTGAAAAGCATGAACAGCATTACCCCAAACAGAATAATTATTGCAGGGACTAGACCCACGGTTGATGCGGCATAAGGAAGACCAAGGACTCCTGCACCAACCAGTGTACCAATAAGGATTGCTAAGCCTTCAACAGGTGATATTCTTCGTTTTTCAACTTTTGTCGTTGATATCCTAAAAGTGGTAATCTTTGTCTTTTTGTTCAGGATGTGTAGAAGGATTCGTTCTCGTTGTAACCGTTTTCTTTTCAGTATCTTTTGTTTTCTCTTTACATCATTGTTTGATGTGAAGTGTGAGTTGTTCTGTTGTGATTTTTTTGACATTGGTCAATGGTTTTTTAAAAAACGATTATTCATCTTCACTTGATTCAACTACGATTGCCGTTGTGGTATCAATGACCCCATTTATTCGATAAATATTAGAAACGATTTCTCTAGTTAGTTCCTTAAGATCTTTTGCATCCACTAAAAGGATGGCATCATAAGGTCCAGTTACTCCTTTTGCTTCTTTTACCTCAGGGATTTTTCTCCGTATCGATTTAATGGTTTCCTCGACTTTATCTCCTTCCAATGTCAATAGAATATATGCCTCTATCATCTTGATCAACCCTGGATGAGGATGGAATGATTCTATTTAAGAGTTTATCCACTGTTCAGTTACCGAGAAATTC
>CAZVKY010000052.1:0-9942 GCA_964627915.1 uncultured Thermoplasmatales archaeon
CTATAAAATAATTTCTATACCGGTACAGGTAAAAAAGAAGAAAGAAAAAAATGAAGGAATTATTTTTTTATCCTTCGATTGGGACTGGTTCAATCCAGTCAGGCGCATAACAGGTCATGGTTGGATCACCGTAGAGTGCTTTCACGTTTGTAAGGCCGCCTGAGGTGATCTGAAACAACGTGGATCGTCCATACAATGTGGTTGGATCAAGTGTTGTAAAATCCCGGTTGAATATCCATTGATATTTAGATTCAGATGGTCCAAAGGATTCACCATTAACCAGGACATCATGAAAGATCCAATCATTATGCAGATCATCCTGGACACCATAGGTTGAACCAGCTGCACCATACCAAAGTGCGGATCCATGTGATAGATACATGATTGGACCCCAGTGTTCACCCGTGGTACAAGAACTCCAGCATTCTATTTCACTATGAAGGTTCTCAAGAGATTCATCAGCCCATTTAAAATGAATGATATCATACAGATTTGGTTCCTGAGAATTATAACCAGATGATCCACCCCACCGAGCAGTCCGGGTTTGAGAATTATCATACCCGCTGTATCCTCGCCAGGCATCCCACCAATCAAAATCACGTAAATGCTCATGATTCAATTCCGCTAGTGGAAATTGTTCTTCAATATTTTTGAACTGCGCTGAAATACCCGATCCACCAGTTCCATGACCCGAGTAATAGGAGAATACGGCTCCTTTATTGTATCGTTCTAACAGATTATCCCAGATCACATGTCCTTCAAAAAACCGACCTCGGGACATAAAGATTTCTTTCATTGATCGGGTCGCATAATTCGGGTATCCATTGCCATCATTTCCCTGCCAGGTGTATCCATCAGGATAATTCATCATTTGTGACGTGACCACATCTTTTCCTGGATTAGCATAAATCACTGCTGGATACAATATATTTCGACAGATCACATCTGATGAAAAAGCCGTTGTTTCAACAGGGATATGACCCGCATAGGATTCATTACCTACAAGAGCTCGGCAGGCAACATCACGAATATCGGTATCACGTGGAGAAACAAATAAGAATCCTTCTTTTCCATCTAAATCAAGATCATAACCCTGAATGAATTTTTGCATTTCCTGAGCGACTGTTCCAAACCATTGCAGTTTAAGATCTAAACCAATTGGTGGGAACTCTTTATCATTTGTGAAATAATAAAGGAAAATATCAATCCATCGCGGGGGGCTTGTCAAACTAATTGGTTCACTTAATTGTGGCAAATGACCAACGGATCGTGCTCCATGATAATAATCACCAGCATATTCTCGCCAAGCAGCAATCTTATCAATAGTATTGTATGCTTCAGCTGCTTCTCCAATGTTAAGCACTGGCCCTGTATGATAAGCTGCTGCCATTGCTGCAGGAGCAAAATAACCATCACCAGTACCAAGGGAGGTAACCGTGATAAAGTTCTCAGAGAGATCATGGTCTTTAATAACATCGATGACCTGTTGCATACTGCTTAATTCTTCAGTAGCACCCACATCAGCAGCGCTTACCCCACCAATATTCACAAAGATAACATTACTTGCACCAAGTGAACTCATGGCATCACTAGTTGCAGCTGGTACCTCTGATTCAGTGACATATAATAATGGAGCATGGTTCATCGAAGCAATCACTGCTGCATTAGCTGCTGACATTGCTGCATTGATCCGATTTTCCGTATACACTCGTTTCTGAGCCGTAATATAATATGTGCCAGTAAAACCAGTATCTTCACCATTTTCACCCATGAATGGAACAACAATAGCAGTCCATGTTCCAGTCATAGCATTATGAACTGAAACATCAAATTCTTGATGTGGCTCAAGGATCAATTGACGGAACTCATCCTGATCATGTTCCCAATGACCACCATTCCATTGATGAATCGGTTTAATCTCCCCGCCATTATAATGAGGCATCATTGGACGTCTCACATTTCCTAAAGGATCAATCAGATACACAATAAGATTTGATTCCTCCTCAGTAGAAATACTTACCTCAATGCTGGTATCTGTTGTAGAAACAGGAATTGAATATCGATCACCAGGATATTTCACAATATCAAAACTATCCAAGCCACTAGTTTCTGATACATAAGGGAACCAAAGACCAGTTTCGGTGACTGGATAAAACGTATCATAATCCTGACCATTGGCATCATATGGATATGGCCACCAATCATCCATCACTGCTTCATACCGTGGCGTGATCAAACCAGTATCTCCAGCAAAATCCTCACCCTCAGTGATCAAATGCAAAGCACCCCATTCTTTTCCAAGATACAATGGTTGAGAAGCAGTGCCACCAAAATCTTTGAGATCAGCAGGCGATACAGATTCCACCACTGGATTAGAAGAAAGTGATTTTTCTTCATCAACAATAATTTCAATCTCATCAGTAAACGTGCTTCCATCTGTAGCAATAACCACAGTATCTGATGAAGTCCATTTATCAGTTGCAATGGAAGCAGCTGCCTGGATTGGATCAGCTGGAACTTGATATTCTTCAGCGGTCATTTCATGTCTATCTAGATAGGTATTCCAATCATCCAGAAGATATTGCGTGGTCTCATCAACCGTTGTAAACCAAGTTGGAATATCATCAACACCAGTAAGCACGATTGGGGATACATATCGTTTCCCATCCTCAACATAATTTGCCGCGGGAACTGCAGCAAGATAACCATATTCATCCTTGTTTGTTGCTGCATCATTTTCAATCATAAACGTTTGAGCAATTGGAGTGATATCTGGTTGACTGATTGGTTCAATCAAGGATTCAACATCAGCACCAAGCTCTACATTAAGCGTGTATGCTCCTGAGCCATAGAGATAATAATCATCTGGCCATTTGCTAGTATCCCAACCAGGGAACATATCAATCTTTATCTTCCATGTCCCACTACTATCCGCAGGGTACTCAAGGGTGTCTTCACCATAATATTTGGCTGAATGAACCTCTTCACCCGATGGATTATATAGATACACATCAAAATCAGATTTATCAATTGGTTTTAATTCAACAACGATTCCTTCACCAGTACTAACATCAAACGCATACCAATCTTCAACATCAGTACTACTAAGATAACCACTATATGACCCTGGCATTATGGATGTTGCTGCACCCATATCATTACCAGCATCTCCACCAGTATCTGCATCGTTTTGATTAGAAAGAGTGATACCAAACGTGTAACTTCCGCCAGCTGCATCAGTCGTAACCTGGGCGAAATGTCGACCAGTTTCTTCAGCGGTAAAACTAGTGCCAACAGGTGTTCCAGTACTATCAGCTAGCTCAATGCTGAATCCACTGGATACTGTTGCTTCTATCGTTTGACCTTTTGAGACAGTAAAGGTATACCAATCAATATCATCACCGTTCTCTAGATCCAGTGATCCAGTTCTACCACGTCCAGGGGTTGTTTCTTCAACTGGTTCACCCACATAGAGAGGAAAACAACGAATGATGCTATCTCCTGCATCTGCATTGTAACCGATATCATTTTGTTCACCAGCAAGTTTTGCCGTTTGCTCAGGATAATAATTGGTGTCATATCTTACTGGTGGGAATTGTTCTCCTTCATCAAAAAGATGTTGTAATGTTTCTTTCATGGTGTCTGTTTGTATTTGTTCATCTGGCGATTGAACCGAAGCGGTAAAAGAAGGAATCATCGCCATGAAAAATAGAAATAAGGTAGTCACTATAACTGCGCTTTTTTTAAAAATTTTGGTTTTTTTCATTAATTTGAACCCCCTTTATTAATATATTTAATATGTTATCATAATATAAACCTTTTTGCATTACTAAATATTGTTATGTTTTATTTTGAAAAAAAAGAAAGAAAATAGTATCATTTGATGATATTATTCAAATCCAGGGAAATAATTGAATAATTCGTGAAAAAAAGATATGATTAGAGAAAAACGGGGTTGAAAGCGTTACATCAATAGTGATACTATCCTCGGAGAACTGTTTGTTTGCAATCACTAAGGAACCAGTGAACTCCGTATTTTTTCTAAAAGGAGCAACAATAGTAATATTTATAGGTACTTTTCCCTGAGAAGGTTTGATGAACTGATAAGTGGAGGTATCAATCGTCCACTTACCCCACTCTGGAACAGACATTACTTTCCAATGCAAACTTGAGTTCATCTCTCCCGTGTTTTGAATAAAAATAGTGGTGCTAATAGTACTTCTCGAAGGCACACCAGTTAGATGAATCGTATCATTACAGGATAAATCTGATGCTGGCGCAACCCATTCATTTCCTAATGCTTTTATACAAAAATTACCGGTTTCATTGACATCGGTGAGATCCATCCATTGTTCATCCTTTAAAAAATAGCTTTGATCAGATGAAGCAGAGGAGGGGACAACCACAGATTTTTCAGTACTACCCAGGAGAACAGGAACCGTTGATGTTCGATCAAAGGCATGACCTCCTTTCGATAATGAAATCATGACATAAAAATCATCACCTTGAACAAAACCTAATGGAGTATTCAGACGAATGGTATGAAAACCAGTATGATCTATCAAACCCTGCTGCATACATAATTCATCCTGTAATGTATTATCAATGAACCGGTCGTAGATACCAATGCGGTAATCCACATGATCTGTAGCAGTAAAAAAACTTACCGCGGTGATGAGTGTATCCTCTTGAGCAGTGAATTTGTTAAAGGCATCAGTAACAGTAGTTTTGGTATCTCGCCAGCCATGATAATCATGATAATACACATGATCATAATTGAATAGTTCTACATCTTGAAATGAAATCACGCCCATCTCGGGATGATGACCAGCCCATTTATCATAATAGGAAATCCAAAAATATCCATTTAGTCCCCATGTTGATCCCCAGCTGTTCTTACAGAGCCATGCACCAGGTTCCGGGGCCTGTGTGACCTTGTTATCATCCCAGCCGACAATAGCAATAGCATGATTTGGATCCCGAGTGCTTTCTGGCGGTTGATAATGAGTATAATTAGTGATATATGCTCCATTATAGCACATACAGGTTCCCATCACTCCTTCCACCATGATCTTTTGTTTGATTATATCAATATGTTCTAAGTTTTCACCAACTGTGTACCATTCGATATCATTGGGATAATAATAATGAAAATTGGAATCATGCTGCAAGGGAGGTTCCGAATACGATTGCCCATCAATATCACGAACTGCACCATCCCCGCGAGAAAGATAAGCAGCAGTAACCCGATAATCCCCACCTTGATGAACTGTCAGTCCTGATCCTGTTGGTGGATCAATATCTGCATTATAGTGCTGATTGAATCCATTCCACCAGTCAAGATGATATTCAGCAAGATTTGGCTCACCAGTTTCTCCAGCATCAGCCCAAGCATTGGTCATTAATAGATTTCCTTCCATCGCGGCCATCGCACCAAATGTCCAACAAGTCCCGCCATTCTGACGTTTTACCGAAGTCACAAGATTTTGTCCTTCAACGTCTCTGAGATCAAATGATGAAGGAATATCTGATGGATTTGTAAAAAGAAAAAGATCTTTTTTCCTTAAATCCTGCCTATCAACAGAGGTCGAAACAACAAAACTAGAATTTAATAATACGATGAAACAGAGAAGAACTGCCAATTGAAATAGTCTTTTCGTGTTCATGATTTACCCCAGATTGTTGTTATAAAAAAGAAAATGGATGACATCATTCATAGCCACCGATCTTAAGACTGGGATCGCCAAGAAGCACCCATTGTTCAACGGTTTTTGCATCAGTCTGACTTTTCATTCCTGGATATACCAACAGATAATCCGTTATCGCCTGCAACCAGGCATCACCAACATATTCACTGTTTTTCTGCCCATATGCTTTAAAAAACAAGGTTTCAAGATAACCACCGAATTTTTCAAGACAATCAGGATCATCAACACCATCACCATCAAGATCACCACTATTTCCCGTATATCCATAACCCGTTCCAGTATTTCCAATAGTAGCAATACTACCCCCATCTGGTCGGCTCACCAAAAACCAACTAAAACATTCAGGAAGAGGAGTATACACACTACCTGGGAATCGTTTGAATGCTTCAATATTTGTAATCTTATATAATTCATTCATCCAGTAATCAAGAAAGGTGGCAAGCGTTACATTGAACTGACTGTTATGACAGCCTCCAACAACAGTGATAGGATATTGAGCCTGATTTTCAAATTTAACCATATCATACCACCAGATTCCCTCAGCTCGTTGATTATGATCAAAGGGACCACCGACCCAATGCGTATTCCACATCTCTGGCGTACCATGACCTGCAAAAAGAAGGAAACCACTGCCTTCTGAAATCGCAGAAACAATATCATCAGTCACCGGCATCAAACCACCATTTTCTCTATTTGATGCCCACACCTTTGTTGGAGTGAATCCTTTGTCTGCTACATAATCAAATGCTTTTTGATTTTCCAGTTCACCTTCTACATAGTTTCCAGGATCACCAAAGGTATCACCACCAATTAACACAAAATTCTTAAACCAATCCGAACCAAAAGAAGATGTTTCATAAGTGATAATCTTATCAACTAACGTGTTTACCTCTTTAACATTTCGACAGGCAAGTCGTCCAACCGCTACTTCAGGGAAAAAATCGATTTTATCACGGTTAGGATCAAACATTTTATAACTAGCGAAAATGCCATCATTATTTGAATCCCAACTTGAAAAACCTCCGGTATCATTATAGAGATCAGCATAATAAAGATCACTGATCAACCCAGGATCATATTCAGTGATCACATTAGCATATCGAACAGGGACATGCCAATCAACACTTCCTTGATTTCGATCATCTCTTGGTGTCGCTGCAACCATCGAGTTCAGTCCACCAACAAGTAATACATATTTGATTTCTGCATTGTCAAACGCATCTTTAATGCAATATTTTATTTGTTCTGGTTTATCCACCCCATCAAATTCAGCATAAATCTCATCAGTTGTTTTTAACAAAGCATCCATGCCCACACTGTTTTTATGATCAATCAATGGTTGTAATGCATCACTGAATTCAGCTGGAGCAATAACAAGTAAATCATATGTATCAATGTTAGTTGCCAGTTGTTCTTCTGGCGGATAATAGGTAACTTGTAGATCAATTGTTTTACTCACTGAAATCCTTGATTCAGATGGTCTATACTGCACAGGATACAATGAAATCGAAAGAAAAAGAACCTGCCTATTCTGATTAATTCCTGATGAGAGATGATATTCAAGTTGTTGATCGGGATACACGGTTAACTGATCATAGTGAACAACTGTTTCCTGAGTGTCCTCGAATTTATATGTTGATAATGGTACTGCTTTTCCTGCTGGTTGAATTGGTTTATCTATGGTTATTATCTCAGTATTTGAAAATACTACGGAGATATCTTGTAGTGTCGAACCGAATGGTAATACCATTGTTTTTGTGATTTTTGGAAGCATCGGTTTTCCATATTCGCTAGTAAGCATTGTTGCATCTGTTAAGGATAATTTGGTATATGAATCGATTTCAGAGATATCAATTGATGAAAGCGTTATCGTTTCATGTAATGTTTTTGAGTCCTGCTCTGAAGCAAAAACTTGAAATCCCCCTAAAAATAAAAGCCCCGTCATCAATAATGACAATAGTTTCTTATCCATAATATCATACTCAATATTAGTAATAAAATATAATAATATAAATTTTACCCATCCTGTACCCATCCTGTAAAAAATTATAGTATTATAAAAAACCAAAGAGCATTAAGATTGAAAGGATGACTCAGTTGAATAATGAAAGGTAGCAGTCAATGAGTTATCCAAAAGCAGGTAACTGTCTGAAAACTGAGAAAGACTCAATGAGGTCATTGAAAAATAATTCTAGGAAAACTATTTTGTTTCCTTTTGGCATTGCTACTTCTAATGGATCGGACCATTCACTTTCAATTCCGTAATCATAAATATTTGAACCGATAAGATCCATGGTTTTTACTCGTACTGAATAACTTCCTTTTAATGGCCAGGTATAATTTGCTGAGATGGTTTCACCAGATAAAAACGGCCCCAGCCATCCAGAATCATTTCCATCACCCCAATCAAACATATAATACAGCATATGACCATCCGGATCGATACAATTTGAGGCAAACGAATAAGTAACATTTGGTTTCCCTATTGAAGGACCGGTTGGTTGATCAGGTTTATTAGGTGCATAATTTGGTCCGGTGATATAGTAAACAAAGTTTTCGATGTTACATTCACCATACGCAATTCTGAACCAGCCATCTTCACCCCATGAAGAACCCCAGCTATTTTTGCATATCCAGTATCCTTCATCTTCATCCCCCCAATTATTATCAAATCCAACAATTGTTATCACATGACCAAACACATATTCATCACTTTGTTGTTGATAAACCCCACCATTCCATTCAGGATAAAAATCACCATACACGTTCATGGTTGCAGGTAATGGACCATAGGTAAGAAGAGCATCTTGGATTGCAGAAATATCACCACGAGATATCTTCGTATAATCAATTATACCAACTAATTCATCTCGCCACGTTTCACATTTTGATTCACAGGGAACCGTATCATTTGCTTCATACGGCATACAATTTTCAGAAATAATACCATGATGCCTGATCCAGCCAAGTGTTGAACTTAGATACCAACCATCACAACTACCCGGTGAACAGGAAAGAATATACTGTTCTGAGAAATCAACAGTTTCATCTGAAAGGTTCATCCAAATTTTATAATTTGATTCCAATGCACCTAATGCACCAAATGCCCAACAGCTTCCACATTTATCCTGAATTTGATCACGGATAGGTGTCGTCCAATCAACACCGTTAACATTTCGCCAATCAAAAGCATCAGGTAAAATGCGATTGGATTTGTATTCCTCAGGGTTAACAAAAGAAATCTTTTTTTCAAAACTTGTATATGAACCATTGCCATTGTTAATCATGAGCTTGTCATCATCGATCTTTACAATATTTTCTTTATGTAGGCTAGTTTTATCGACCATACTTGCAATGGCAGTAGATGTTATCGTTAACAGCATCACAATTAAAAAGGAAATTACTTTTTTATGCATTTATTTTTTACCCCCCATAATTATTTGCATAATCAAAAGGACCAAATAGTTATATCTCTTAAGATTATATAAATGTTGCTCGAAATAAAAGTAAAAAACCACCCAATCATTTAATTTATTATTTTTTTTAATAAAAATTTGAATCATATTTAAAAAAAATTACGTTTAGATTATAATAGTAACATTTAAATTTAGTAAACATATATATAAGATTAATTGGAGGTAAAAAATGAAAAAAATAACTGTTCTCTTAATTATTGGTATGTTTGTAATGAGTGGACTAGTATCAGCAAACTTTCTAGATCAAAAAGAAACGACAAAAATCGAAACAAAAATGGTTTATTTTACAGATACACCTACAGTTTCTCAGAAGCAAGAATATTTTTCAATTAACATGCCTGGAACGAATTCAGATTTAAATGAGCCGGGAAATCCACATCTACCCATTCTTCAAGAGGTATTTGAATTTTCAAAAGAAACAAAAATTTATGATGTTTCAATTGATCATTCCCCTATCAATATTGAATCCTTACCCGGTAAAATAATACCCTCAATCAAACCTTTGCCAATGAAAAATAATGGTGCAGAAGATTCTGATTCAAGAATTGTGGAAAATGAGGAGATCTATCAAAGTAGTGATTTTTATCCAAATAATTGGTATGATTATACCATTAAATGTGGCCTAGATGATAATGGCAAAGAAACTACCTTTGTCATTGTGGATATCTATCCAATCCGCTATCAGCCCACTACAAACAAAATACATTTTATCTCAAATGCTGAAATAAAGATAAATTACGAAGAACAATTCCCTAAAA
>CAZVKY010000052.1:10042-13182 GCA_964627915.1 uncultured Thermoplasmatales archaeon
AGCACAAACGGATGGCATATCCCTGTACGATATACCAATATCAAGCATAGTAATGAAGTAGGAGTCATCTCTGATCTGTATTATTCAGATCTCTATAGATATAATGAAGAAAAAACTGAATGGGAATTTGAAGATTGGGATGAAAATGGAGATGGTATTTTTGCAAGTGGAGGACTAGGAAAAAAAGATACATTAGATCTCATCCCAGATCTCTATGTTGGAAGACTTGCCTGTCGAACTCAGTTTGAAGTAAATACCCTAATAAAAAAAATCATACATTATGAATCCAGTTCCTCAAATGAGAAACCATGGTATAATCGAATGATAGGTGTTGCTGGTAGAACCTTTGATCTTTTCGATGGAGCTGATCAGACACAACAAACTGATGATGGTTTTGTCAATATCAATAATCAAGAATGGCAAGAGTTTGAACCAAAGTCAGAGATATTTTCTCGTGTAGAATTAAAAGTTAAATCATTAAATCAAGAGACAGAATCAAGCTTAATGGTTCATTTGGAAAAACCATTAGGAACAATTATTGCTCTCTCAGAACGAACAAATAGTGAAATTCCAACAGATAATAGTGACTGGATATCATTTAATTTTGAAGATATTTTGATTGATCCGGGCGAAAAATATTATATTACGGTATCCTCTGATACAAATAACCAATTCTCATGGTGTTATGCTGAACCGCACGTCCCAGGGTTTAGTAAATATAGAGCAGGAAATTCTAGTTTAGGAACTGACCTTGACTGGTGTTTTAAAACATTTGATTTAGATGAAAATAAATCACAACCTGATGGTGAGTATTCAGTGGATACTGCTTTTCGATATATGGAACCAATAATTGACGAGGAAATACGCATTTATTGGTCACATGAAGGAACAGATAAACCAGTTCCAGAAACCCAAGATATCATAGATGCTTTTAATCAAGGCGCTGGATATATTAATATGGAGGGACATGGTAATCCTTTATCCTGGGCAACACATCCTGTTCCACCGGGATCACCCTTTAAAGGAGGGTTATCGATTACTGATTTCCCACAATTAAAAAATGAAGAAAAACTCCCAATTGTCATCGTTGGAGGTTGCCATAATGCCTTATTTAACGTATCTATACTAAATACATTCCTTGGGAGATCCCATGAAAACTGGTATTGGACCAATGGATATGTCACCCCTATTTCTTTTTGTTGGGCCCTTTGTGCATCTCCAGTAGGTGGTGCGATAGCCTCAACAGGCTGCACTGGATTGGGACTTGGAGGAAGTCCACCTGACCTGGAAAACAGTGGCGGAATTGATTGTAATTTCTTTTACAAGGTAGGAAATGGTGCGACTTCTCTTGGCGAGGCTCATAGTGGCGCGATACAAAAATATGTTTTGGAAAATAGTATGGGAAGTGATGAAAGATTCTGCATCGTAGAATTTCATCTCTTTGGAGATCCAAGTCTTCAACTAGGCGGTAGTTCATAAAACAAATCAAAAAAACTCTTTCTCATCTTTTTTTTATTTATCAGTTAATACGATAAAATACCGATTCATACAAGCTCACTACCATAATACAAAGACTGATAGATCATCTTCAGCTTTCGAATTAAAGGTGCTCTCTGCAATTACCTGTATCGATTGTTTACCTCTTTTGTTTGGATGCCAAACATATTCATAGGGTGGTTCATTGTCCACAGCAATGGTTTCATTGTCCACTTTGAACGTAATACTTTGCAGCATGTTTTCCGGATTTGTTTCTACCGTAGTTTGAATAGTAACCTCACCAATGATCACTGGCTGGGTTAAAAATGATAGTTGAATGGGTGATCCATCATTGAAATATAATGCATGTTGCCTAGGTTCTGTAATGAAAACTTCAACATCTACGGTGGGATTAGGATCTTTAATTGCTATTTCAGGATCACCAAACAGATTGGTTTCATAGAAAGCCCATCGCATCCCGTTTTCATTAATTCGGTTGACATGTGCTTCTTTTGAATAATGATTCGCTGGACCAAGCTTGCGAATGTTTTCTTCGAAAATGGCTTTGAAAAATGATTCATCATAAGCTCCAGATGGAGATTCAGCAGTATGTTCACTCCCAAGGCCATACCGGGAGTTCATAATCACGCCAATTGCACCATGTGGGGTTTCCACCGTTAAATATTCAGCAACACAATCTGCATCATAATAGGTATCTGGTGGCCAGTGATTATCAAATGATCCTGCTAGACACGTATGAGAATAAATGAAATAATAACGGTCATTAGTGATTTGTTCAATTGTAGAACAACTGAGTTTCATAGCACTGGTGGGACTGCCATGGCCATCATGATTGATGATAAGTGGTGGTTCTTCATTTAACAGATGCCAGTATGTTTCCATGTCAAACGTATCATCCCGTTGGTAGAGTTTCGTGAGTTCATACGTGTCTGGAAGAATGGGTTCAATGAGATCCTTATAGCTTCCCCCATATGGAAAATAAAATTGGCTTCCCAAATGTTCACCGAGGAAAAGAATACGTTTGAAATAATCATCATAGAATACATTATCATACTGTATGGTTTTTTTTACAAAGTTTGCGACTTCTTCAGCTGAATCAATACAAGCTCTGCCAACACTTACTTCAGCAAACAAATCTGCTTCGTCAATGCTATTGTTTTCATCATTGAATTTTGGTGCTTCACCAAAATGAGTGTCACCATCATAATTAAAATTACCATCTAAACACGCATAATACACATCTGAAGGAAGATCATCGGTTTCATAGGCAAGTGTGCCATGCAAGGGAAGACCATGTTCATCAGCAAACAATCCACGATGTGGAACGATGATTTCATCAGGATTATTGGTATCTGAATCACCTGCTAGTAACACATATTCAGTTCCCCAGTTCGTATACGCATATCGAATGAAGTTTCTAATGCGAGCTTGAGTGTCATCAAACACTGTTTTGTCTCCAATGATTGGTGTTTGATAAAACGGGTTATCTGGATTATTATCACCCCAGGTGCCATCAACCGTGTATGCTGGATTGGACGTGATCTCTTCGACAATAACAATGGTTGCATTTACTCCTTTATTGTTTTTGTATTCAACAAAGTCTTGGAATGTGTATGCTTCGTTGATATCAACAAATTCTTCAC
>CAZVKY010000053.1:0-12272 GCA_964627915.1 uncultured Thermoplasmatales archaeon
AATCGATGACCTTTTCCACTTGCATCCTCAGCAGCAGCTGATGCTGCCTCATCATCGATATTAGTATCAGTTTCATCGCCGGTCTTCTCATCGGAATTTACCTGTTTTAACCAATTTTAAAACATACTTATATCTTTTTTCTAAGAAATTTATAAATGTCTTTTTTAAAACAAAAAAAACCAAAAAACGACGAAGAGAAAAAGATAAAAAATAAATCACTATCATCTAGTTTAATATACCAAGGAAAACTACGGCCATGAATAAAAAAAACACAATGATGCTCATCATATTCCTTTTTAGTATACTACTCATAAACATGCAATGCGTTCTCTCTGATTCAACAACCCCAGAACCAACAAAAACAGATATCAATGGAATACGACAAATCATCCGAGATCAACTCTCAGGATACACCTATAATGATCTTGTACTCATCAAAGGAGAAAATCTTTCCCTGGAAGAAAATATTCTCATGTCCTTTGCCCAACAGCTTCTCCCTCAACTCAATAATATACAAAAAGAAAGAGAAGAGGATATCACCAATATTTCAACGATAACTACACAATATGAACAACTCATCTTTCTCGGTGGAACATATTCAAATACTATTGTAAACCAATTGCAATTATCTGAGGATCTTGAAATAACCGAAATCTATTCCTGCACACCATATCTTGTCTCAACTGGAAAAATAACATCATCAGATACAGATGTCCTCATTTTTTCTACAACACTTGAAGCAAATCTACTAACAAACAAAGGCCCAGAACGATCTGTGCTCTCATCATTTATGGACAAACGCATCGTTCCCGTCATTGCAACTATTGCCAGTATTTCCATTCTACAAATCGTCAATTTATTTGGCAGCACCATCAGTGAATTCTTTTTTGATTACACCAGTGAACATCTTGGAGAACGAAAAAAGAAAAAACATCAATTCCAAAAAGAAAAAATCAGCAAAAAACACCTCCGTTATCTCAAAGAATTTGCATCTATTCTCATTGCCATCATCGTTTTTTCTCTCTCCCTAAGTTGGACCTGGTCAATCAATCTAAATCATTTCTACTCATTATTCTTCATTAATCTCATCGTGGTCTGTTTATTTTATCTCATCCGAGAAGGCTTACGGATCCATTACTCAAAAAAATATGAACTATACACAGAACATGTATTCTGGCCACTTGGATCAGTTCTTACCTTTTTTAGTACCATTCTTGGAAATACCTTTTCATTAGCATCATATACCGCACTTGAAAACGAAGAAAAAGAAAAACGATACAGTAAAATGTATTACACCATCTTTAAAATCCTTTTTGTAATCACTCTTCTTGCCTATACCGTAAATATTTACTTGGTCTCTGAAATGATTCAAATGTTTTCGGTTTTTACCATCATGGCACTGTTCATTGACATGACACCCATTCATCCCATGGATGGATATGAAGTGAAAAAGAATGATACAAAAAGATGGGTCGCACTCTACATTCCAGTTTTTATTATGTATGTTATAATCATGTTTTCAACCTTGATATGATGCTACATTGAAGTAAAACTCAAGCAATAAAATTAAAATGAGGTAACATTGTTATTATAATACATATGGCAAAAGCTACCTTTGGCGCCGGCTGTTTTTGGGGTGTGCAACATGAATTTGATCAACTCAAGGGAGTAAAGAAAACAACTACTGGATACATGGGTGGAACAACAAAGAATCCATCATATGAAAAAGTGTGTACCAATACCACCGGTCATGCAGAGGTGGTTCACATCGATTTTGATGAAAACATTGTTTCCTATCAGCAACTCCTGAACCTGTTTTGGAATATTCATGATCCCACACAACGAAACAGGCAAGGACCCGATGTTGGATCTCAGTATCGATCAGTCATTTTTTATTATTCAGAAGAACAACGAAGAGAGGCTGAAAAATCAAAGGAAAAACAAAACAATTCAACACGATTTAACACACCTATTGTTACTGAAATCGTAGAAGCAACTGATTTTTATCCTGCTGAAGAATATCATCAGCATTATTTCAAAAAACATGGAGTAACCGGTTGTCATATTTAATTAAAAATAAGGACAAAATCCGATAAAATCCTTTTTTTAGGGAAGGGAGGAGGGGGAGGATAGAGAGGATGGGATGCTTAAAAAATGGAGAAGTCTCCCCCTGATGTTTAGGAAATGATATTCATTTCAAAAACCAATATCTCTATTTATTTATAAGATTGATCTCTATAGAATATATATTATTATAATGTCTATGATGAAAATGGAAGAGAGAGCTACGATGGTTGAAGGAAAAAGCAGGAAGTGATGATGCATCTCTCTTTTTATGGCCCGTAAATGACAGATGCTTTAGCCCATCTATAAAGGTAATTGCTATAATATATATACGCAAAAAAATCTATAGAGTAATGGAGTTTTTTATCTGTAAAAGTTACCCAGTTCTTCATCAATGGCCTGAGCGATTTTTAACATTTCATTAAAGATCCTTTGGGTGTCCTGTTTGATTTCCTCAATACTTTTTTGCAGGCTTTGTGAACGGAGTCGATAAAGATTTCGTTCTCTTACCACTAATCCTGCTGAGATAAAACTGTTCAAATGATAAACAATGGTTCCTCGGGAAAGATCAAGAGCTTCAGCGATCTCATCACTGGTTAATCCATTTGTTCCTTCAGCTGTTTCTTTAACAAGTAATCGAAAAATACGGCCAGCGGTACTATTTTTATCTCTCTGGGAAAAATAACCAAATGATCTGCAAATAAAATCAATATCTGTCTTGATGTCTCCAGGTGGAGGTGTTTCTAATTTTTTGAGTTTGATTTTATAAGCCATATACATACTATTGTTTTGAATACATTATAAATTTTTCGATAATGATTATAGTTTTGTTGGTCTAAAGTCAACAAAAAACAAAAACTATTTATACTAGAACGATCACATAGTATAGTGTTGACTTAAAGTCGACGAAATCAAAAAAATAAAAACTAAATATAGGTGAAATAAAATGGATGAAAAAAAGAACCCATTCAAAAGAGGCAGATTCAATCACGATACTGACGACTTCTTCGAGGGAATCTTTCCTAGACGAAGCTTTGGATTCGGAAACATGTTCGAAGAATTCGAAGAACAATTCAGACGAATGCAACAATACATCAACAACGTCCAACAACAAAACGAGGAACCGAAAGAAGGACATAACCCCAACGTCAGAGTCTATGGTTATCGCTACAGCAGAGGCCCCGATGGAAAAACACATTTCCAAGAATTCGGAAACATGCCACAGAACAGAGACTATGGTTTACCACAAAAACAAACACCAACAATAGAAGAAAAAGAACGACTCATCGATGTACAGGAAGCAGAAAAAGAAATCTATGTCACCGCGGAACTACCTGGAACCAACAAACAAGATATCAACCTCACTGCAACTGATGATCAACTCATCATCGCCATACAAAAAGACGGAAAAACACAGGAAAAAGAAGTGAAACTACCCGCCCCAGTACATGAAAACAAAACCGAAGCAACATTTAACAACGGCGTGCTCAGCATCACCCTAAAAAAACGGAAAACAAAAAACAAACGAAAAGGAAGCAACATAAACATCGACTAAAAAAACCACCATACCACCCTTTTTTTCTATTTTAAAAATGAAGGAGAATAAGCTATGAAAAAAACCAATCAACATTACATTAAAATCAAAGAAGCAAAACCCCGAGATACCGGGCGAGGAATCGCACGATTAGACACAAAAGTAGCCACAACACTTGGATTCACCGCTGGAGATGTCATCCTCATCAATGGACCTAAAAAAACGGCCTGTATCATGTGGCCAGGATACCCCGAAGATGAAGGAACAAATACTCTGAGAATCGATGGAACCATACGAAAAAACGCTGGCGTAGGCATCGATGACAAAATAACCCTTCAGAAAACAACAGCAAAACCAGCAAAAAAGCTAACTCTTGCCCCAACCGAACCCATCCAAATCGTGGGCGGAGAACAATATCTATCACAAATCCTTGAAGGAAGAGTAATCGTTCGAGGAGACCTCATTGAACTTAACATCATGGGGCGAAAAGTAGATCTGGTGGTCACTAAACTCAGTTCCACAACAGAAATCGCCCTCATTCAACAATCAACAACCATACAACTCAGCGAAAAACCAACCAAAGCAGAAGAACACAAACGTCCTCATATCACCTACGAGGACATTGGTGGACTCAAAGACGAAATCAAACAAGTCAGAGAAATGATAGAACTCCCCCTCAAACATCCAGAGATCTTTGATAAAATCGGTATTGATCCACCAAAGGGAGTGCTTATGCATGGACCACCCGGAACCGGTAAAACACTGATAGCAAAAGCCGTTGCCAATGAATCAAATGCAAACTTTTTTACTCTTTCAGGTCCTGAAATCATGAGTAAATACTATGGACAAAGTGAGGAAAATTTGCGAAAGATCTTCAAAGAAGCAATAGAGCATGCTCCATCTATCATCTTCATCGATGAAATCGATTCCATTGCCTCTAAAAGAGAAGAGACCCATGGTGATGTAGAACGACGAGTAGTCGCTCAACTGCTTGCTATCATGGATGGACTGGAGGAACGAGGAAAAGTCATTGTGATTGGTGCAACAAATCGAGTCAATGCACTTGATCCTGCATTACGGAGACCAGGTCGATTCGACCGGGAGATCGAAATAGGCATTCCTGATAAAAACGGTCGAAAAGAAATCCTTGAAATCCATACCCGGGGGATGCCTCTTGCTGAAAACGTGAATCTGCAGCATCTTTCAGAGATGACCCATGGGTATTCTGGGGCAGATCTGGAAGCATTAAGCAAAGAAGCTGCTATGAGAACACTTCGAAAAATGTTACCGGATATCGATCTTAATGAAGAAAGTATTCCTGCCGATATACTTAATCAGCTTGAGGTAACTAGTGATGATTTCTATGAAGCATTTAAATCACTCACCCCTTCAGCAATGAGAGAAGTGGTCATCGAATCACCCAACATCAATTGGAAAGACATCGGTGGACTTAACGAGGTTAAACAAGATCTACAGGAAGCCGTTGAATGGCCTATGAAATACCATGAGCTCTTCAACCATATGGATGCAAACCCACCCAAAGGAATCCTTCTATATGGCCCACCAGGAACCGGGAAAACGCTTCTTGCAAAAGCTGTTGCCTCAGAAAGCGAAGCAAACTTTATCAGCGTAAAAGGCCCAGAATTCATGAACAAATGGGTAGGAGAAAGTGAAAAAGCAATACGGGAAACCTTCCGTAAAGCACGGCAAGCCGCACCCTGCATCATCTTCTTTGATGAACTCGATGCTATTGCTCCAACTAGAAATGAAAGCTGTGGATCAAGCCAGGTCACTGAACGAATGATCAGTCAACTCCTCACTGAACTTGATGGACTGGAACTTCTCAAAGATGTCACCGTTATCGCTGCAACCAATAGACCCGATATCATTGATACCGCACTTTTACGGCCTGGTCGATTCGATAAACTGATCTCAATTCCAACACCCGACAAAAAAGCTAGAAAAGAAATCTTTCGAATCCATACTCAACGCAAACCACTGGCTGATGACATCGATTTAGAGAAACTTGCAGAAAAAACAAAAGGATACACTGGAGCTGATATCGCCGCGATCTGCAATGAATCAGTGATGGCAAGTATCCGGGAATGCATCGCAAAGAACGAAAAAGTAACGAAAAAACAGCTGAAAACACTCAAGGTTAAACAGAAGCATATTGATCTAGCCATGAAAAAAGTAAAACCAATGCCCAAAGAAAAACTGGAGAAATACACAAACATCGTCGCATCATTTGATCAATAAAACCTCTCTTTTTCTTTTTTATTTCAATTGAAAAAATAATTATCTAATTCTGAGTAGGATTGTTATTTCAATTTTTAATAAGATAGAACGCATCCGCCAATACACCGCTAATTCTCTTCTAAAAATATTGGTAATTCCAAATTTATATTTATATTCATCAATTTCTGGGAATCTTAAAAGAATGAGTTTTTTTTGTGAGGTCTGAAACATGAATATGAATCTTATACATTTTTGCACTATTTACCCATAAATTATTAATATTGTAAATAGTATACATATTTAACATGCCATTGACAAAGACAAAGCGGATTCCTGTTTCGGTAGATATTTGGAAAAGACTAGGCAAGGAAAAGGAAGCAGGAGAAACCTATGATGATTTGATCAGTAAACTACTGCAGGCCCGGAATAGATTAAAACTAATGCAGAAAATGAAACAAGTAGACGAAGCAGATAATGAAGACCTAGTTGATTTAGATGACTTATAAGGTTAAACTTGCCAAAGAGGTTTATCAAGAAATTAGTTTATTGGATAAAAAAACAATTTCCAGTATTAAGAAAAAATTGAGAAAGCTAAATGATAATCCTTATCCTGGACGAGGAATTGATGATAAGGAAAAACTGCCTATTGATGGTAAAGAGCGTTATCGTATGCATATAGGGCATACATGGACAGTGTTTTACTCGATTTTAGAAGCCAAAAAAGAAGTTCGTATTTCCGAGATTCTACCTATTGATGACGCTCACAAGAGATATGGATTTTGAAAGAAATATTGATAAAAGAATATTTTTTATAATAATGTTGGGTGTAGGCCATAAGCTTCCCTAAAAATGGGAAAACCCTTTTCTATAGAAATGAAATCACCGTTGAACATATGGTCAAAAACATTCTGGTCATCGGACTAACAGAGGAACATGCTGGAAAAACAAGTCTTGCACAAGCACTGCTTTCCAATTTTTCAGATCAAAACTACAACACCTGCAGCTTCAAACCATTCTCTGGATACAATTACTGGTATCATTTTGACAGGGCACATCAAAGTCTTTCACAGGGAAGATTATATGGAAAAGATATCACCCATCTCCAAAAATATTCAACAGTAAAACTACCTATTGAAATTGCTAATCCTATCCATCGACTCTGGAATGAACCAACCCATATCAACTCACTGGTTAACATCCCACCATTTATCATGGATCGATTCAGCCTTTTCGAACAAGAAAAACTTCAGCATCATCTCTTAATCAATCAACATTTAATTCATAAGATATCAGAAGAATATCAGCAAAACCTCAAACAAAACAAATTCATTTTTCATTCTATTGATAGTGTTTCCCAGATGAATGAAACCATCCAAACATATTACAATAATGCTATCGAAACTTGTTATGAACAAATCAAAAAACAAGCTGAAATCATCATTATTGAAAGTTATGCAGACAATGCTCTTTTTCCCTGGAAAAATCTTACTAGTTTTGATGCTGTATTTGGCATTAAACCCTGGGAAATACAACGATTTGACCCAGAAAAATATGTGAAAGCAATTCAACTAGCAAAACCTGTTTCAGCATGGGAGACCTCAACAAAAAAACTTACCAGTCTTTTAAAACCCATACAGACCTTCAAGCAACAGCCAATGCTTTCAGCAGAAATCATCCCCCACCTAAAACAACAACTATCTCAGATACTTCATGATTAAAAACAAATACTTAAATGGTTTTTGATAAACGAGAAACATCACCTGCAAAATCCGTGGACAGCAATCTCGATAAATCACCAATTGCATGCTCAACCTCTGCATCAAAACGTAATTTTGCTAAGTGATTCACATCCAATGGTTCAAGTTCTTTTGAAATAAACTTGTTTTCAGTCTGTGCCATGTTTTCAACAACACCAAGCAACCGATGATCTCCCTCAAGAAGAATTCCAAGTAGTTTTTCCACTGCCTTAAACGCAACTTTTGAAGGAGTGGTTATCACCAGAAACTCTGTTTGTGGAATATAACTAATCACATCAAGAGTTTCATCACCAATACCCGGTGGAAGATCAAGAATAAGATAATCCAGATTATCCCAACGAGTAATAGCTAACAATTCAAGGATAATGTTTGTAACATCATCACCACGAAACGCACCCGGTTTATCCTCAGAAAAATACACCAGGCTCATAAATTTAATACCCTCAATTTCCTGAGGAATAATGCCCTGATCCTCATCAGGAAAACCATCCGGGGAAAAACCCAAGATCACATGAGAAGACGGCCCATATAAATCCAAATCAAGAAGCCCTACTCTTTTCCCTTGTTTTGCAAGCGTCAACGCCAATGTTGAAGCAACCATGCTTTTTCCAACACCACCTTTTCCACTTGCAACCGCTATCACCCGTTTAACATCTTTCAATCGGGTTTGAATCACACTCGGACGAGGCTCCATAGTTTATTTTACCCCCTTCAATGAAGACACACTGACCCCACGACCCTTTAGAATCTTAAAATCAGGACTCCCACACTGTGGACAACGAGTATGCACAAAAGCAACCTCTGGAATAAAATGAATCGATTCAGCTTCATCAGCACTCAACTTATCCTTCATCTCCTGAAACGCCCAGGAATGATCACATTGCTTACATTGAAGAAGTGTTTTCTCTGTTTCAATGTTAATAGTAACATCCTGAAATTTATCCTTATAGGTTTCAACGAGTTCATCTAACGCGAATTTAAAGATATCATCAGCAATCTGCTGCAATTCACCAAGTAACACATTAATCTCTGTGATTTTTTTGATCTTTTCATTTTCCGCAGCAGCAATTGAAGATTTAATCACTGATTCAGCAAGTGCCCATTCATGCATACAAATCTACCTCATAAATCACTCTTGTTTAAACATTTCCATATCATTACGACCCATAGAAGCTTTCTTTTTTGATGAAAATAATAATCCTTTTTTTCGTTTCGGTGAAACAAGCAAGGAAACCGCAAAAATACTTGCTGAAACCACAACAATAGCTGCTCCAATCGGAAAATCAAGTATCAGAGAAACATAAAAACCAATCAGACAACTCATAATCCCAATCAACGGTGAAAAAATCATGATTTTTTTGAAATCATAAAAAAACTGATATGCAGTAGATGTTGGATTCACAATTAAAGCGAAAACAAGTAATCCACCAACGAGTTTCAAGGAAAGAGCAACGGCAAAACCAGTGAAAAAAAGCACCGCAAAATAAAACAGCTTCGTATTAATACCAGCGGATTCAGCAAGTTTCCGATGAAACATCACCGCTACTAGTTCCTTATAAAACACGAGCACAAAAACAAGAAGCACAAAGGAAAGCAACAGCAACAACAACACATTATCATAGCTAACAGAAAAAAGACTTCCCCACAAAATACTCAATGCTCGACCAGTTGCTGCTTCACCAGGTTTCAAGGAAAGAAAAATAAAACCCAGAGCAATCATCACCGAAAACAAAAAACCAATCACGACATTGCTTTCTAATCGCGCTTTTTCTGATAATGGTCCAAGAATAAGTGCTGTCGCAAACGCAAAAAAAACCGCACTAATCATAGGATCAATCGAAAAAAGAATACCAAATGCTGCACCAGCAAAAGCCGCATGAGACATACAATAACCAATAGAAGAAAGATTCATCCGCACCACAAATGTTCCCATAGTGGAACAAACAAAACCAGCAAGCACTGCTCCTAGAATAGATGGAAGTAAAAACAACAATGGAAGCGAGGTCATCATCCTCCCTCCTGCGGAAACAATGAATGAATCAAATCATCATTTAACACTACTTCTTTTTTATCATCCTTTACAATTCGTCCCTTATCCATCACCACTATCCGATTACATGCTGTTGGAAGAAAGGTAAGATCATGGGACACCATGACAATAGTGGTCTGATACTGTTTATGAACACGGTTTAACAGTGTTTCAATTTGTTTTCGAGCTGAAAAATCTAAATTTGAAAACGGTTCATCTAACAATAATAATTCTGAATCTTGAGCAAGGGCTCGAGCGAGTAGGATTTTTTGAAACTCACCGCCAGAAAGTTTTCCCACTGGTCGATTTGCATAATCAATCATTCCCACTAGACCCATACTTTTCCATACCCTCTCCCAATCCTTTTTACTCGGAAAACGAAACAAGCCAATCTTTCCAGATCTTCCCGCCATCACCACATCTTTACATAAAAAAGGAGCGCGAGGATCCAACTCAAAGTTTTGAATGACATAACCCGTGTTTTTTCGGATATCAGTTTTCTGTTTTAAAATCGGTTTTCCAAAAACTTTTCCCTTTCCAGAAGTATACGGAAGAATCCCATTGATTGTTTCAAGCAATGTTGTTTTCCCTGCACCATTGGGACCAATAATAGCAAGAAAATCATTCTCAAAAATAGTAAGATTGATATTATGAATAACCGGGATTTTTTCGCCTTCATAAATGGTATTAACACTATTGAGATCTACTACTGCTTTCTTTTTCCTCATACTACTCTCTCATTCAATATGGAAAAGATCAGCATCCAACCGATTATACATATCCTCTGAATAAGCAATAATATTTTCCTCAGTTACCTTGGTATCGATTTCTTCTTGGATTTGTTTTTGCAAGGAGATAGTGACTTTTTTCCCATTTTTATTTGAAAAAACCGCCTTTGGAAGCTGTTCACCTGTTACGATGATATTTCCTTTTCCAAGGGTGCAACCAGAACCAAGTTGAATGCCATCGATGATACAGGAAATCGGCGGATTTGTTCCCGTAGAAACGGTCACTTTTTTTTCAAAGGGATCTGCCCCAAGTTTTTCACAAGCAATTTTTCCCATTTTATAACCCAAAACGGCATAGGGGCCAAGATGACCATGGAAACCTTCGATGATTTTTAATGTTTCATTCATATTCTTCACCTTATCATTTTTTTCGATACATCACAAAAAGAATGATGCAAACAATTAGTGCAAACACCGTTGTCATTGCAAATGCATTTCGCTGTAATGAAACCGAGTTCAGCTGGTTTTGTAAATCCCGTGTTTGATTTGTAGTATAATCAAAGGAATTGATACCTTTAATGAGTTGATCAGTGTTATAGGTAATCATATCCAGATAGGTATCGGTATTAGGAATAGCCCCAGGGAAATTCGTAAAAATCACATGACTTACTCCTGACTCACTAGCTACTCGAGCGCCAAATGCGGTTCCACTCTGCAGATTATCAATGACTGCAGCAACCCCATTTTGAGATGCAGCAGATATAACATCTAGTTCATCCTGAAGAGAAAGACTTTCAGGAGGAGGATAAGCATATGTAACATTCAATCCAATCCATTCCAAAAAATCTTTTTGCCATTCCATGCACACCACTTTTCGATCAGTGAAATTTTGATTGATGATATTATTTTTTAGTGTTTCTGCAGTGTCATTGATTTCTGATTGATAGTTGTTTGATTGTTGTTGAATAAGACTGCTTTTCCCAGGTAATGCTGTGATTAATCCCTCAGTTAGGGTTTGTACATAAGCAAGGGCCCCTGTTGGAATATTCCATTCACCAAGACCCATACATTTGATCTCAGTGTAATCATTGTTTCCGGATTTATTCAACAGGCTTTCAAGCCAGGGTTCCCACCCAAGAGAAATAATGATATCTGCATTCACTATTTTTGAGACATCACTAGGACTGGTATCAAAATGAGCAGGACAAGCACCAGCAGGCATGATATATTCAATGCTTACGTTTTCTGTGATGATATTTGATGTGAAATCAGCTAATACTGAATTGGTGCAGACGATGTTTATTGATTCATCTTCAGCTAAACTTGCTGGCATGAACATATTTATGGTTAATATTCCAATAATGAGGAACAGTATCATGTTGTTTTTTTGTTTTGTTTGCATGAGTGATCACCTATAATATTACTTTTTTTAATTTCGTAACACCAGATAGGGAATTACATTATAAGCTTTGTGATAACAAAAACCTTAAAATCGTAGCACGACTATGCATAAATCGTGTTACCATGAATCAAATAACAAGATTCGGTGTCAGTATCGAACCAGACCTGCTCAGCAAATTCGACCAGCTCATTGAAAATGAAGGATACGAAAACCGATCAGAAGCAATCAGAGACCTCATCAGAAATGCACTCATCAACACCAAAAAACACGATCCAGAGAGTATCGCCATGGGAACACTGACTATGATCTATGATCACCATACAGGAAATCTCACCAACAGGTTACTCAAAATCCAACATGACCATACCAATGAAATACTGACGACTACCCATATTCATCTTGATCATGATAACTGCCTAGAAGTCCTTATCCTCAAAGGTAAGACAAAACACATCCAAAAACTCGCAGACAACATCAAATCATTAAAAGGAATAAAACATGGGGAACTTGTTATCACCAC
>CAZVKY010000054.1:0-12240 GCA_964627915.1 uncultured Thermoplasmatales archaeon
CGGCCAATATCAAAATGATAATTCCCAAATGCTCTATCCTCTCGGGCGGAATCAAGAAGCACTGATGATTCAAGAAAACTACTAGTGAAATTAATATTGTTTTCTTCAATGTTTGCAATTTGCTGAGTATGCTCCGTATTTAACTCTTGAATCTGAGATCGATGAACAATATCAGCAACAAAATAAGTGATTACAACGATTCCGGCCATGATTGCAATAGCCATAATGAACATGTTTTTATCAAATACTCTTTCCTGCATTTTTTTCACCATTTCTCTTTTTATTATTTATTCTGTAGTCAATCCAACCTTATGATCATCCCAGAAGAACAAAGGACAGACAATAGCATTATTGGTGCTACTCCATTCAATATATGCAAGATTTGAAAATGTTGAACCAGAACCACGGCTGAGCACAAAATCAGTCAATGTCTCATCTTGTTTCGTATCAACAAGAGATCCAGCTTTATACAACGAATATGAAACGGTATCACTGTCGATTCGGTCAACTTTAAGCGTATACCAATTGTTGTATAAGTAGCCAAAGGTATCCGTGCTTAACCGCTGCCAACTCCCACTAGTTGGACTCCAGAAATAAAGGTTAAGAAGCCAATCGACAGGAGGTTTACTTCCATCCTGCGTGTATTCAAATTTGAATCGAAGTAACTGCTGATCATTGCTATTTGAAAAATTAAGATACATCGTAGATTCTTCTGAAGCATTTCCACCAGTGAAACTAATCTGCCAGATGTCTAGGAAACTCTCAAGATTGGAAAAATTATAATACCAGTATTGAGGACTACCCGCTGATCGAAGTTTTGTTTTAAAAGAATTAGCTGATGAATTATAATAACTACCAGCAACCTCAAAATTACTCTCTCCTGATTCAGTACTCGTTTCAAACCAGGTTCTACCCATATAACTTTCAGATGCACTATCACCACTAGTATCATCCGAAAAATCCTCAATTACCAGCGCAGGAGGTTCAAAAGAAACTACATATAACTCTGTAGGATCATCATCATTGGTATCTCCATCTCCATCGCTATCAATACCATCATCAGTGTGAGGATCATCAGTATATTCATCAGCATTATTTGATCCATCCTCATTTTCATCCCAATGAACAATACCCTGATTTGAGATAAGTGATCCATTTTGTAACGAATCATTGACTAGGACATCAAAGGTAAGTGAAACACTACTCTCAGCATTGATTCTGCCATTCCACGTTATTTTATCATTGCCGCTATCATAGCTAATACTTCCTGAGGTAGCTGATGCAGAACCACTTACATAAGTAGTATTTTCTGGAATACTATCTTCAAATTCATCACCAGCATTATCCTCTTGATCAGCCGTACCCGTATTACTAATAGTTACCGTGTATCGAATGGTGTCACCAGGTTCAACATCACCGCCATTGATGTCCTGTGCTGTTTTTCGAGCGATGATATTGGTTCTGGCAAAACCAGTGAAAAACAGATTATCAATAAAAGCTGCACTATCAAACTGATTATCACCAGTATCTTCTAATGAAATAGTAACTGTGATTTCTTCATGAGGTGAGACAGGGTGAGTTGTCCCTCCAATTTGAATAAGATCAGATGCTCCGGCATCGGCACCAGGATCACGAGGGGTTGTATCAATCCAATCAACATTACTTGGATAACCACTTTGAGCATACACATCAAAACCTGTTCCAGTGATATCAACATAATCAGGAACGAAATAACCACCGTTCACATCAAGCATAAAAGATGATGATCCCTCGGAAGGAGAATCAACAGTAATGATTAATTTATCATTATATTTTGAATTAATATATTCAGGATATTCCGTACTGAAAAATTGGACATCATAATACAGATAATGCATAAAAGGTGGGACCTCTAAATTCATCTCCAGGGTTACCTTATCCGCGGGGGACCCATATTGACCGCCGCTGAACCATTCACCTCGTTCAGAACCAGGATTTGTCCCTCCAGATGTTACAATACTAGTTCCCGCGATTCCAGTACTGAACAATGCAAAATTTGAGCCATGGGTAGGAGACATTGTTCCCTGGGAGGAAAGAACGATACTTTGTCTGTTACCATTTGAATCCGTGTCACTATATGAGCAACCTACTAATGTTGATTGATTCTTAAGGATGGCAAGAGCAAGATCTTCACCATTGTAGGCATCAGCCTGTACATGGTCACTAGTATAGACAATCCCACTTGTAAGGAGAAGGATGCCAACGATACCAATGACCTCTGTTTTTTTCCAATCTCTTCTCATTTTTTAACCACCTCCATAATCTATAATGGTGATTACATCTGAAGACATAATCTGAGCATCAATTGTTTCATTTACTGGTGTTACAGCACAGCTCCATTGTTGTCCAACAACGGTTTCCTCAGATACAATCACACTAATACGGCTTTCTCCATCTTTGCCGCAAAGATAATTCTGATAGATCTGTTCCTCAGAAAGTCTTCGTTCATAGATATTCAATGAATCAAGGTATCCAGTGAAATTAGCATCACCAATGAGACTACCAGTTATGGTGAGATCATCAATTGCAAAAAATTCATAATCTGATGAACTCATCCATTTAAATTGCATCACAAACTGTTCCACATCGTCAGGTATTTGGGTTTCTACTTTTGTCCAACTACTTTCACCGGATGGAGAAGCTTTCTCAAGGAGCTGCTGCCATCCACCATTTCTCAAATAATAGCAACCAAAGAAATCTGAAGATTCAACTTCATCATACTTGTAATAAAAAGAAACCGTTACATTATAATAATCAGATAGATCAATACCTGATCGATTAAACAGAACATATTCAGGATCAAAATCCCCATATCCGCCAAGTGAATAACTTCCATTATAGGGTTGAAGTGAGCTTGAATCAAGTAATTCAAAGCTGTAATCCTTTCTCCCACTGGTTGAGACATTTACATAAATCTCATCAATATAAATATCATCGTTCCAGTGATCTGCAAAGCAACGAAATCTTATATCCATATCTGTTGGAAAGGTATAGCTTGATTCATTAATCCAAAGGATTTCATGATAGAATGTTCCAGTTGTGAAATCAGTAGCCATAGTATAGGTTTCGATTTCATTCCAACTTGATCCATCATAATATTCTACAGAAAAATATTCACCATTTTCAATACCTTCAGCCCGAAAATGAAAATCAATTTGTAGGCTTTTATATCCCGGGGTATGAACATCTCTTCTGTTGTCATATGAAAAAGATCCACCATAGTTCCCATACATTATGTTGGCTGCATTGCTTCCTTGATATGCATAAGTACCACCAGTATAAAGAGTACAATCCAAACCGCCATCCTCAAAATTACCCCAGCCACTTTCAAAATCATCATGAGTGAGCGTATCCCAGGTTTCCTCTTCACCTGATGCATTATGTTCATTCCATTTTTCTTCTTCAAAAGTGGTTTCAAAACCCGTTGAAAAAATGGTTTCAACCATGGCGTTTGATCCTTTCCCTGCTTCACCAGTTGGCATGTCTCCATTTCCTAAAGCAGAACCCGTAGAATGACTTGATTCTGAAACATCAAGAATACCATCAACAAAAATAGAGCTAACCCCAGTTAAACTACTATATGTTACAGCGATATGATGCCATTGATTATCACTCACTGTTTGAGATCCAATTGTATCATCAGTTGAACTAGATGCGGAAGTACCCCACCGTATTTTTCCATTTGATAACCCAAGATCAAAATATTTTTCACGATTATAAGAAAGAATAGTACCAGTTGATTCGTTTGTTTTCACCCAAACTTCAACTGTGATATCATTAATAGTAGAATCAGAAAAACAATAATCTATATCATCAATCAAACTCTGTCCATTGAAATAATAACAACCACCAATCTTCCCATTTTCATTCCAGATGGCATTACTGATTAATCCATTATATTCATTCCCAGAATAATCTTTTACAACGGTATTATTGTTTTTTTCCATTGGGAATAGTATTGAAGCTAATGGATTTCCACTTATTTTCCAGTTATACACATAAGCATCTGCAGAAAATGAGGCATTGATTGTTTCTCCATTCATTGTTTTGTTAAAACAAATAAGGTCTTCATCAGTGGTATTGGTGAGAAGACTCGAGATAAGATATGGATTATTTGAATTATTCTCACCTGATGAGACTACCGTGTTTCCCTTAAGCATTCCATCAAAGATTGTTTCCTGACCTTCCCGATCGGTTTTATAAACAGTGACCTGAACCCATTCATCTGCTGAAACAAGTTGGGTGCTACTCGGCATTTTTTTTCCACCGATTCCCCATTTCTCATCAACATAGGTCACCGAATCGAGTAAAGTTCCATTTTCATCTCTGACAACTATGCGATATGAGTCAAAGGACTCACCTCCCGCATGTTCAAGAATGATATATCCATTGCTGTCCACATATCCATCAATTTTTACATGAGTATCTGCTGTAAGAGATGGAAGCGGAAAAACATAAAGATAAATAGCCGAAAAAACAAGAACGGCGATACTAATAAGAATCAAACTACCAATCACTTCCGAAACTGCATTCGAATTAGGTAGATTTTTGAATCTTTTCATCTCACCGTCCACCTACACATTATTTCTCCTTCTTTTCATATATAAACGATTCTTGTCATTTTATCAAAATGATAAACTTTAATTCTTTAAAACATGAATTTAAACACAAAAAAGGAAATCAGAACAAGAATGAAACCAAACCTTACACCTGATGAAAGTTTCCCATCCATCATAAAACCACCCAGTAACCCGCCACCAATGCTTTGCACCATGACAAAAGAGAAAAAAGTATATTTTAACATGTTATGATCAATATGTGCAATTCTCATATTCCCAATTGCTTGACCTGCCATCTTGTCTTGTAAATCAAAAATCGCTTGAAAAATGGTTTTATCAATAATTAAAATCACTGCGAGAAACACAAAAAAACTAATAAAAATAACAATACTATACATGCTCATCTCGGTTTTCCGTTGTAATTCAACCCTTTTGGATTGATCAATTTCTTTTGCAGCAGCTTCAAAAACTGCTGAGGTATTTCCACCAATCTCTAATGCTTTGTTAACGGTAACCGCCATTCGTTTCACTGCATCAGTATTGATACGTTCAGCAAAATTATCAAGTGCCTGTTTCACTGAAATACCCCAAGAAAGCTGAGCAGCCATCCGCTGCAATTCTGCGGTTAGCCGGCCATGATCTGCCTGTGCTGCTGAAGAAATTGCATCAAACACGGTCATACCAGATGCTGTTGAACTACTGATCTCACGGAGGAAATCAGGAAGATGATCTTCAACATCTTTTTTCTTTTTTTCCTGGATATAATTAAAAAACCCAACGGGTCCAATAGCAGATAAGACTGCAAACACTAAAAAATCTACTCCAGAGAGCCCAATTGCTTCGGTGTTTAACATACCAATGAGGGAGAGAAAACCAAAAATAAAAAGAAAAATGGTAATACTTGCTGAAATAGCAAGGATGAGATTCATCGTAAAATCTGAGCTATATACTTTTTTTAGATTATACCTTTGAGATTGTAACAATGATTTCAAATCGATTCCCCCATCCCAGATTTCATCATCACGTAAAACCCAGCATAGGCAAGAGGAAGAATCATAAAAGCAAGAATAAACAGAAATTCAAAAGAGATCCCACCACTTGTCATCCCCATGATTGAAATAATAATTACTAAAAATAAGGGAAAAGCAATCACGGTTACCACAAAAGCTTCTGCCATCACCGCAAGTGATTCCAAATCTCTTTTCCGTTCCACTAAATCTGATTCCATATATTTTTCAACACAACGATTAAAATAGGGGCCAAGCTCGCTACCGGATTGAATGACACCTAATATTCCTTGTAAGAATTCTTTGAATTTATCTGATGGGGAAATTTTAATAGCATGTTGCAATGCAGTGATGTTATCAACACCCATCATATCGATTTCCATGGTGATCTTTTTTGCTTCTTTTTGTATTTCACCATATAATTTCACGGTTGATAACGTCTCAAAAATTTCAGCAGGAGAAATGCCTGCAACGGACATGGTATTTATAAAATTCGTAGCATAAGGAAGAAATCGATCAATATTTTTTCCACGAGTCTTTGCTTTTGATGAGGGCAAACTCAGATAATAAAGACCAATCCCCACTGGCACAAGTGATGAGATCAGTAAAATGAGTAATGCTGTAATCGGATGTGGGACAAGAAGATAAAACAATACTGATGCAATGAACGAAGCTAAAAAACCAAGAATAATATTCATCAACACCATTGAATAATATTCCTTGTAAACTATGCTGATATCAGCTTTTTCAAGCAACCTGTTTTTTGAGGTCTCGCTAATGTTAAATCGTTCAAAGAGATTAGCAAATAACCGTCTGCAGAACCGGCTGTACAGCGTGGATTTCACGTTTCCAACTCCGTTATCTCCTGCTGAGCCCGTTCAAACAAGGCCAATGGATGATTTTCATACTCAGCGACAACACGACCTACTTCCAGGTAATCCCTTTTATCTGTTTTCACCATCCATTGTAAAATCGTTTTCCGACGATTGAGTTCTTCTTCTAAATCGTTCTCAGACCAATCATTTTGCTGTCGAATGGTACTAATGATTTTGCTGCCGCCATGTTCCTCAAAGATATCCTCTGTTTTTGAGATCCAACGGAATGGTTCCATGAAAATGAGCTGGTTTGTATCCGGATCAAGTTTGATTACCTCAGTGACACTAGTCATCCGGCGAACCGTTTTCTTACCAATTTCAATAGCATTCTGAAAAACGATGATATCTAAAGAGGTAAGCAATGCTCTAGGAAGAGAAATTGGGGGGTTTTCTAAACGCTGAATAAGCGTATGAATAGTACTCGCATGAACCGTTGAATAGGAAGTATGCCCGGTGGCCATGGCTTGGAAAAGGCTATATGCTTCCTTTCCACGGACCTCACCGACCATAATCACTTTTGGTCGTTGCCGCAACGCAGCTCTGATTAGATCAAACATGTCAATGTCTTTACCTGTTTTTGTTTCATCGGCACCAGAAAAACCTTTTCTGGTGGTTCCTGCGATCCAGTTGTTATGGGGAAGACTGATTTCCCGGGTATCCTCAATACTTATAATTTTATGCGATGATGGAATAAACAAGGACAACGCGTTTAATGCTGTTGTCTTACCACTCGCCGTCCCACCACAGAATAAAATGGATGCACCATTTTCAATAGCCATCCAAAAATAGGCAGCCATATTAAACGAAAGTGAATGAAAATCAATCAGATCAATCGGGGTTAAAGGATTTTCTCTGAACCGACGGATAGTAAAGGTTGAACCTCTTGTGACGGTTTTTGCAAGGGTTGCCTGTAATCGTGATCCATCTGGCAGTTTCCCATCAACAATAGGTGAAAAAATAGAGATCTGTTTTCCACAAATCTGAGAAAGCCGAACAACAAAAGAATCAAGTTCCTGATCATCTTTAAAGAGAACATTTGTGGTGATTTCATCATATTTTTTATGATACAAAAACAGAGGGACATCAGGTCCATCACAGGAAATATCCTCAATTCCTTCATCCTTCATCAAGATATCAATTCGTCCATAACCCAGAAAATCACGGAAGAGATGATAAAAGATTTTTTCTTTAGATTGCCTTGCAATTCGATCTAAACGTTCTTTTTCTTGTTTCCGTTCTTCTGAATCGAATTTTTTTGTCAAGGTTTTCAATGAAAAAGAAGAAAAAAAACTGTCTTTATTCTCAGTTTTTTTCTTCTCCGCTGATTTCTTAAAAGGAAACTGAAATATTTCTTTGAACGATTTTTTCTCTTTTTTCTCCTTTTTTTCTTTCTTCTCAACGGGATAAAATTTTATATCATTATCAACAATGATGCTTTCCAATATCTCTTGCAAATATTTCTTACGTTCCTCTACTTCTCTGTTAGCCACATCGACATCAGCTAACATCTTGAACAGATGAGTCAATTCCTTTTTTATTTCTTTCTCATGATCATTTAAAGTAGGTTCATAAACCGCATAGAGAACTTCTTCTGTTTCACTGTTTTTGATGACCCTTCTCACTCCTAATCCATGCCATCCAAAACCAGTTTTCTCATCGACAATCTCATGATTTCCTTCAAATGCCTTTAAAATCTCTGCGGCCTTTTTTGATATTTTCCGTTTCTGTTTTGGTGCTTGTTTTTTTTGTTGTGCCTTTGCTAACAGACCACTACCCGCAGGTATTACTTCTTCGACAGGCTGTTTTTCAAACTGTAAAGATTCCTGAATTTTTTTTGGTTTTTGTTGTGCTTTTTCTAAAAGTCCCATCCAATCCTCACTTTATCTGATACTTATTCATCACCTTTTGATATAACTGAAAATCCTCAGACGAAGCAAAATCTTCAATGACCTGATCTGGAAGTTGAGCTAATAGTTCATCAGTTATACTCAGGACCCTTTTTACATCATCATCCAAGCGGTGCTGTATAAATGATTCCTCATTATCAGAAGAGTTCATGTTGTTGTCAATCTGAGATACATCCTGCTCAGCAATTTTTTTCTCATTCGGTTGTTTTTCTTTTTTCACATCGGTTTTTCTGTAATCCTGATTTCTCATTTGGGATGATGGTTTTTTAGGTTCTTTCTTTTTCTTTGATGAAAAAAATGAAAATTTCTTTTTATTTTCCTTTTGAGGTTTTTGTTTTTCCTTAAAGACCTGATTTTTTTCAGGGGATTGTGGTTTTTCCACAATCTGTTGATTCTGTTTAGAAGGTTGAGGAAATGACGAAGTGGGAGAAGACATTTCTTTTTCATTCATCTTTTTTTCCTTGGATTTTTTATTAAAAAATGAAATATTGCTAAAGAAACCCTTTTTTTTCTTCTGAGGATGGTTTTTAACCTTCTTCTTTTGTTCTTTCCCCTTTGTGTTAACGTGAATTTTTGGAAATGAAATCGAACTTTTCTTCTCTTTTACTTGTTGTTTTGAAGATTTTGTTTTACTATCTGTTTGATGAAGTTCCTTCTTTTTTGCTTGATTTGAACGTTGAATTTCAAATAATTCTTCTTTGTGATTTTGTACTGATGAATCTTTTTCAGGATTTTTATTTTCTGAAGCTACTGTTTTATCGTTTTGTTCAGGTTCAGGACTAGTAATTTTAACTTCTGGTGCCATGCTCTCAGATTCTTGTTTTTGAAATTGTTGATTATCATTTTCTTTTTCTGAAAAGTCATTTTTTGTTTTGTTCAGAAGTTCATCGATTTTTTGTTCAGCATCTTCAAAACTAAAATCATCTGAATGTAATGAATTATTGTTTTTTTCGTTTGCATGATTTTGATTTTTTGAAAATGATGAATTGGAGGTATCTGTATTATTTCTGCTTTCATCCTTATACTTTTTCTCTTTTTCTTCTTTAGATTGAAGCATACCCATCGTCTCCTCATATATAATTAATAACTTCACAGAACACGATTCTTTTGCATCCCATGCATCCGTTTTCAAAACCTGTAAGTAGTTATTATTTTAATAAATATTTCTATTGTTTTAACCAAAGGGTTGTATAAGGAGAAATATGTATGTATTCTCCTTAAGATTTTTTTTGTAAATTTTCCGTTGATATGGATGTAGTGGATTAGTTTGAAAACGAAAAATCAATCATTTTAAAAAGCTCATTCTGATTAATCCTAGTCATATGATTTCAACACAATCAATGATGGATCTTATACGATTTCTCGTGGGTTTCTCTGTGCTTTTCTATGCATCATATACAGATCTTAAAATACGAAAAGCATCAAACTCCTTATGGTTATTGATGGGAGGTATCGGTGGAGTATTGCTGATTATTGAATATTTCTTATATGGGGGGTTTGGAAATCAAATCATGTATCTTGTTTTTATTCCGATCATTATCGTCATCATGTATGTTTTTTTTCAGTTACGACTGTTATTTGGTGGTGCCGATGCAAAAGCCATGATGGCTATCGCATTTCTCACCCCATTTACCCCTGCTTTTTTTTCTTTTCCAATTTTTGAGTCAGTTCTACCGTTTTCATGGGTGATTTTTTCAAATGCTATCATTCTGTTCCTATCTATTCCACTTGGGCTTTTACTATATAATGTTTTTAAGAAAAATCTTAGATTTCCTCATTGTTTTCTTGGGTATCAGATGGACTTGGATGAAGCCAGAAAAAAATTTGTGTGGCCACTTGAACATCTAATACATGAAAAAATAAAGATTTCTTTTGTTCCCCATTCCATTGATCCCCATGAACAATTTGATGCATTTGCTAAAAGAGGAATAAAAGAAATATGGGTAACTCCTAAAATCCCCTTTATGATTCCACTCCTCGCTGGTTTCATTTGTGCTTTTTTCCTTGGTGATATCCTTCTTTTTATTACTAAATTAATCACAGGTATCTAATGATGAAGAATAGTAGCACGTTGAAAAAAATCATATACTAGTTATTAATTTAGCATCAGCCACATTATGACAAAACAAGATTACTATGACGTTTTAGGTGTCGATAAAACTGCAGATAAAAAGCAGATTAAAAAAGCCTATCGAAAGCTTGCATTAAAATATCATCCAGATAAGAATCCGAGTAAAGAAGCAGAAGAAAAATTCAAAGAAATCTCAGAAGCTTATGCAGTTCTTTCTGATGATGAAAAAAGACAAATGTATGATCAATATGGTCATGCAGGAATTGATCAACAGTTCAGCAGTGAGGATATCTTTCGGGGAGCTGATTTCGGTGATATCTTTCGGGGGATGGGCTTTGATTTTAATGATATCTTCAGCCAATTTTTCGGTGGATCTGGTTTTTCATCAAGAAGACAACAAATGAGAGGTGCAGATCTTCGGTATGATATTGAGATATCGTTAGAAGATGCATATCGTGGTGTTGAAACAGAGATACAAGTCCCACGAACGGAAACATGTGATGTCTGTCATGGAACAGGTGCAAAGCCCGGCACATCACCAGTAACTTGTCCTCAATGTCATGGCGCGGGTCAGATGAGGCAATCACGAAGAACAGCTTTTGGTATGTTTACACAGGTTGCTCCTTGCAATAAATGTGGTGGAAGAGGAAAAATCATAAAAGAAAAATGTTCAACTTGTCATGGGTCTGGTTTTGTCAAAGTAACTCGATCCATAGATTTGAAAATCCCCTCCGGAGTAGATGATCGATCTCAGCTTAGACTTCATGGTGAAGGAGAATCTGGACCTGGGGGAACAGGGGATCTTTATGTGGTGGTACATATTAAACCACATCCAACATTCAAACGACGTGGTGTTGATTTATCCACAACAAAGGATATCTCATTTCCTGAGGCGGCATTGGGAACAAAGCTCTCAGTTAAAACAATTTCTGGTGAAGAAGGAATTTTGAAAATTCCTGAAGGAACTCAAAATGGTGATGTATTCAAACTTAAGAAAAAAGGAATGCCATATCTTCAACAAAACAAATATGGTGATTTGTATGTTAAAATACAGGTGAAAACACCACAAAAAATCAATAGAAAATCAAAAAAACTGTTACAAGAACTTCAAAAGGAGCTTTAAATTTTATTGAGGTTTTCTCACCAAAACTTTTTAAATACCTGTTTTCTTGTAACTTCAAGATGAATCGGGGGCATTGATTGAGCTCATCTAAAGATAACAAAAAGAGAAAAAAACATCCATCTGATCACCTTGATGATACTGATATAGAAAGACTTTTTGATAAGGTTCAAGAGTTTATTGACAGTGATTCATTTAGAACGCTAGTGGAAGATATTATCGAAGATTTATCTTATGAAAACACAATGCAAGATCGATCTTTTGGTTTTTTTGAGGATGAAATTGAATATCATTCTTTTGATACAATAAACGATGATAAGGATTTTTTTGATGAATCTTTTTGTATACAAAAACCTGCTGCTGACATCATGAAGGATGAATCTTCAGTAATGGTTACCATTTCTCTTCCTACTGTTTCACGGGAAGATATCCGTCTGTATTGTACTGAATCAGATGTTGAGATCACGATACAAAACAACGATAAGCAGCTGTATGATATCATTGATTTACCTGCTCTCGTAGATCCAACTACCGCTTGTTCATCATATCATAATGGAGTGCTAGATATTATTATAAAAAGAAAGCATCGATATTATAAAGGCATCCCAATTGATGTAGAATGAATATTTTTTACTCTCTTCTTGTTTTTTCATAAAATAATC
>CAZVKY010000055.1:0-12167 GCA_964627915.1 uncultured Thermoplasmatales archaeon
TTTTAACAGATCGATTAATCCAGCAAGAAATGAAATCATTGCAGCAAATAGAATCAAATAAAAACCGGGACCAAGACCCCATGATGCAGACATATACATCGTTTGATCAGTAGGCAACATTACTTCTAAAATCGCTGAACCCTGTAGGCTTCCTAAACTTATCTCACAAATCCGTTTCATTCCAATGCTAAACGCAATGGCTACCGCACTGACAAAAATAATACTAGTTGCAGATAACACCCCAGCATATCGTTTTTTAAGAATGACATTAGGAATGAAACTAGCAACCATACAACCAATTCCTACATAGATAATCAACATCAGAAGAGAAAGAAAATCGGTAAACATCTCTGGAATCGTTGCTAAACTAAAATAATTACTCTCCTCTATTTGGTATTGATCAATCATTTTTGGAGGATATAGATACATCACACTTGTTTTTTCAGCAGTCTGTTCATCGTTTTCTGCATGTAATATCCACCATGGTTGAACCAAGGATGCAATCACAATAGCAAGTACTCCTAATTTTAAAAAGGTGTTCAAAGAAATTTTTTTAAAAATAAAAAGTAAACACAGTTCCGCTCCAATAACAAGAGAAATAATGGTGACAAGGGTAAATAACAAAGAATCTTTATTGGTCACAATTTCAATAATGCTATCATGTTTTATCTCCACTGTTTTTGACCCAATCCGAGTATTTTTCTCATTAAACACTGAAACGGTATAGCTTCCAGGTGGGAGAAACACCGTATCTTTTGGATCAATATCGTTTTCAATGATGATGCCATTTTGTTTTACTTCCAAGTGCAGACTTTTATCAGAAAAGGATTCTCCTCTATTGTTCAACAAGGAAAATGATACTTCGGTGGTATAAGAAAAAAGAACCTGCAATGAATCTGTTCCCGCTGGAATCGATATCGTTTTTGTCTTTGTATAGCCACCGTATGAAAAATATAGGGTGTAGGTTGTTGGAGGGAGATTTTCAAATCGATATCTGCCTTTTTCAATTTGAGTTGCATGGATCTCCTGAGGAAATCTCATTTGTTTACTCGTTAGATATGGTTTGAGAACAACATCTGGAGGACGACCATTGATATCATTGATGATAATATCTAAATCATAAAGATTCTGCTGGATGTCTATTGGACGGGAAAACCATGGCACCGTGGTAGTAACTATTTTAAATCCTTTATAATATGCTTTTAACACATACTGATTGGTTTTTTTAAAGACATCTGATAAACTCACATTTCTAATGTCATCAACAACATAAGATTGAAACAAGTTAAAAGGAGCAGAAAGAGTGATATTCGTATAATTCTTTGAATAATACTGAGTAACAAGCATATTTTCCTGGAAGAGTTCAAATCTTACCTGAGGGATACATTGATTATATTGATCCTTTAGATTCACCCGAATTTTTTTCTCCCACGTCCCATAAATATGAAGTGAGATATCATGCTGGAGTTGTAGAGAACCGATACCAATATATTTTCTTGTTTCATTAGAATATTCTCTATACATTTTTACAACATATTTCCCCGGTGCAAGCTTATGAAATCTAAATGATGGAATACCCAGAAAAACTCTTGTTAATGATTGTTCATCAATCAAGGTATCATTTAGATATAATTCCGCGGTAAGAACCGGCCAGGGTAGATTAGTAAGATTTCTCAGAACCGGAAAAGAAAACAATCGTCCAGTAAAATGAGGAACTACTTTTAAGGTATGAATATTTTGTTCACCAGACATATCATCAGATTGATGCCGATGGCGTATTAATGTTTGAAAAAATTCACTTTCTCTATTGATATCCTCATATGTCCCATTTTGAAGGGTGAGAAAGGCAGCATCAAACTCAACAATTAATCCCTTATCGATAACAAGATCATGCCCCTGAAACCGTTCAAATGCGTTTCTTCCAAAGCTAACAGAGACATAATCTACTTCAGCTCCCACTAAATCAAGATATTCTTTGGCAGCGGATTTTACTTCAATACCATCTCGTTCCAAAGAAGCATTGGAGATAAGATTTGAATTCGATGAAAATAAAATACCATGTGTTTTTCCACTGGTTCCCTCATCGTAGGACAACCATGCTTTGGAACCAATATCACAATCATCCTCATAGGAAATTGCCCATTCCCTGTTTTTACTCTCTGGATTTGTATTGATTGCATATTCATTAATCCGATTGTTCTCCCCATACACATGGACAAAAGGAAGGATACTTCCGAAAACCATTTTTTTCATAGATGCACTTTTAGAATGAAATGAGATTATAGTTCCAAATCGTCCATCCGCATTTTCAATTCCAGTAACGACGCACTCATTGAGGATTTCATGTTTCACATGAACATCGATTCGTTTTGCCTCAGAAGGATTATAATAATATTTGTAAATATTTGATGTTTTTATATACTTATTTTTTGACTGACTGACGATTAAAAACTCGGTCATCAAGTTTCCATCAGCAATGATTTCTTTAGAAAGAAGCTGCTGATCGGAAGCAATTTCATCTTCATCTTTGGTTCCATGTTGATACGCAAAGGAAAATGAGGCTAACAGATCCGTATTTAAAATATCAAAGGTTTTTGTTCCCGGTTTCATACGAATAGCAATTTGGGACAATCGACGATTCAGTACCTGTCCTTTTTGACCAACACCATAGATGACTTCATCATTTTGACGAATCTCATAATAATCACCCTCAACGGCTATACCCGAAATGGGTTCAAAATAATAATAAGCATCCTGGATGGAGACATGATCGGGATAATCAGCAGCAGGTTTTTTTTCATCATCATAATACACAAAATATTGCTCAGTACCATCAGCAAAAGCGGGGATAAGAAATACCAAACCACAAGAACTAATATGAGTGTCATCAGAATAATTCAAATCATAGATTTGGCTTTCTAATTCATACCATCTTTCTCCATCCCAGCTACAAACTCTAATGGAATGAACGGTTTCATTTTCTGCCCAACAGTTATCATCAAATTCAATGTTGATATCAATAGGTTGATAGATGGCCGCATCTTGAGCAGTATCAATAGAGACATCAATCCGTTGATAGTATTGCCAATCCTTATCCCACATTATCTCTGGGTCTTCACTGGAATGAATAAAGGGAGGAAGGGAAGAAACCAATGGAAAACTCGTAAGACAGAACACGAAAATAAGAAAAATGGTTAAAATTCTCCTCTCTTTCAGTAACATTTTTTTCCTCATTTTATTTTTATATATCTCATGGTCATTGATGTCTGGCTCATTACTATTCCCATACAACAAACAATATTATATAATAATATGTTAATTTAATAATATTAAAATATTATCCATTATCTTCTCTTTCTCTTTAAACAAAGTTCAATCTGTGCTTTTTTATCTACCACAATGATTTATCTTTAAAAAGAACAAAACATTTAAATCAACAACATATTTCATTTACCTTGGAGGTATCCAATAGATGGATATAAAAAAACTCTTGACAAAGCAACAAAATCATTCAAAATGGGCACATAATATTTTTTATCTCACTGTATTCATTATCGCTGGCATCCTAGGAAGATACATTCTTGTGGGATGGAATATCCAACCATTCCCAAACTTTGAAATCATAATGATTCTTACCTTTCTTGCAGCATTAATAATGAAACCATACTTGGCATTTCTTGTCCCTCTCTTCAGCATGATCGGTAGTGATTTTCTCCTTGGAAATCCATTATTTGCTGGGAGTCAAATGAATAAGATAATTATTTTTACCTACTCTGGGTTCATTCTGATTGCCCTTCTTTCAGTATTAACCAGAAAACAAACATTCCCTCATCTAAGAGGGATACGATTAAAACATATCGCTTTATCAACTGGGATAGGAATTGGTTTTGCCCTGATGTATGATCTTTGGACAAATATCGGCTGGTGGTATCTTATGTATCCACACAATCCTGAATCACTTATTGCAGTGCTTGCAGCAGGTATCCCATTCATGATCTATCATCTGTTAAGTGCTAGTGTTACGTTCACCCTTATTGGACTTCCTCTTTTAAATATAAAAAGCTGGAAAAAACAACTTTGTTTTCCTAAACCACTGCCTCGTAATCAAAAAATTACCTATATCACAATAGCTTTCCTTTGCATTGTGTTCTCAGTAGCTCTTTTAGTATCCTAACATTATTCAATTCTATAAAGGGAGTTTTCTGAGGTCAAAAAAAATCTTGTAATTCGTTAGGTGTATTTCAACAGGGTATTTCTTTTCATATGGAGAATATCGATGAGATTATCCCTACATTTATCAGCAAAGCTGAAAGCATGATATTTGAAAAGATTTATATCTGATGATATGATATCGAGGTATCTGAGGAAGGCAGAATGGCAATAGGATTTGTACTGATAAGCGCAGCTCCTGCGAGGGAGCATGAGGTATATAACAAGCTTTCAAAAGTTCCCCAGATCGTGGAATTACATCCATTGTTTGGAGAATATGACCTTATTGCAAAAATTGAGGCTGATGATTTTGAAAAACTTGGGAATCTTGTTGTCAATAAAATCCGTTCCATCGAAGGAGTAATAGATACAAAAACATTAACTGGTACAAGATTTTAAGAGGTGAAAAAAATGGTTGGATTACCACAATATTTTTTAAGCATGTTGATGCTGGTCTTTGCAATTGCTAGTATTATCGCGGGTATATTTACGGCTTATTTTGGATCAGGAAAAAGCCGAGCCGTAGGAGGAATTCTCATCATTATTGGACTAATTGTTGGGGTAGTATTTCTCTGGGGGGCTGGTGTTCTTGGATCCATGATGGGTACACCTACTGGAATGTTTAATCTAGTGGGCACCGTGACCAATGGTATTGTTGCCGTTATCGGAGCAATTGTTGGAGCACTCATCGCTTTAGGAATATTCTTACTTGCTATTATGAAAGCATAATAAAAACAATTTTTTTTTCTTTCTTTTTTTAACAACATTTATTTAATAGATTTGCACTAATGACTCTTGTTCCATGACCATAGATTTCATTGCTAATATTATCGCGTCTCTGATTTTTCTTCTCAGCGTTCTTATTTATGCTTGGAAACTCAAAACAAGTATGAACAAACCAGGAACGGCTAAACGAGCCCTGTTAAACATTTTTTACATCCAATGGGTACAACGGATGAAAAACAATGAAAACACCATTATTGCCGTTCAAACCATGCGAAATCTGATTATGAGCGTTACCTTTCTCTCATCAAGTATACTCATCCTACTTGGTTTGCTCGTTCAATCAAATCTGCCAACAGCAGATTCCATTATTCAATTGTCAGCCTCTTCAACATCACTTATCAATCAATATAAACTGTTCATCCTTTTTCTCGTTCTTGTTTTTTCATTGATTATGTTTCTTCTTTCCCTTAGACATATGGTTCGATTCAGTATCATCATTGGCATACCAGATGAAGCAATCGAGAAAAAAGGTACAGAGGAAATCCAAAAACAACATGAAACAACGGAATGCATCAATGCAAGTTTTGTGCAGTCAACTGTTTTCTTAAAAGCTATGAATCGATTTATGTTTGGCATTCGAGGTGTCTATTATGCAGTCGCTCTTCTCGTCTGGTTTATCAGTGTGTATGCTTTTATTTTTGCTACCATCGGTCTCACCATTATGCTCATCCGTTTCCATGATATCCGTCCACCTGATGTTGATGTTACCCCAATATAATCAGTATTTTACTGAAATTAAAAAAAAGTGATCTTTTTCTATTGTTTTTCAATCATGTTTTCTACCATAGATAAAAAATATTGATGCAATCGAATATCTATTGTAAGTTCAGGATGAAACGATAATGCCAACAGGTTTTTTTGTTCTGCCATAACCCCAAAATTATCAACCTGGGCAAGAAGCTTACACCTTCCCCAAACTGATGTTATCATCGGTGCTCTGATAAACACTGCTGGAAAAGAGGATCCAATACCATTAATATCAATCTTATCTTCAAAAGATTCCCGTTGTCTGCCAAAAGCATTGCGTTCAACTTCCATATCCATCAAACCTAATAAAGTAACCTCTTTATCCTTATGAACGAGTTGAGAAGCAAGAATCACACAACCCGCACAAGTACCCATCACCGCAAGTGAACGATCTTTCACTCGTCTTTTTATTTCTTCAGCTAATCCCTTTTGTTGTAAAAACCGAGAAATAGTGCTACTTTCACCACCCGGAATAATAATGCCTTGAACTTTATTAAGTTGAGTTTTTTGCCGAATAACTGAAACCTTGCACCTCTTTTCATCACTTAGAGTATTAAGCCTGTTTAATAAAGAGCAATGTTCAGAAACTGCGCCTTGAATGCCGATAATGCCAATGGATACTGGCTTTACCATCCTCTCTCCTGTAATCGTTGCCCATCAGGAATACTTTCGATTTCAATACCAACCATAGCATCACCAAGGTTTTTACTCACCTCAGCAATCACAGAGGGATCATCATAATGAGCAACTGCTTCAACAATTGCTTTTGCTCGTTGTTTAGGATTCCCTGATTTAAAAATACCTGATCCAACAAAGACCCCATCACTGCCAAGCTGCATCATAATCGATGCATCAGCTGGTGTCGCAATCCCACCAGCAGCAAAATTTACCACGGGTAACCGCTGTAATTGTTTAATCTCTTTTAACACCTTAACAATTTCTTTTAATACCTGCTCATAGGAAAAATCAGCAAAAACTAACGTGTTTTTCTCTGGTTTATTCTCCGTTAATGTCTCTAATGCATTCACATAACTTTGTGCATAGGTTTTACTGAGATCATTCAACTGATTTTCATTCATCTGCTCTACCAATGTAATCATGCGAGTGACCATTCGTTGATGTCTGATTGCTTCGATGATATTACCGGTTCCTGCTTCACCTTTGGTCCGAATCATTGCAGCTCCCTCCCAAATCCTTCGAACTGCTTCACCAAGGTTTCTACATCCACAAACAAAAGGAATATCAAAATCATGTTTGTTAATATGATAGAACGGATCAGCTGGGGTGAGTACCTCTGATTCATCAACCATGTCAACACCAATGGACTGTAATGCTTGTGCTTCAGTGAAATGACCAATACGAGCCTTTGCCATCACAGGTATGCTCACCGTGTCCATGATTTTCCCGATCACTGCGGGATCAGCCATCCGAGCAACGCCACCATCTTTTCTGATATCAGCAGGCACTCGTTCCAATGCCATGACTGCCACTGCACCACTTTCCTCAGCGATACTTGCTTGTTCTGCATTGGTGACATCCATGACCACACCGCCTTTCTGCATTTTGGCAAAACCTTTTTTTAACAATGTAGTGCCAAATCGTAACGAAGAAATATCTATCTTTTTCATCATGCCTAACCCCCTCAGCATTTTAGAGGATTTTCATCCAATATAAAACATCACACTATTAAGCCCTACGGTTAATCATCTGCAAAGTATAGCCTAACGGATTCAAATGCAATAATGGCTACATTTCCTCTTTAATTGATTCTAGGATTTCTTTGCCAAATGGAGTGATCTCATAGAGTTTGATGTCTTTTCCGCTTTTTTTCATTTCAACAATGTTTAAAGCGAGTAATGATTCATCCTTGCGATATCGTGATTCCATACCCCTAATAGCACCAAGGACATTAGTTGGAGTTGTTTTCACATGATGAGCAATTTCAGAAGTATAACTGCTGCTGGGGCTGATATCAAAGAGATATTCAGCGATTTTTCTTCTAACACTACTCCTTCTTAACGCCCGGACAATTAACGGTCGTTTGGAATCAATTGAATCATACTCTCCCTTTATTTTCTCGTGCATCCCATCCATATGTCTTCGGAATATGTAATGAGCTTCTTATTAATAAATCAGTCGATTATTTCAACCCCCGCTCTTTAATTTATAGCAAAAATGATATAAAAAATATTATTTCTTTAAAGATAATATCTCCACCCAGTTAACCAGATAAAACGAAAGAGATTTTTTATAAAATACGTTCAATCGTTTCCAACATAAAGCCAGTATCCGTGATGTCATATCGGGCAGTACCGATTTTTTTGGCATAATTGCGTACTTTTTTCACGGTTAACAACCGTTCAAATGTAGTTCCTTTTTGAATGACATCCAATTCTAGGACACAATCTGAAAACAATTCAAGCTTTCGTTCAATTTCTTCACCATGAATCCCCCGGGTCATAATAATGATAAGTGCTCCTTTTTTTTCAGAAACGATTGCTTTTGCTGCTTGTAAAGCTTTTAAGATATCATCATGTCGATATCGATTCAGAAAAAAATCCAAACTGTTGACAATGATTTTTTTTGATGCATGAACCCGGGCATTATGAGCAACTACAGCAAGGTAATCCTCAGGGCTTTTGATGGTGGGAGGCATTCCCTCCGATCCAGTTTTAATTAATTCCTTTAACTTATTTTTAGATCGTTGTTCATAAATGGATATCCTTTTTGTTTCTCCTTCTAAAATACGATGAAGATGCCGAGATGCGATATCTACGAAATCAATATGGGCGACATCCCAAGAAAAACGTTGCATGGTTGAAACAATTTCTTCTTTTGTTTCCTGAGTAGTAATATACACGACATCTTCATTTGTAGCGATCTGTTTGGTAATTATTTCAAGATTACTGCCTGGTACACCAGAGATAAGAGTAGTAAAACCTTTTTGCAGACCACCTTCAAGCAGAGAATCAAGTTTTTCAATGCCGGTACTAATAAATTTTTTATCAGTCATCGTCTTTGATTCAACCATATGCTTATACCAATAAAATTATTAAATAAAACTCTCACGGACTTTAATGATTTTTTCATTTTTTAAATAGAGTACCTTGTTTAATGCTTCATCCATCTCTTCCTCGATACACAATGAAATGGTATTTGCATCAGCAATTCGAATATTGTTCATTAAATGAGTGAAAAATTCAGATACTAAAAAAACATCATTATATAACACAAGTGAACTCAAGGAATCAAGAACCACAAAAGACTCATTTGCCTTCGTTGTTTTCACTGCATTAACGATTTCTAAGATAAGCCGTTCCAGTTCAGAGGGACTATCTAAAAACAAACACTGATCATTTGTTGATTGAATCCCAGCGGCACGAGAGACACAATCAATGAAAAACACCGATGACAGATCCATTTCAGATGCAAATCGATCCTTCAATGAATCAAAAGGATTAGTGATGGTAATATAAACCCAAGATGCATCTTTTTTTTCATTTATTAAATCAAACAATGCTTGAGTTAAATCATTATAATTGTTACTAGGAAGCACTACACCTACCGAACGATTCATGCCCACTGCATTCACCATTCGTTCCTTTAAACCATCAATCAATGTATTTGACATCTGTTTCACCTACTTGATTTTAACAACGGTGTAATCTCCACACCTCTCTTCGAAGAAATATTCATCGCTACCTTACTTCTACTATGAGCAGTTCCTCTCATCTTTATAAGTTGAAGCGTTCGAATAAGATCACCCCTCCGATCCACATCACCGAGAACAATAATCCCATCAGCGATAAATTCTTCAATTCCATTCTGTGAATATTTTATTTCATTTGGCGGAACTTCACTGGTAAGAATAGTAGTGCAACTCATCGCTGCAAGTGATGAACCTAGCTTAAAAATAAAATCTCTAATCAATTCCTTTGTTTGAAGTCGATAGCAAAGCGCGGTGATAGAATCAATCACCAATCGTTTTACCTGTAACTCATCAGCAATGTCTTTTAAGACATCCAAAAGAGCACTGGCGTCTTCGACAGAATATTTTTCAGCATCAAGACCAAGTCGATCGCTGATGATCCGAAGATCAATGATATTGACCATCCCTGATTCAATGAGTTTCTTATCATAAAAATCAAAGTTTTCCATATTACTTGTCAGTTTAAACAATGGTTCAGTAATAGTAAAAAAAACACCACGTTCACCTTTCCTTGCACCATTTGATAAAAACTCCATACAAAGCGTGGTTTTCCCAGATCCACTGCTCCCAACCATCAACACAGTGTTGCCATTGGGTATTCCTCCACCAAGTTTCTGATCTAAATCATTGATGCCTGTTTCACAGAAACCGGTGCAACTCGGTTTTTCATTTTGAGGTTTATCTATTGTTTCTACATCTTGTTGAACCATTAATCAACCATCCCATCATCTTTCTTCATTGCAAACAATATACAGTGAATGAATATAAAACTTAAGGTTTTTATATTCGTCATTTCAAACACAATGATACTGGATTAAAAATTAACCTTTTTACTCTTTGATATATGTTTTTTGTTCAAAAATCTGCCACTGAAACAAAATATCTGTAAAAGGAAACATAGCATAGGATTGAATTATCAGTTCTGTATCCATGCTATCCTCAGTGGACCAATAGACATCACTTATTCCTGATTTGAATGGACACGTTCCCTTTTTGATCTGAATCATAACATGATTTCTTGCTTCATTCATTGGGACAAAGCTTATGCTATCTGTCCAAGTGTTATTTCGAAAGAGAAGATGAGCCCTATGAGAAATCATTCCTGAATCTCGGAGAACAGAACGAGTAATCGGTTTTCCTTGTAAATACTGGCTGATATTTTCCGCAATACGATCCCTTGCACCATCAGTGGAGAGATCCCGAAAAACCGATTCATGCTGACAAATGCCATAATATACGGTATCTGAATAGTTAGTATACTGAGCAGGTGAAGGAACAGTTCCATCATCAATTACGCGAGGAAATATATCACCAAGATCATCATCAAATAAGCTATCTGCGGGAAGATGTTCCCCGGAGGTAAACGTCAGTAACTGTTTTTCCTGTGCAACCCAATTTGCTTCATCAGTGCTATCAACAAAGATAACATCAAGCGACCCATCAGGTTTCGCATAACCCATTAGCTCTGTTGCCATCAGTGGAATAATTGGTTTCGGATAACAATATCCAAAGAAACTGTTATAATATTGCTGAAATTGTTTAATTGGGCTATTGATTGTGATAACCGTATCAACCTTATCTTGGATCCCATAAGAAGCATCAGCAACAGCATGCAATGCTGCTTTTCCACCCATGCTTAACCCAATGATAATAATTTGCCCAGTTGGAGACCATTCATTGATTTCATCGGCAATGTTTCCTGCCCATATATGTACTGATTCAGCATCAGGAAGATGAGGATACCAGCTATTCATCGTTATATTTTTTTCAGCAAACATTATCTCAAGTTGTTCTTTTAATGGAACCAAAACATTTGGTGTCTCAGGCATCCCATGTAAAAACAAGATGTTAAACTCAGAAAGATGAGAACTATAAATCATGTTACTGTTAGGATTATCTATCTTTGTTGAACCTACAGCATCTGCTAGAGTAGGTAACAAACTTAGATTAAAAAAGATAAAAAAGATTAATAGTCCAATGAACTTTTGTTTCATAAGAGCCCTCTACAAAGACAAACAACAACGTCATATTTATATTTTATTAAAATAAAAATTGCTTGTTTTCTATTCGGCTGGTGAAATGAACTCTCAATACTATATAATCTGTTACGTTCATCCGATGATCTATTGGAATCATAAAATGGTTAGAATAAAGAAATGTTCACATGTATTAATTTCAGGATCTGAATATGGAAAATGGAAATTTTTTGTAGAAAAATTAAGTCTATAATGATATTTGGATTCTTAGTTGGTTATTGCTGAATTTTTTCCGGAAAAATATAAAAAACTATTTAAACTATTCATACTGTAGACAATACAAATTAAAAAAAACAGAAATTGTGGATTTTCATTTTTTTAAATAAAAATGGGCTTGATAGTTTCTCTTTTTTACGTTGAAATACAAGATTAAACTGAGTGTTATATATGGGTCGAAAAAATAGAAGAAGAAATAATATGAATAAGCAGAAAACATCAAAAGTAATCAGATGCACGGTTCATACTAAACCAGTCTTTGAACATGATTCATGTTCGTCACATGCTTCAAAGCAAGATTCTGATAATATAAAGAATTGTATGAACTGTAAACATTCCCTATAACAATGATATCATGATTCTACGAATAATTTAGATAGCCTTAAATCCGTTATCCTTTCTTCTTTTTTAGTCAACAACTCTTTTTTTATCACTGCATAACACTGTAAATACGTTCTTTCTAT
>CAZVKY010000056.1:0-12139 GCA_964627915.1 uncultured Thermoplasmatales archaeon
TCTCGAAGGTTTTCTTCTGCTGCATCAAATATTTCTTTGACTTCTTCTCGAGTTAAGGGGATTTTTGGTTTGACTTCTTTTCTTGGAGGATTGAGTTTAAAAGATTTGATTTCTTTATCAGAATATTCTAAAAATTCTAGATATGATTTTATGGCAATATATTTTGGAGTGAGTGAATTTCTATCATAATGTTTGATTTCATTAGCCCAGTATTTGTATCGTTCAATATCTTTTTTGTTAATGTCTTCTGGTTTTTTGTTGATAATATTATGAAATTGTTTGATGGTTCTCGTGTAACTTTGAATGGTTTCTTTGGATTTATTGTTAGATTTGAGATATTTTGTAAACTGGTTGATGTGTGATGTGTTAGTCAAAATATTACCCCCATTTACTGCATACACTGTATACAGTGTATACTTATAAATGTTACTATTACGAGAGTGAAACCATTTTATATTCCACAATGTATACAGCAGATAATGGTCCGAAGATCCCGTTCAGAAAAACAATCACCAAAAAATCCAATCGATGCGAAAATGCCAACAATACGAATCCGCAAACATGTAAAGGATGAACTATTCAACATTGCTAAAAAAGGTGAAACTTATTCTGAAGTAGTAGAACGACTCATCAATTTTTATAAGTATAATAAGTAAAAATGGAATCTTGAACTTATTGACATCGTAGCGACATTATATCCGACATTTCGCACCCTTGCGAAATAGTTCCAACTATTTTTCATTGGTTTTAGCATAACTACCAATTATACTACACGATTGTACATCTTCTTAAGACAAATGATCTGGATCTTCACCGCTATTGTTCCAACATGACCAACACCTATCTCTATTTATTGAAAGTACAGTTCATATTTTCAACTGAAGAGACAACAAGTGTATCAGTTTTTTTACCTATGTTGTACATTATCTTGATATTTCATAGCGTGTAGCATGTTACATCATACTTAGTTGGTCAAGGAACCAATGTATAGATCTTCTCACTGAATCCTGAGAGTTCAAGTATACGTTTCTGATTGTTTTTAAGAGGTTTCGGAAGCCAAATGGATACCTCGCCATCAACGATCTGCGACAGTATCAAGATGGAAGACATCACCTTCTGCAGGGCAAATGTAGTAGGTGTCCTTGTTTTCTGCTGATTCAAACCATCTATCGGTGCCACATTTGGATCAGATAATGCTTTTCTTACACGACGTTCCCAAAGAGTATATATCAATGCTGCTATCAACAATAGATAGCCAAGTACTGCGATACGTTCAGGTTTCTTCAGGCAGAATGATCCTACCCAACTTGGGTTCTTAATGAATTTAAATATCCTCTCAACAGTACCCTGCCCCTTATATCTTTCCAAGATATATCTGGAAGAATATGTTTCAACATCCTTCAGACTTGTGATGAGAACAAAAAGACCGCAAAGCTCACGATCCATCTTATACATCTGATCGTTGCATTGTACCTTTCCTGAAAGATAGTAATTCATCTCTGATAGCGTCTTCTCATCCTTTCTTGGACGACCACGTCCCTTTCTTTTCACTTTCTCAGTTCTTTCTTCTATATCCCAATCAGTGATATGATACTTCACCATATGTTCCTTTAGGAATCTCTCTTTTTCGATCTCTGCATCACGCTTACATGCAAAAGGTCTCTTCCTCAATTCTAAAAGATCCTTAGTTACTGTTTTGTATTCCCTTTCAACAGCACGATCCAAAGTTTTCAACTTCCGTTTATCTTTCTGATCAGATTTGACGACAACAAACCGATAGGATATACCATCGATAACTCCGGTCATTTCACATAAATGATACTTCGCTGCTTTCTTCTCCTCTGATAGTGTTCCAATGGATACCCATTTGTCATCTGAGAAAGCGTTTCTCTTCAGTTCCTCCTCAATGCTAAATGTTCCAGGTAACCGTGAGATAAAATCAATATGATATGTATCCATCAAATGAAGATTTGAAGTGGTCACCAGTGCACTATCTGCAACATACAATAAAAACTCTGAAACATCCTTCCCTAACACAGATCTCAGATCTTTAACCCAACGTCCATTAAGTGTTTTATCAGATTCATTCCCATCTGTCACCTCCGCTATGATAGGGATACCATCAGCAGTGCTTCCAACACCAAAAACAAGTTGTTTGAGATCTGGACGGTGATCCTTATTATGACCAAAGGTGACAAATGGAGCTGATGTATCTTTAGCTGTGTTAGCATATACTCCTTGAAATGATCTTGATGTTGTATCACCATGGATCACATTAGTATCAAGTTCATGAACCTGGATGGCTTTATGTGATACAGCACTGAATATCTTCTGAGGATCCGCAGCCCATAACGCATCTAACACCCTTGCTGCACGATCATCATTGATCCCATCCAGATCAACATCAGGTTTCCAAGGTAAAAGAAGAGGCAATGCTTTATCTTCAAAGAAACTATCCATAGTATACAGTCGAATGTTTACATCACCAAGTAAATTATGGATCATAAGACAAACAAAAGTCCCCACATCGATCTTAACCTGAGAATCACCTGCATCAACTATCCGGTTAATGGTACCAGCGACATCCATCTCCCCCATTATCTTTCCTAGAACCGGATAATAATCTGCTCTATATGGAAGTATATCCGACATGCACCCATCCATCCATCCATCCAAACAAATGAAAGAATATAGTTTATTTAATGATATTGTCTGATATCCAACTAACCCGGTAAAAAAAAGTTACGTCACTTTCGTCAAGGGTGTGAAATGTCGGTTATATCATTAGAAACATTGTAATTTTGTCAATCTTACATTAGACAACTTAATCAGTTTTAACTCCTATATGTATTTCATTATAGTGGAAACACGATAAAAAAAGAGTCTTCCCAAATTTATATTGGATTTGAACTCGCAGATCAAAAATCCTCAAAAAATTTTTATACAAACATAGATTACTGAATGAGTAGTAGGGAGTGATATGGTGAATAAGAAACTCATAGTATTAGGGATTATACTTATGCTTCTGATATTAGGTTTTGCTGGTTGTACTGAAAACGATAAAACTGCAGGAGAAAATGCCGGCAGTGATGATGATGCTGTAGAGAGTCAGGGGAAAATTCTGTTTCGGTCGGCATCAAATATCTATACAATAAATCCTGATGGAAGCGATGAAAAATTTTTGACAACAGGTTTAAGTCCACAGTTTTCACCTGATGGGAGTAAAATTGCTTATTTTGGTGGTAACTATTCAAGTAATTTATGTGTTATGAACAAAGACGGAACTAATCAGATTTCTTTAGCAGAGATTATATTTTACTCTTACACATGGTTGCCTGATAGCAACCAGATTTTGTATATGGATTATGATTACGAGGAAGAGGAATATATTTCTTACTTGATAGATGTTAACGGGCAGAATAAACAAAAAGCATTCAATGGCAGCATAGGATATGTTTCATTTTCGCCAGATGGAAAAGAAATTGCGTATATAAAAGAGGAAGTATTATATGTTATGAATGAGGATGGAACAAATAAAAGAAAATTAGTTGATAATGAACAATATATCGGTTCAATAAAGATGACCCTTTGGTCCCCAGACGGAAGTAAAATTGCGTACATAGCTGGAACACGATTATATGTAGTCAATGTAGCTGGTACAAATAACATAAATATATTTTCCGGATATAATCCGAGATGGTCACCTGATGGAAGTAAGATTGCAATTTGGTCTCCTAAAGATGGTGGATTATTTGTCATGAATGCAGATGGTACAGATAAAAAACTTTTGGATACAGAAACATCACATTATGATGGGCCTAGTTGGTCGCCCAATGGAAATTATCTCGTATACAGCGTTGGCACGGTTTATTCCCTTAGAGTAGTAAATATTGAAAGTGGTGAATCAAAAGAAATCGCTAGAGGATTAAATCCAGATTGGGCTTAATTATGAATGGATTTCCTTAACAGTTAAGGGTCATTCGTATGAATTTGCGAGAATTTCAAAATCAGATCGTGTCTGGAAATTCTTGGGCTTTTTAATCTATGCCCCGTACTTCCTCTGTTGGCTTAATAGTATTTAACTATTTTTAGAATTTGATAATATTGTTTTTCGCTAATAACTCGATAATATTTTATGGTGATTTTTGGGAAAAATAATATATAACCCACTTTCCGCACATCTTTAAATAATTCATCCCAGTTTTGTATTTTTGGGATGGATGCATGTACCAGAGTAAAAACCTAGATCATCTAGGAATCGTTGCAGCTGTCTGCAACGAAATCCAACTAGAAGAGGAAATAAACAAGATCATTGGCATAGACCCTCGGCAAAAAGTAACCTGCGGTCAAGCCGTGAAAGCCATGACCTTAAACACCCTTGGTTTTGTCGATCGACCATTATATCTTTTCCCAGAATTCTTCCGAACGAAACCAGTGGAACTCCTTATTGGGGAAGGATTACACGCTGAAGATTTCAATGATGACTGCCTCGGTCGAACCTTAGATAAATTATATGATGCCGGTCTTGAAGAAACATTCATGCGCGTGGCAGCCAACGCTCAACACTATGAAGGAAACAATCGTTTCTATCATAGTGATACCAGTAGCATGAGTCTTCAAGGAGAATATATTCCTGTTGAGGGTGATATTGATGCTGCTCCGATCTCTATCACTCACGGGTTCTCAAAGGATAACCGTCCAGATCTGAAACAGTTCGTGATCTCATTGATCACGGGGCGTCATCTTCCAGTGTTCATTCAAACATTAAGTGGGAACACTTCAGATAAAGAACATTTCCGAATCTTAGCGAAAACCTATGCTGAATCAGTACAAAGTGTGTGGAGTGAGGATCGTATTTGGGTGTGGGATAGTGCATTTTATACAAAAAAGAATCTGTTATCTGTTCCAAAGGATCTTCGATGGATCTCTCGTGTTCCAGAGACATTACTTGATGCTAAGGAACTCATCAGCACCATTAAAACTGATGAGTTGAAGGAAACTACTTCTTTGAAGGGATATCATTTGTTTCGCACAAGGATGGTGTATGGTGGTATTCAGCAACGATGGATCCTTGTTTTTTCTGAGAAAGCATATGTGCGTGAAACAAAGACCTTAGAAAAAAGGATAAATCGGGAGAAAGAACGGTTAGAAAAGAAACTATGGCATCTTTCTAAACAAGGGTTCAATTGTAAAAAAGATGCGCGGCAGGCATTAGAAAAACTGCAGCAGAAATGGCGGTATCATACACTAAAAGAGGTGAAGGTAACCGTTGAGAAACGAAAAAACTCCGGTGGTCGTGGACGACCGAAAAACACTGATTCGTTAAAAAATGTGTTTTTTGTTCATGCAACCATAACACAGGATGAAGAAATGGTTCAACAGGCAGTGCTGAAGAAAGGACGGTTCATCATTGCGACGAATGTATTGGATAAAGAGTTATCTGATGAGGACATTGTTCAGGGATATAAGGATCAGCAACAAGTGGAACGTGGCTTTCGTTTTTTAAAGGATCCTTTGTTTTTCGCTCATTCTTTGTTTTTAAAGAATGAGAAACGGATCATGGCGATGGTGATGATCATGGGATTGGGACTTTTGGTGTATGCGCTTGCTGAACGGAAACTTCGTATGAATTTGCAGCAGGTTCATGAAACGGTTCCGGATCAGAAAGGGAAACCAACGAATCATCCGACGATGCGGCGGATGTTTCAAGTATTTGAAGGAATCAGTGTGTTGTATGATAAAGATGGTATGATATTAGAAGTAATGAATATACGTGATACACCACGGAAGGTATTGTCCTTGTTTGGAACGAAGTATGAAGCGGTGTATGGAATTGGTGTTTAACAGCTAAAAACTGAAAGAAAATACAGATCAGTTGAGAGATTGAATGTTGCTTTAGAAGTTTAAAGAAGGGTTAATACCCACTGTAACGAGGAGCTGACCATGTAACGTAGGAATAGTAGAGCAGTATGACATGAAAGTTATACGATTTGCCAATGAATCCTTCATTGGCTGATGAAGAAAATAAGAAAATGAGATGTTTTTCCTAGAAAAGTACGGAATGTGGGATATAAAAAAACTATCATTTAAACTATTGATGAAAAAAAGAACCTTTTTTTCCTGGAGTATTATACGTATTTTGCACTAAAGAATCAACTAAACCCATGCGCATCCTTCCAGCAAGTGTACTATCGAAAACATGCCAAGATCCATTACTTCTAAAAATTGTAACTGCATGCAAAGGCATTCCCACAGTAAAAACTTCTTCAGGCGGGAAACCACATAATCTTAAAACCGCAGTGTTAAACAATGATTGAGAGTAACACTGGCCAGTCAAATCAGCTCTTCTACTTCTCATAGCCTGCAATGCCATTTCATCACCTGAAGACGTTGAATAATAAAATGGAAGAGAATATCTTTCAGATAAGTGATAATACATCCACCACAGCAGCGGCCTAAAAACCATATGGTCAACAGCATACTCTTCTAATTGCACGATAGTCTGAGTTTTATCTTCATCAAAAACCGTCACCGCAGCCTTACATGCCTCATACGACATCATATTCATCACAGAGACTATCACGCCTGCAACGAACCACTTGTGTATTATCCACACAGGACCAAGCCCTTCAAATGCCCAGAATGCAAAGAAGGAACAGTGAAGAACACAATGGAATGGATGAGCTAAAACAAAAAAAGAAAAGACGGGGTTAGACAAAACCCCACAATGTGTCTGAGAGCCATTTAAACGAATAACCGAACACCAAACATCGCCATGCCTAGGCAATCCCCATGCAAGCATCACCACCCCGACACGTTATCGAGTTTAGACAATTCCTCAGACAGCCTTTCACGGATTTCCTCATCAAGCATTTGTTGAGAAAACACGAAAAAGTAAAGACATATAAAGTGGAGTGAAATCATGAAGTTAGAATCCCAGGAGAAACTTAATTCAGGATATCACAAATTCAGTATATTTTTGGAAAAAAATATGATCTGGCCGTTCCATTAACTATTTTTAAAGAATAAAAAGAAAAATTGCAACCGTAAAGTATAATATCAATGCTCAGATTTAATATTAATTAGAGCGAGAGGGAATAAATATGAATAAAAAACCCATAGCAGTAGTATTAGTGCTAGTGTTTCTGATGGTTGGATTGAGTGGTTGTAATGAACAGATTACTGATGATAAAAATATTGATGATAATGATAATGCGGATGATAAGAGTTTTAGTGAAGGTATGATTCTATATCGCTCGACGACCAATAATCTGTATACTATCCATCCAGATGGTAGTGATGATGTTTTTTTGACCACGGGTCATACGGCAAGTTTTTCACCTGACGGATCAAAGATAGCGTTTCATCGATCTGATGATAAAAGCGGCCTTTATGTTATCGATGTAGATGGAGAAAATGAAGAATTTATAGTTAATGGTGGTCTATGTGATTGGTCTTCTGATGGTAACACTATTTTGTTTTTAACTTATGATTGGAATTCATCAACATCTATCTTGAATAGTATTACTCTTGATGATAGAGAGGTTACTGAGATTTTTGTTGGAAATATTTCTTGTGCGAGTTATTCGCCAGATAGTGAACAAATAACATTTATTCTTGAGGAAAGAGACCCATATAATCATGGTATATTGTACACCATGAATGCTGATGGAATGAATCAAAGGCAGTTAATAGATGATGAAATTAGTTTAGAGTATCGTTCTTATTGGGATTTTAATTTTTATTCACCAGATGGTACTAAGATTGCTTATATTAATGGTGGTAAATTGTATGTTGCCAATCCTGATGGAACAAACAACTTACATGTTGCTTCTGCGACAAGTTTTAGTTGGTCTCCTGATGGAAGTAAGCTTGCATTTTGGGAGTATCCTGGTGGGTTAACTGTAATCAATCAAGATGGGTCTGATAAAAAAATTGTTGAATCATTAGGATCTTGGGTATATAGTGGTTCTCCTCGTTGGTCTCCTGATGGAACTCAGCTGGTTTATTCAGTTGGTGAAAGTAGATCTCTTAAGGTTAGAAATATTGAAACTGATGAAGTATCGGTGATCGGAACGGGTATGTATCCAAGTTGGGGTTAAAAAAGGAGGAAAACAATAAAGATAAATTTGAAAAGATGAGGGAAGATATTTAGGTCAACGTAAATAAAAAAAACTAATATCAATAGGAATTATCCTTGTTCTCAGATGGCATATTTTAAAAATTATCTAGGGTAGTTTAGCTGATAATTCACAGTAAAATACAAATATCTTTAGAGCCTGTCTGAGAATTCAATTTTTTCAGACTATTTTGTACTAAAATGGCATTTCACCATCGAAAAAACCCCGATTTTTTGGCAACAAATACCATTCCAAGCAATCATGTTTTATTTCTCGGACAGGCTCTTTTTGGTATTAAAATAAAACTTAAACTTACAAAAGTATGAATCTAGAGGTTGTTGGTTTAATAGGTGTCAATTACCTTTTTACGATTTAAACGAATAAATAGGGACAAAGTTTGGCTATCTCTTTCAAAACACAACATTTATAATAAAACATTTTATTTGCAGTTTTGAGTTTTTCAAATAAGCGATTAAAATAAAATTAGAAGGAGGAAAAACAGTTGTCAAAATTTTGTACCAAATGTGGGGCAGAGTTACCAGATGATGCAGCGTTCTGTTCGAAATGTGGACAACCAACAGAACCAGAATCAGATAAAAAGGAATTAAATAAAAATGTAGAAAAAATTGTTGAATCTACTGGTCCCGCTGCTAATGATTTGAAAGCTGCTCTGGAATTAATTTCTGAAGTAATAAATTATTTAGATACTACCAAAATTGTCAATAAATCCGAATTTAAAGGAATGGAAAAAAGATTATTTGATGCTGAAAAATTAATAAATAATGCAAAAAATAGAGATGGAACCGTAAAAGTATTATTCCCAGGTACTAACAATCTTCTTAATTGTGATGAAGCTCTTGCATACAATGATTATGTAGGTGGAAGACTTGGGTTTGATATTGCATGTACTATCGAAATGGGGCGGGCAAGTAAAACCCGCGCATTTAAAAGAGCGCAAATAAATTTTCAAACATCACTCGATAGAGTTCCAAACCCGGAATCTGCTTTCTATTATGCAGCAGCGATGCATGAAGAACTTAAAGTAAAGACATCTACGACTATTATGCCTCAAGGGAAGTTAAAACAAGCTGTCCACCAAGCATATCAGCATGTTATTGATACATGGCCTAATAGTGAATGGGCTGTTGAAGCGCGAAAAAATCAGGCGCAATTACAATAAAATCTAATACATCTTTCTAATCTCAAATAATTGTCTGATTATAAAATAATGAATTAAAATCCAAAGTACCATAAAAACCCAAAAATAAGACGGGATTTCATTCCAAGCATCCAAAAAATAAATGGAGAAAACTAATGCAGTAAGTGAAAAATCAATGAGTAACCATTTTGGTGCTGAATCCATCGCTTTATTAATTAATAGGAAAACCTCCACACTAATAAAAAACCATAACGGAACTTGAACAATAAAAAAGAATATCATTCCAAAACCTCATTTATTATTTCAATCATATTACTTGAATATTTAAACTATTCCATACATTTTAAAGGTATCATGTTACCTTAAGAAACCTTTAAGTAAAACTTTGTCTTTCTAATCATCGGAGGGAGAAAAACATGAAAGAAAAATCGCTTATTAAAGCATTAAGTGAACTATCACTATTCTTGCTAATACTTATAGTTACAATACAATTAATAACTGCTCCAATTAAAGGAGAAGATAACATTACTGTTCCAGATGATTACACAAGCATTCAATTAGCAATAGATAATGCAAACAATGGCGACACTATCTTTGTTAAGCAAGGTACCTATTTTGAAAATGTGATTATCAATAAATCCATAACTCTGATCGGTGAAAATAAAATCACAACAATACTTAATGGGAAAGGTTCAGGGAATATAATCACTATTTCAGCACCATCAGTAACCATTCAGGGATTCACCATTCAAAACGCAGGAAATGATGGCATTCATATTAATTCCAATACAAATCACATCTTTGATAACATACTATCAAATAATGATAATTACGGAATATTCCTTACTTTTTCTCACTATACTACTATTTCAGGTAATACCATTTCAAACAATGAAAGAGGTATCAGACTTGATGATTCCAATTATAATAACGTGACTAATAATCTTATAAAGACTAATTCTGGAAATGCCATGTATTTAAGCAATTCAGTTAACACCAATATTTCAGGAAACGAAATCTCATACAATGAAGGAGCCCTTGATATTTGGTATTCAAGTGACAACAACATGATCTCTGATAACATTATTTCTTATAACGATGATGGAATATACTGTCACGATTGCAATAGTAATATAATAGAGCACAATGAATTCACATGGAATGAAGGTTGTGGTATTAGTTTCGTCTATTCAACAGGAAATAACCTTTCAAATAATATAATTTCCAATGGTCAATGGGGCATTAAATTCAGCGAGAGTAGTTTCAATACCATTATTCAAAATAATATTACAGATAACAGTCGGTGTGGACTTTATACTTATAGTGGCACTTCGAATAATTTCATATATCACAATAATTTCATAGAAAACGATGAACACGTTATTGATACATATGAGAATAATTGGGATAACGAGTATTCATCTGGAGGAAATTATTGGGATGATTACAATGGCATAGATGCTAATGGCGATGGTATTGGCGACACACCATACAATATATCTGACGGGGAAAATCAAGATCGCTATCCTTTAATTGAACCTTGGAAAGGAAAAGTTCAAAGTGACCCAAAATCACCGAATACTCCAACACCGCTTCATCCTGGTTCTATTGATGAACCCGGAGAGTCTATTGATACATTAACCCCCACATTTCAATGGAATGAAGTGCCAAATGCAGATTATTATGCTTTTTACATAAGTCAATATCCTTATGGTTCAGAAAATCTGGTTTTCGATAGTGAGACAGATGTTGGTTCAATATATGAAACATCATTTAGTTTACCCATTGAAATTTTAGAAGAAGGCATCAAATATCGATGGAATATGCGAGCATATAACAGTGATGGTGGAAGTGAATTTTCTTACCGCCTTTACTTCTTTGTTAGTAGCAGTCCAAAAGAATTTACCGAAGGAATTGACGTCTCTTCGTATCAAGGCGAAATTAACTGGACAAGCGTGTACAGATGTGGATATAGATTCGCTTTTATTAAAGCAACCGCGGGCGATAATCGATCTCCTCAGCTTATCGATACAAAATTTACTACTAACATAAGACGTGCTCGTAACGCAGGACTATTAGTTGGAGCATATCATTATGCATATCCACAATATAATTCTGCAGAAGATGAAGCACTATTTTTTGTGGATATCGCAGGGGAATATATTAGTCATGGTTACCTGAGACCCGCTCTTGATTTGGAGGAAGGTGGAAATACATATTCCCCTCAAGAGCTCTCTAACTGGATACACGCATGGATGAATGTTGTAAAAAATTTAACTGGTGTGGAACCTCTTCTTTATCTAAATAGTAATTACTCAACTAATTGTGTTGATGAGTCTGTAACCAAATATGATTTATGGATCGCACATTGGGCCTGTGATTTTACATCGACTCCAAATATTGGCCCTTGGGCCACGTGGAGTTTCTGGCAATATTATGGTCCTGGTGAAAAAACAGATTATTCAAATGGTTGTGGTTTTAATAGTGTCGATGGAATTGAAGACCCAGATCAAAATGGAGTAGATCTAGATGTATTTAACGGTAATTGGGATAAATTATCTAATTTTTTAATAAACGATAAAGATGAAACATTTAATGAAAAAACCACTCCAGGTTTTGAATTTTTGTTAGTTCTCTTTGCCTTTTTAATAATAATATTTAGGAAGCAAAAAAATTGAAGAATTTGCCAAATTATATTATCAATCGGAGAAAAACTTTGTTAAAATTAAAAATTAACAAAAAACTCTTAAGGTTAACAAATTTTTCCAAATAAATTACGTCTTCAAATAACCAAAAATATTTTAATTTCTCGAAGAACTAAGGAGGCTTACGGCCTACACCCAACACAGTCTCTATTCAA
>CAZVKY010000057.1:0-7576 GCA_964627915.1 uncultured Thermoplasmatales archaeon
TTGATTGAAAGTCCAGCGGGTATTGTTCATTGTTGGTATAATAGAAGTGATGCTATTTTAAGGGTACTTGTAGTAAAAGTTCCTCGGCCAACAAAGAAAACAACGATTTTGTAATCCAGTATGATTACTGCTTATAATATTGTAGTTAAAGTGGACAGGTTTTGCAATCAGAGGATTCACAAATACAACACGTATTCCTTTCATCCATGATTTCACTATTTATTGAACTACTGCTTTTATTATATGGTTTGGTAAAAATTTGTATTAAAAAATAAAAAGAGAGAAAGATTAGATAATGGCCTTTTCGTGGAAAATACCGACGATTTTTTCGATGAAAAACTGCGAGAAAAGGAACTTGTGATAACCACTAGATCATATCCGCAACCATTGATTCCCTTTTTCCTAAAAAAGGTAAATATTATTATGATTAATAACTTTTTATTTCTATCACATTCTTTGATTGGAAGAAGACCTACATTAGTTTTTTTAACACAATATCATCCATTGACCTCTAAACTATTATTTTTCATCTAGCATAAATATATGATTACTGATTTCATTAATTTTTTATGAGAGTAAACGATTACACTCCCTATTGGTTTCATGCTTGAAGACTTTTTCATTCCCCTCATAGCAATTGGGTTAGCTGAGCTGGGTGATAAAACCCAGATTTCAATACTGTTACTTTCATCAAAATCAAAAAAACATGTTCAGATTCTATTAGGTGTAATTCTAGCGTTTATTATTGTAGATGGCTTAGCTATTTTGTTAGGCAATTGGATTACAACACTTATTGACATTCAAATACTGAAAATTGTGTCGGGAATGGTCTTCATTTTCTTTGGAATATACATGCTATTACATAGAGATAAACAAGAAAATGATGGGAAGTATTACAAAAATCCTTTTTTGACATCGTTTCTTCTCATAATGCTTACAGAGTGGGGAGATAAAACACAGATTGCAGCAGCTCTTTTCGCCATCAAATTTAACCCCGTTCTTGTATTTGCTGGCACATTATGTTCACTCACTATTCTTTCACTGATGGCGATTTTTTTTGGAAAAATAATTGCAGAAAAACTAAATCAAAAAATCATCAATATTGTGGCAGGTATACTCTTTATTATTCTAGGAATTATTTTTTTCATTCTTTAATTGCTTGTTCTTTGTTTATCATCTGATGAACCTGTTACAATACCATTAGGGAAAAATAACAATTTACTTTCAAACTTCAAAAAATCTTATAAATGAAAACAGAGTCATCAAAAAACTCATTGAACAAAAAGGTACTATTTCACAATCAGAAATTAGTAGAATGTCAAATATGGAAAAAGTCAAAGCACACCGAGTTCTCAAAGACATAGAAATAAAAGGAATAATCTGTCTAGAAAAATATGAAAAAACAAAGAAAATCTTTTTTTCAGAAGAAGCAAAAAAGTATTTCTCAGCTAAAAAAAAGAATTAACAAGGTTTATAAAGCTTTCAAACAGTTTCACAACACATGTTTGAGAATAGAACAGATACAGAACGAACTATTATTTATGTTGTGATTGCTTTACTTGTTACACTTCTTATAGCAGCGATTCATTATCTTTTACAGGGATGGGCAATCCTTGTGGTTGGTATTGTAGGGGTCATTGAATTCTTCTGTATTTTTTATATACTTTATCTACCCTTAAAAATCAAGAAGCAACGAGAACGAAAACAATAGATTTCATTACCCTATTGTTGTGCGGCTCAATATTTTTAATTTTTTAGAAAGACTGGCTAAATATTCAACAAAAAACATTTAAAGATATGAACCAATAGAAGTAACAGTATGTCGTCTAAGAATAAATCTCTGATTCTACCTATGCTGATTGCGACTATTCTGCTGTTGATCCTTTGTGGTTGCACCGATGATACTATCGAAAATAATGGTAATGACTCAGATATAGAGCAACGAGTTTTCATACCCGGGCAGCTCACAATTGTTGGTGACTTTTCCAAACTTAATGTAACAAAGGTTAGTATACGAACAGGAGTAAAAAAGTATATTGATGAGGGCAATCCCCAAACTGGTTTCCAATTTTCATATCTCGATGGATTTCAACCTGATGCAGAAAGTGATGCAGGTGTCTATTTTTATATCAGGGGAAATGTGAAAAATCTTATTGAAGATACGTTAGAGAATATAACAGTTACAGCGAATTTCACGGATATAAATCAAACAAATTTGAATATATTTAAGAATGACACCATTCGCAGTTTACCGCCTGGATATACTGGTCTTTTTGAAATCTATCTTCATGATGATGTCGTTAATTTTGATAAAGTAGAATATGCTATTCTGACTTTTAACATAGGCGAATAGAACAAAAATGTCATAAAGGTTTCTTTCTCAATAGTCTTTTTTGCCAAATTAAAATAAAAAAGTATAAAAAAAAGGAAGAGAAAAAGAGGGGGGTGGGTGGGTGTCTTTAGTTTTCAATCGGAATTGGCTCATCCCATGAAGGATGGTAGACTTGCAACGTTGGATCACCAAAGATAACATTGTTGCTACTAATACCCTCAGCGAAAAAGGATGCCTCACCGTAGACTGATGCAGGATCACCTGTGGTGAAATCTCGGTTCACAATCCAATGGGATAAGGAAAACGCTTCACCAATTGTATATCCTTTTATTAGAATATCTCTCATAATCCATGATTTATACAAATCATCAACAAGTACATATCCAGATCCCAAAGCACCGGCATATAGTACTGTTCCATGGGAAAGATACACGATTGGACCGAAATGAGATGTGGTAGTACATGAACTCCAAATTTCGATTTCACTATGGAGATTTTCAAATGCTTGATCAACCCATTTGAAATGAATGATATCATACAAACTAGGTTCCTCAGCATTATAAATAGACATTGAATTCTGATCTCTCACTGTTTTTGTCTGGGTATCATCATAACCTGAGTAACCAGCCCAGGAATCCCACCATTCAAAATCATACAATGAATCATAACGGGGTTCAGCAAGCGGAAATTGCTCAGCGATATTTCTATATTGAGCGGATATACCTGATCCACCGGTTCCATGACCTGAATATAATGAAATCAATGCTCCTGAGTTATATCGTTCCAATAAATTATCCCACATACAATGTCCTTCATAGAATCGATCATATGAGGAAAATGAGTTTTTGTTATCGCGAGGTGCATATGTGGTGTATCTTACACCATCGTTACCCGTGTGATCATATTGGCCTGTGAAATAATTCATATGTTGAGAGGTCGCCACGTCCTTTCCAGGGTTAGCATGGATTAATGCTGGATATAAGATATTTCTGCATATAATAGCAGATGAAAACGCAGTGGTCTCAACAGGTATCAAACCTGCATAAGAATTGTTACCAGTCATGGCTCTTCCCATTGAATCACGAATATCGGTATTTCTTGGAGAAACAAAGATATATGCTTCCTGACCCTCGTTATCCAGTCCATATCCATCGATTAATGAATATAAATCATCATAGACCGTGGTAAGCCATTGTTTCTTCAGATCCAAACCAAACGGTGGTACTGTTTTATCATTTTTGAAATAAAACAATGCCAGATCAATTAGAGATGGTGGATTAGAGATACTCAATGGTTCATTGTGTATGGGTAAATGACCTAATGATCGAGTACCATGATAGTAATCACCCGTGATTTCTTTCCAGGTTTGATACATATCAATCGTGTTATAGGCAGTTTTTGCCTCACCAATATTGAGAATGGGACAACCATGAAATGCAGCTATCATAGCAGATGGAGCAAAATACCCATCTCCCGTTGCAAATGATGTAACCGTAATAACATTATCTGAAACATCATCTTCTTTAATAGCAGTAATTACCTCTTGCAATGAATTATACTCTGTGACTGAACCACTGGGTGCAGCTGAACTTGTTTTATCTATATTGACAAAAATGATATTTGAAACACCTAATTCATCTAATGCATCAGTTGTTACCTGTGGTATTTCATCCTCTGTCACAAATAATAATGGTGCATGATTTAATGATGCAAGGACGGCAGCATTTGCAGCGGATAAGCCTGCTGCAACACGGTTAGCATCATGTTCCCGTACCGTTGCAGTAATATGGTATGAACCACTGAATGACGCCTCCCAGGTTTCAGTATCAAGATAAGGAACCACTAATGCAGTCCATGTTCCCTGCATTGGATGATGTAAGTCAACGGAGTACTCAGTGTGCGGTTCAACGATCATATGTCGATATTCATCCTCATCATGTTCCCAATGACCTCCATGCCATTGATGCAACGGTTTAATCTCTCCGCCATTCCACGAGGGATATCTTGGACGACGAATGTTACCATCTGGATCAATAAGATACACAATCAGAGAAGATTCTTCTTCTGTAGAAACAGTTACTTCAAGACTGCTATCCTCAGGTCCAATGTTGATGGAATATCGATCTCCAGAATATTTCACGATATTCAATGCTTCTAAACCATTGGAGCTTGTTACATGAGGAACCCATATGCCTGGTTGAGTAACAGGGAAGAACGTATCCTTGTCTTCACCAGGTAAACCACTATCATGTGGCCACCAATCACCCATAAGTGCCTCATAACGAGGTGTGAGCACCATGGTATCACCAGCAAAACCTTCTCCTTCTGCCACGAGATGAATTGCAGCCCATTCTGCAGTTAGATACATTGGTTTACCCACAAATTCCTCCGTGAGTTCATTGAGTTCTTCTGGAAGTAACCGTTGAGATTCTTTCTTTACGGTAAGCGAAACATCCTCATCTATTACAATATTATCTGTATCCTCAAAACCACTACCATCAACTGTTAACACTGCGGTATCAGTGGTATCCCATTGGGATTTTGCAATATCTGCTGCCGCTTGAATGGGATTATCAGCATTGACCATAATTTCTGTTGGACTCATACCATGACGGTCAAGATATGTCTCCCAATCATCTAACAAATATTGGGTAGTATCATCGATACTGGTAAACCAATTTGGGATTTGATCATTGCCCTGATACACAACTGGTGAAACGAATCGTTTCCCATCTTCTACATAGTTTGCTGCAGGTACAGCAGCCAAATAACTATACTCATCCGTAACACTATCTGGATTATCATTTACAATGAATGTTTGAGCGACAGGATTTATTTCATTTTGCAAAGGCTTTAACGTGGCTGGTGCTTCTGCGGATCCACCAATGCTGAGATCAAGTTCATAGACCCCAGAACCGTATAAAAAGTAATTATCAGGCCATTTCTCTTCGTCCCAGCCAGGGAAAATATCGATAAGTATTTTCCATGTTCCAGAAACATCTGCTGGATATTCAAGTGAGTCTTCGCCATAGAATTGTGATGCATGTACTTTTACACCATTTGGATTAAACAAATGGATATCATAATCTGTTTTCTCCATTGGATCTAATTCAATGAATATACCATCACCATTATTTGCTTCAAAACTATAACAATCTACCCAATCTGTAGAATCTAAATATCCATAATATGAACCAGCATTTATTGGTGTAGCACTATTAATATCGTTACCAGCATCATTTCCAGAATCTGCATCGTTCTGACCAGTTATTGATATAGTAAATGTATAAGATCCGCTTGTTTCATCTGAGGAAACACAAACAAAATAACGTCCGGATTCATCTGCAGTGAATGATTCACCAACTGGTTCCCCAATGGTGTTTGACAGTTCAATTGAAAAATCTCCGGTAACTGATACTTCAAGTTGCTGTCCGCTGCATGCGGTGAAATAATACCAATCTTGACTATCTCCATTGTTTGGATCGAGTGTGCCAGTTCTCCCTTTTCCCGGTATTCGATTGTCTACTGGTTCTCCAGCATAGACCGGTATCGCTCGTAAGATAGAATCACCTGCATCAATGTGATATCCGATATCGTTTTGTTCATCATCCAATGCACTGTTTTCGATTTGTTCATATCTCATTGAATCAATAGGTTTAGTGATATCTACCGATTGAATCGTATCTGTCTTCTCATTGTTTAAATCCAAAAAAACAATGTTTTTTTTATCAGTCGTATCTGAAAATGCATTTAATACTGGAGAAAATAGCATAACACTGATTAGTATGGTGAAAATAGCTGCTTTATTTATACCTAATCTTTTTAATTTCATATTTTTACCTCTCGCTAACACATTCAATTTTTTTCATTATGCCCCATTTTTACTTTATTATAACTATAAATTAAATAACATACTCTATATTAAAATTTTTTGACCCAGTTTTTGCATAATTTTATATTACACATGTTTCAATAAATTGATAATCACTTTTAAATTGTGGTGGAAATCTTTTTTTCCTAGCCACTTCATGGCCACAATACATATTCATGTCAATCTGACGTACCTTATTCCCTTGGGAGATCAATACATATCATAATTTTAATCGAAAAATATAAATTTTATAAAGCCATAATATATTTAAAAGTTTTATATTGGTGTAAAAATGAATAAAACCAAAATTATAATGATGATATTTCTTTTTACTTGCTTAACTACTTTAACAGGCTCTGTATTTTCAACTTCGGTTATTAACAGCTCACTTATTAAAAATCCTTCAGAATATATCAATCTTTCAACAGAAGAAGTATGGAACCTATTATCAGATACCTCTAACGGAATACAACTTCCGATTGATGTAAGGACTGATGGAGAATGGACAAGCGAACGGATTGATACTCCTTTCCCAGAATTTCCCAGACATTTTGAAAAAGCCGATATCATTGATAATGAAGGCTACCAAGAATTTATTGAACTATATGATGGAAATGATATTATTGTTTATTGTAAATCTGGTGGAAGAAGTGCGGCAGCAGCAAGTGTGATGGTGGACAGGGGATTCAATGGTACAGTTTATAACATGCTTGGCGGAATAACCTCATGGAAAAGCGGCGGATATCCAACCAAAATCGGTAATACAAATCCTAATGTTCCAGATCAACCCACGGGTGGTCCAGTCTGTAATCTTAATACTGCTTGTGATTTTACAACACAAGCAACAGATGCAGATGATGATCCCATTCGATACGGGTGGGATTGGAATGCAGATGGTATCATCGATGAATGGAGTGCCTATGTTGCGTCAGGAGAACCAAATACACAATCACATACATGGACAATGATTGGGACGTATGATATTGCTGTTTTAGCACAAGATAACGTTGGATCAGAAAGTAGTTTTTCCACAAAACTAACCATAACAATAAACACGCCCCCTTCTATACCTGAGATTAGTGGAAACGAAAAAGGAAAACCTGGACAAGAATATGAATACACGATAGTTTCAGAAGATGATGATGGCGATGAAATTTCCTATTTCATTGAATGGGGGGATGAAACCACTACAGGTTGGACAAGAACATTACCAAGTGGAAATCCCCTTGTAACTTCACACACCTGGGAAGAAAAAAATACATTTACAATACGAGTTAAAGCAAAAGATCAGAATGGTGCGGAAAGTGATTGGTCAACACTAGAGGTACAAATGCCAAAAATACACAACAATCACGTACTGGATTATCTCTTTC
>CAZVKY010000057.1:7676-12074 GCA_964627915.1 uncultured Thermoplasmatales archaeon
TTATCAACCGTGCTAATATGCACTTGTTCCTCAGGAGAATGAGGATATTTGATGGTTGGACCAATGGAAATCATATCCATTCCATCATATTTTTCACCAATGATTCCACATTCTAATCCCGCATGAATAGCCTCAACAACTGGATCCTCACCATATTTTTCCTTATACAATTTCTTTGAAAGCTTCAGTATATCTGAATCAAGGTTTGGTTGCCACCCTGGATAGGGTTCCTCTTCTTCAACACTAGCTCCAGCAAGCGTTGCCATAGCATGAATACGATCCCTTAAATTCTGCAGTTCAGTCAAATTTGAACTCCGAGAGCTTAACAAAATCTGCATCGTATCCTGATCACAGCTCACCTTTGCAAGATTTGTTGAGGTCTGCACCAGTCCATCAATATCATAACTCATTTTATCCACACCATGAGGCAAAGAATGCAACAAATTCAACATCTTATGAGCAGAGTCCTCAGTGAATACCAACTCTTCAGAACCATCTGATGAAATACCCAATTTGAAATTAGGATCAATAGGTTTAATCTCCTCAGCAATAGCCTCTGCCTCCTCTTTCAGAAATGCTTTTACTTCATCAGCTTTTTTTACTCCGATCACTGCAGATGCCTCACGGGGAATAGCATTATGTTTATCCCCACCCTGAATGGTATACATCACCATATCAAAAGAGGATGATGCCTTCCATAGCAAACGAGAAAGAATCTTCACTGCATTTCCTCGTTGCTCATGTACATCCACACCAGAATGACCACCACGAAGCCCAGAAACCTTTAACAAAAGCTGAGAAAAATCATTCTTTGGTTTTTCCTTTTTAATAGGAAGCGTTACCTCAGAATTCCCACCACCAGCACAACCAACCGTGAGCACACCCCAGTCCTCACTATCAAGATTCAATAAAATCTTACCAGTAAGCATATCTGATTCAAGAGCAAAGGCACCAGTAAGACCGGTTTCCTCATCCACCGTGAACAATGCTTCAAGAGGACCAAGCGTCAAAGAATCATCCTCAAGAAGAGCAAGACTAGTTGCTACTCCAATACCATCATCAGCACCAAGTGTTGTCCCCACCGCCGTTAACACGTCCCCATCTTTTTTCAACTCAATAGGATCCGTTGAAAAATCAAAATCAACATCACTATTTTTTTCACAAACCATATCCATATGACCCTGAAGCACAACAGTAGGTTTATCCTCCATCCCAGGGCTTGCTGGTTTTGAGATGACTACATTTCCAGCCTCATCTGTTTTTGAATCAAGATCATGTTTTTTTGCAAAATCAAGAATATACTCCCTGATTTTTTCTTCATGTTTAGAACAACGTGGAATCTTTCTTATCTCATCAAACTCTTTCCATAAAAGCTCTGGTTTTAAATTTTCTATCACTGACATAATCTCATAGCCTCCGCCACATCACAACGAAGGGATAACAATCTCATACATAAAAGATTTATCAAACATTTTTTTCAAGATTCAACTGAGTCCTGTGGCAAAGGAACTTTCCATTTTAATGCTCTTTCAATAGCATTTTTCCAACCCTCATATAAACAATCCCTTTTTTCCACTGAAAAATGTGGCTGAAATACCTTATCAACCTTTCTGGTGTGAAGAATTTCATCTTTATTTTCCCAAAAACCAGATCCAAGACCCGCAAAATAGGCAGCACCAAGCGCTGTTCCATCAAGCACTTCAGCCCGTTGCACCTCAACCTGTAACATATCAGCAAGAAACTGTAACAAAAAATTGTTTTTTGATGCTCCACCATCTGCTTTCAATGAACGAACAGAAAGCCCTGAAGATTTATGCATGGCCTTTATCACATCATAACAACGATAGCCTATTCCCTCAAGAGCAGCTCGGACAATATGTTCCCGATGAACACGACGATTTAACCCTACCACAATACCACATGCATGAGGATCCCAATATGGTGATGAAAGACCAGTAAACGCTGGAACAAAATACACTCCTTCAGTACTTTCAACCGCTGAAGCCATTTCATCAGATTGCTCAGCATCCTTGATGATATGCAGATTGTCTTTTAACCACTGAACGGCTGAACCCGTGGTATTTATCATACCCTCAAGCATATAGGTGGTTTTCCCATTGATTTTCCAAGCAACCAACGGCAACAACCGATGCAGGGATGGAGGAGGGGTATTGCCCACATTCATATCTATAAAACTCCCTGTACCATTCGTACATTTCACATCACCCGGATGAAAACAACCTTCAGCAAACAAGGCAGCCTGTTGATCAGCAACAGCACAACATAATGGGATATCAACACCGAGAATCTTTTTATGAAGCATGCCAAAATCACCATTTGTCTCATTCACCACTGGAAGTATATCCGATGGAACCATGGCGATATCAAGTAAGAAATCACTCCATGATTCGGTATACATATCAAACATACCAGAGGTACTTGCATTGGAAAAATCCGTGGCATGAACCATTCCATTAGTCATATTCCAAATAAGCCAGGTATCAATGGTACCGCAAAGAAGCCTCTGCTGTTTTCGAAGATCAGACGCTTTCTCTATCTCATCCATGATCCAACGCGTATGAGCCAAAGATGAAGCAGCAGGAAGCGACAATGTTGATGTTGTAATCAACCGGGCACCAGTTTTTGTACGCTGAATTCCTTTCACCACCTGGGACATTGCCTTTGTTGCTTTACCAATTCCACGAACGGTTTTCATCTTCGGTGTTTTTTCTAATGTATTGCAAAGATCAGCTGTTCGGGTATCCTGCCAGGTTATAGCATTATACACTGGTTTACCGGTCTTTTTATCCCAGAGTAGATTCGTTGATCTTTGAGTAGCAATACCAATTGCTTTGATCTGCTTTGCATTAATCTGAGCATTGTTCACTGTTTTTTTCATTACTTTTTTGGCTTTTTCCCAGATCTCCACTGGATCTTGTTCACACCAACCAGATTGAGGAAAATACTGATGCAATTCTTCATATGATTGAGCAACTACCTTTGCATCATGATCAAAAAGAATAGCTCGAATACCTGTGGTGCCATCATCAACAGCCATCACATACGATTTCATTTCTCTCTCCTTTTCACATCTCTTGTTGCAATAATATCAACCGTGGTATCCATAAAATGATGAACGATGACATCACCACAGTGCACTGGTGCTTTCACATTCATTGATGCTAGTTTTTCCACTCCTGGTTTAATCATATTCTTTGGAAGTTGTTTATTGCTTCGTACTGGAAGCATCTGCTGTATTCCAGATTGAATAGGGATAGTAGTGGTAAGTACTCTCTGGGGATCTGTTGCCTCCTGAATCGCATATTTTTCTCCTCTTTGACATTGATGTCCTACGGTTTCATATTCCCCATCATTTTTTGACACGGTGATCTCACAGCCCAATGGACAACGAATGCAGGTAATTTTCACAGTCATTTTTGATCTCCTACCTGAATGGTTAACTCTTTTGCTCCGCATTTTTTTACTATTTCTGCAGGAAGGGTTATCTTCACCATCTCAGGTGGTTTTACGATTCGTTTCTTTTGGTCGAATAAAACGTCATCTACTGCATGAATAGAACATCTCACATTTTCTTTTTGGTTTTTCACTCGTAAATAAAGAGTGATATCCTCACGGGGAATATCATTAATTATTTGGGGAACAACATAGGAAACATTCCTTCCGGCAAGAAGCTTTTTTTCCACCGTTTTTCCTAATCCTTCTAACACAAACTGAGCAGCATATTTTCCAGCCTGCTCAGATGCAATAGTGACATCATCAACCAGATCATGAACATGAACCACGTTTCCACAAGCAAACACACCATCAACAGAGGTTTGCATATATTGGTCAACAACGGGTCCACCAGTAACCTCATCTAATAATAGATCTATTTGTTTTGATAATTCATTTTCCGGGATTAATCCAACCGCAAGAAGCAAGGTATCACAAGCAATAAACCGTTCAGTTTCCTTCAATGGTTTCATTGTTTTTTCATCAATCTTTGCTATTGTTACCCCTGTTATTCGATGATTCCCATGAATATTGGTAACCGTATGGGAAAGAAACAAAGGAATATCATAATCCTTTAAACATTGCACAATATTTCTTGTTAGCCCACCAGGGGCTGGCATGATTTCAAAAACACCGTTAACCGTTGCACCTTCAAGCAAGAAACGACGAGCCATAATTAATCCAACATCTCCAGATCCAAGGATAACAACGTTTTTACCTGGCATTACACCCTTCACATTGATGAGTTGTTGAGCAGATCCAGCTGTATAAATCCCAGCAGGGCGACTCCCTGGTAAAAGAATCTGATTTCTGGTTCGTTCACGGCATCCCATCGCAAGGATAATGGCTTTTGGTTGAACCTTAAATAATCCCTCTTTTTTATTG
>CAZVKY010000058.1:0-11676 GCA_964627915.1 uncultured Thermoplasmatales archaeon
GGGTGGATTCTGGATGAAATATAAGATAGCGGATTCACCTGATGATGAACTCTACCCGGTAATAACCGCTAATGGTGATGAAGCGACTTGCCTGTTTATAAAAAACAATGATGTCTATGTTTCAAAAACAGAAGATGCTGGTAAGACGTGGTCAGAGCCTGTTATGGTTAATGATGAAGCAGGGTCAGTTGTGGCAGAATTCGGTAATCTAGCAGTAGAAGCTGGATTTGGTGTTTGGACTGCAGATGTACTCGGCAATCAGGATCTGTTTTTTGATGAAGTAGGTCTTGCTCCGGTTATTTCAATTAGTGATTTATCAGGAGGTTTAGGGGTTTCTGTTACTGTTTCAAATGTTGGTAATGCACCTGCTGAGGATATACCTTGGACGATGGAAATCAATGGGAGCATGCTGATTGGTTATCAAGCTGAGGGAACCATTACGGTAGCTGAAGAAACATCAACCACGGTTAACTCAGGGTTTGTTTTTGGTTTTGGTTCGGTAGAAATCACGTTTTCGGTTGCGGGTAAATCAACATCAGCTGAGGCTTTTGTTCTTGGTCCATTGGTCTTTTTAAAATAAGACCAATCATTTTTTCTTTTATTTAGATGATGAAAAAAGATATACTTTAATATATATTTAATGCAAATGGTATAGTTTTTTCAAATAAATTGTTCGAATATGTTCTATTATCACTATGGAATTATGAAATTGGAAAAATATTTATATAGTAGTTAGACCATTATATAATAAACTATAACCTATCTAAAGGTTTTAAGGAGGCATAGGAAATACATGAAAGACCTAAGAAAATTTGTTTACTTTGGGTTAGTTATTGGCATTGCTAGCCTAATGTGTTTACACGCAGGGGCAATTTCGACGATTACATCTAGTAAAACGACTGAACCAACATATGGATCATTAAATTTGGGAAATACATTGATTTCTGCTGATAATCCAGATGGAGACGATACAAATCCAAAAATAATTAGAGGGCAAGGAAGCACTCTTGTTGTGACCTATGAAAAATCAACGGATATCTTTTCACAGACAAATCCAGTTGTTTGGTCACAAGATAATGGTGAAACATGGACAACTCAATTTGAACTCGATTCTCTTCTCTTTGATCTCTCTGGAATCATGCAATATCCAGATATCAAATATGTAGCAGGAATAGATCAGTTCTTCTTTACCGCTGTTGATCCCGTTGCAGATATGTACAACAACTTAATGTTTTACATCCCTGGAGATATCACTACTGCTGAAGAAGCAGCTGGTTATGCAATCTCTGGATCTGGATCAACGAATTATAATTATGCAGCAGCTGGAGCAACAGAGAACTGGGGAATAGCTGTAACTACTGAAGATGGTTACGATATGATACAACACTTTGGGCTTGGATACTTTACCTATCCAGATTTTGGAAACCCACCAGTGATGGGTGGTTTTTATTACGATGGTAACTCAGAACATGATTCACAACCCGCTGCAAAATTAGAAATGCAAAATAATGCAAACAGAATCTGTTTAGTTTCAGAACAAACTGAACTCGGTAAAATAAGTATTAAATCCACCGTGAACGATGAAGCAATGCTCACTAATGGCGAAATGCGAAACGGTATGGACAAATACGCTGATATCGAACAATGGCCCGGTGAATTCATCGCTGATGGAACTGATCCTGATGTGTCTGGATCTGGTGACATGGTCTATGTGGTATACACAGAAGGCGGTGATGTAAAATGCAGTTACAGTTCTTCTGATCTAGCATATGAACCCGGTTTTGAATGGCAAACCAGTACCGTTGCAACTGGAGCAGGTTTCCCTGCGGTTCATGCCATGGGTGACACCGTTAAAGTTGGTTATGTAAAAGATAACAATGTATACATGGTCCAATCTGATGATGGTGGCGCAACATGGGGCGATCCAATAATGATGAACGATGAAGAAGGCAGTGTTTCTGCTGAACCAGGTGCTGTTGATTTAAATGAGCTTGGTATCGTTTGGGTTGATACCCGTAATGGTGCAAAAGATATCTATACTGCTGCTGGTGGAGCAGTTCCAATCATTGAAGTGAAAAGTATATCTGGTGGTCTCGGTGTTTCAGCTGTTGTTGCAAATTCAGGTGAAGCAGATGCAAGTGGAGTAGAATGCACGATTACTATCGATGCTTCACTCATGATTCTTGGTGGAGAAACAACGACAACAATCGATGTTGCAGCTGGATCTGAACAAACGATTAGTTCAGGATTCATCCTTGGATTTGGTCCAGCAGACATCACGGTAAATGCTGGTGGCGCAACAAAGTCAGCTAGTGGTACCGTACTCGGTCCATTAGTCATCGGACTATAGAAAACTGGTATAGCAAACATCTATACCTTATCTCTCTTTTTTCTTTTTTTTAAATTTTCAATATTTTTTATAATCGGGATAATTCCACCAGTATTGTTTTATTATAAGGTGTTACTATTTTTTTAGTCTACTGTTAATTTGTGCATTCCATGGTCTTTTAACCCGTTTTTAATAACATGCAAAAAATATAAATACACTAAAATTAAATATTGATACGATAGTAAAGAAAGACAAAGGCTCTTTAGAAGTGAGGATAGTTCTTATGAAAAAAATGATAACTCTATTGATATTTTTTTGTATTGTCCTTCAAACAATTCCCTTTTCAAGAGCAAATGATACTTCTTTAGAGACAAAAACACTTAATTATTCGTTTTCGTCACCTGTTTTTTCAGAAAAAAATGGGAAACTAGAAATTGATGTTCCTGAAACGAATTCAGAACATATAACTTCTTCAAGTTATACTTTACCCTTCCTTAAAAAACAAATAACTTTTCCTTTTGATACTATTATAGAATCTATTGATTACGACACCAAGCATGTTCAATCATTAATAGTTCAGAAATCCCCTCAGATCACTCCAGAACCACATGCGTTATCCAAGATGTTGTCTGAAACGTCTGAAACAATGATGAACGAGTTCTCTATAGGATCTGCCACTGTTTACTCTATTAAATCCTGGTTGCAATATGAGATAGGTGCAGGTTTGAAAGATAATCAACAAGTCAAGATTCTTACATTGTACATTTATCCAGTGTTATATGATCCTGATGCAGAACGAGTTCGTTGGATTGAACAAATCAGTATTGATATTAACTATTCAAAACCTCAACGACAACAACTTTCTACAACATCTTTATATGAACTTCTCATTCTTTCCCCCGATGAATTTTCTGATGAACTTGATCGTTTAGTCACTCATAAAATTCAACAGAATAGATCAACAAAATTGGTAACACTAAATGATATCACGGATGAAACGTTCTTTCCAATTCAGGGCCGGGACATGCAGGAAAACATTAAATATTTTATAAAGAAAGCGATAGAAGAATGGGGGACTAGTTTTGTTTTTTTAATTGGTAGTAGTGATATGTTTCCAACAAGAAAAACCCATGTTCATATTCAAGGTGATTCGGAAACGTTTGTTAGTGATTTGTATTATGCAGATATTTATAATGAAACTGGATCTTTTTCAAGCTGGGATACCAATAATAATGATATTTTTGCTGAATATGATTGGGGTATGGAAGAGCGAACAGATGAACTAGATCTGTATCCTGATGTGTTTTTGGGAAGAGCTGCCTGTATCAATGAAGAACAAGTTCAAACCATCGTTGATAAGATCATCATGTATGAAACTGAGGAAATGTTCACTCAGAACTGGTTTAATAATATCACTGTTGTTGGTGGTGATTCATTTCCATCGATTTTTGGTGATGATTCTGGTATAAATGAAGGAGAATTAGTTAATGAAGAGGTTATCAAGCGAATGGAGGGTTTCATTCCCACCAAGATCTGGGATTCAAACGGGGTCTTAAGCGGATTAAATCCAACTGGTGTTGCATCGATTAATAATGCCATAAACGCAGGTTGTGGTTTCGTTGATTTTTCGGGTCATGGTGGTTCTTCAGTGTGGACAACATATCCACATAATGGAACGCATCAAATTCTTCCCACTCCAACAGGTGCTTATCGAGATGTAGAAATTGGACGGCTTACTAATAAAAATAAATTACCAATCGTTATCACTGGTGCTTGTAGCGTTGGTAAATTTGATCAGGATGATAATTGTTTCTCCTGGTCTTTTCTTGCAAATCCGGATGGGGGAGGTATTGCTTCAGTTGGTGCAACTGGATATGGTTATGCTTATATTGGAAAATGGGTAACCAGTGGGTTGATAGAGAAAATGACCCTTAATATGTTTGATGCTTTTCAGGATGGGGCAAATACCTTTGGTGAAATGTGGGGAAATGCGATTGTGGATTATATCTCCTGGCGTATGGATGCAACTGATTATAAGACCATTCTTGAATGGCAACCATTTGGTGATCCCAGCTTAAGGATTGCTTCTGATTCCATTCCACCATTAACACCAGATGCTCCAAAGGGTAAAAGCGCTGGTCGATTTAGAGAAGAATACTCATATGAAACAAATACTACTGATCCTGATGAAGATGAGATCTATTATTTGTTTGACTGGGGAAACAATGAATTCTCTGGATGGCTTGGTCCATATGATTCTGGAGAAACTGTTCAGGCTTATTATAGCTGGGAGAAAAAAGGGGAATATCAGATTCGAGTAAAAGCAAAAGATGAACATGGTCAACAAAGTGATTGGTCCGAACCTACACGAATCACCATGCCTAATCGAAACATTATCTCTCCTGTTCTCTGGCGATTAATAGGAGAATATCCATTGATACAATCTTTTTTTCATAGGTTGACAGAATGATAAAAACAAAAAAAGTTGGAAACATTTATATAGGAACTAATAATATATTATATAGTAAGAAATTTTAGGGGCAATCTAAACATGAAAAAAATAATATCTATTGCAATAATAAGTATATTGGTCCTCAGTGGTTTAGGAGCAAGTGCAATTCAATTTAAGCAGACGGATAGTAAAACATTAACGGTTAGAGAAACTTTTTCTTCATCAAAAATATCAGTTGTTTCATCTGATGAATATGTACAACTTCATTTAGATGATGAAACGTCACAACTGTTGGTTGCAGGAAAACCACAAATTCCTGTTGTGTCTCAAACCTTTACGTTTCCATTGGGAACCATTGTTGATGATGTTTCGGTTTCTTTTGATATTGAAACAAGGCATCTTGAGAAAAAGATTCAACCATCACCAAAACCCGTACCCTTAACTGATATGATAACCGTGGACAATATTTATGAGGAGGATACATCAGTTTATCAAAGCAATGCATTGTATCCAGCGGAATCATATACGGTAAGAACTGGTGCAGGGTTACAAGATGGAGAACATGTATTATTTGTTACCATTGATTGTTATACTCAATATTCACCTCTTGAAAATATGGTTTATGTTCCAACAGATATTGATTTAGAGGTATCCTATGAGAAACCTGATCAGGAATTTGTATCGGTCGATGAATATGATATGTTAATAATTACCACTGAAGAATTTGCTGATTTAGTCCAACCATTAGTTGAACATAAGAACAATAATGGAATTCAAACTATTGTTGATACTGTTGAAAATATTTATCCAACGTATGATGGGCGAGATGATCCGGAGGATATCAAACTGCGAATTAAAGATGCAATTGAAGAATGGGGTATTGAATATGTGCTTCTTGTCGGAGGACGAGATGGTCAAACATTGAAATGGCATATTCCTTCTCGTACGACCCATAATGATGATGGATGGGAAGCAGGTTATGACAGTGATTTATATTATGCTGATATCTATAAAATAGAGGGTGAGGAAGTCGTTTTTGAGGATTGGGATAGCGATGGTGATGATATCTTTGCTGAATTTGGTTTATTTGGAGATAAGATGGATTATTACCCAGATGTTACTATTGGAAGATTACCAGTTAGATCTGCAAAAGAAGTAACAAATACGGTCAATAAAATAATTGAATATGAAACAACCGCTGATGATTCATGGTTTAAAAAAGGTGTTGTGATTTCAGGAGATACATTTCCACCAAGCCGTGGGGGAAGCCCTGGTTGGTGGGAAGGAGAACTGGAAACTGGTGTAACTGCTGATTTATTAGAAGCTGATGGCTTTGACGTTGAAAAACTCTGGTTGTCAATTCCTGGTGCCTGGGAGAGTGCTGAAGATGTGATTACTGCGATTAGTGCTGGTGCAGGATTTTTGCATTTTGCAGGTCATAGTAACCCTGCTTCATGGGGTAATCATCCACCAGATGATGAAGATCATGTTTTCGTTGATGGAATCGCTATTTGGGATATGCCAAAATTCACGAATAGTGGACAATATCCTATCGTTGTTTTAGGAGGATGTCATAGTGCCCAGTTTAATGTTACATTGAGTCATATAATAACTGGTGTCTTAGAATATGGTATAATGGGGTATTTCTTTAAAAAACCCATGCGTTTCTTCTATTATGAATGGGTCCCTCATGATCTTTCCTCATTGTTTGTTATCATTAAAGACTCGGGAGCTATAGCATCAATGGGTAATACTGGTCTTGGATATGGTTATGTAAATGAGCATTGGGATGCTGGTCTTGGGGGTTGGATTGAACCACGGTTCTTTGATGCTTATCTTAATCAAAGTAATGATATCCTCGGTCAGGCTCATGATCAGGCAATCATTGATTACATCAATATTATTGGTGGAGTCAATAGTGATCAAATCGATAGAAAATGTATCGAGGAATGGGTTCTTCTCGGAGATCCAAGTCTGAAAATGGGTGGATTGTAGAACCTATCCATCTTTTTTTTCTTTTCTTTACTTTATCATTAATGGTATGACTCTTTAAATTTCAATAGATTGGTGTTTTATGGATAGATTTATCTAGGAAAAATTGGTTATTGCCCACGTCATGATATCAGGAAAACCTAGGGATAAGAATCAATCAGATCATCGCTTTATTGGAACTGTTATGGTTACCCTGGTGGTATGTTTTTTCTTTTCAATTGGTATTATTCCATTTGTTTTGTACCTCTCTATTGTTTATTTGTTCTTTAATGTATCAATTCTCTGGCATTGGTTCTTTGTTCCAATTCTTTTATACCTTGGTTTTGTGATTGCTTTTGTGTCTGAGATAGTATTGACTGGTCTGTTGATGAGATTGTTTCATTTACGATATAAACCAGGGGTTTTTCCATATGGTTATACGAATAAGAATGCTTTTATTTGGATTCTTGTTTGCTCACTATATACTCCTTCAAGAAAACTCATGGAGATTTTTTTAGTGGGAGGGATTAAAAATTTTTATTTTAGATTATTAGGAATGAAAATAGGTGAAAATACCCTGCTTGGTGGAGTGGTGAAGGATCCTTGTGTAACGTCCTTTGGAGAAAACACTACAATGGGTGAGTATGCTATTATTTATGGGCATATCACCAATTATCAACGAGGGACGATTTCTATTAAACCAGTCAGTATTGGAAATAATTGTGTTATTGGTGCTGGTGCTATTATTATGCCTGGTGCTGTTATTGAAGACGATGTCATTGTTGCTGCTGGAGCAGTGGTTTCTTCCAATCAGAGACTTAAAAAAGCAAAGACCTATGTGGGTATTCCTGCTAAAGCAATCGAATGATCAAACCTTTTTATGATTCTTATTTTACATAAAATCAACCATGTTTTTCTTGTTTTTTCAAGATTTTAAAGAAAACATTTAAATTCTTTGTTGTCATTTATTATAGTAAAGGGGATAATAAATGAAAAAAATATTGCTCATTTTTTTGGTAGGTTGTATGGTAGTAAGCAGTTTTCAGGTATCATCAATGATTGATACATTTGAGGAAAAAAACATCGTTTCTGAACGGATTTCTCTAGAGGTCTCAGGGCCTTTGATTTCATATTCAGATTCATTTACTCGGGTTTCAATTGATGAACAAACATCTATGATACGAAATACCGGTGAACCATCGTTACCAAAGATAACAAAAACATTTGTGTTGCCATTGAACTCAGAAATTGAAAAGGTAACGGTTGATTACGCTACACCTCAAGTTAAACGTTTGTCTTTAGCGGTGTTACCTGCTCCTGAGCCCGTAATTGATGGAACCATTCCAGCTGATGTAACGATGGATAAAGAAATATATCAAAGTAGTAATTTGTATCCTTCTGAGGATTTTACGGTTCATAAACGTGTTGGCTTAAACAATGATGAACATGTATTGTTTGTCTCGGTTCACACCTATCCTGTGAGATATCAACCAGTGGATAATCTTTTACATTACTCAGAGATAGTAGATGTTTCTGTTGAATATAGCCCTGCTTCAAATCCATTGAGTTATCCTGATGAATATGATTTGTTGGTTATTGCTCCAGATGAATTTACTGATGAACTACAACCATTAATTGATCATAAAAATGATCTTGGAATGCGTACCTATCTGAAAACACTGGATACTATTTATCAGGATTTTGCAACACAGGGTAGAATTGATCAAGAACGAATAAAACTAGCTATTAAACAGGAGATGGAAACAACTGGTATTACCTATGTTTTACTGGTTGGTGGTATCAAGGGGCAGTCACGAGAGTGGTATCTACCAGTTATGTATGGTCATTCTCAAAGTGAGGATGCATATGTAAGTGATTTATATTATGCAGATATCTATAAAGTGGTGGAGAATGAAACGGTGTTTGAGGATTGGGATAGTAATGGCAACGGTAAATTTGCAGAGTTTTCCATGTTTAACAGGGATCAAATTGATGGATCACCTGATGTTTATGTTGGTCGATTAGCATGTAGAAGTGAACGGGAAGTTACCACTGTTGTAAACAAACTAATTAATTACGAAAAAACAAAGGCCGATGAGTCTTGGTTTAAGAACATGTTACTCATTGGTGGTGATACCTATCCATATGATGGTGAGTATACGGGTTGTGAAGCTGAGATTGACACTAATTTATCAGCAAGTTACATGGATGGATTCAGTTTTGAACGGTTGTGGGCTTCAACTGGTGCCTTAACCGGGCAAGGGGTGGTGGAGGATGCCATTAATGATGGTGCAGGTCTTATTCATATGGCCGGTCATGCGAACCCATCAATTCTTGTTACTCATCCTCCTTTTGATAAAAAAACAAGTATTGTTATTTTGCAGATGTATAATTTTTATGATCTTTCACATGTGAATCCAAAACTAACTAATGAGGATAAACTGCCGGTTATCGTTGTTGGCGGTTGTCATAATAGTCAGTTTAATGTGACCCTGTCAAATATTCTCAGAGACATCATGGAATATGGGATAAAAAAATATTTTAGAAGTCGGCTTTTTTATATGGAATGGGTTCCTGAATGTTGGAGTTGGTGGTTAACTAGTAAACCTGATGGTGGTGCTATTGCTACTATGGGTAACACTGGTCTTGGTATGGGTATTGGCGGAGAGGATTATGTTACTGGTTTGGATGGTTGGTTGTTCCCACGGTTTTTCTATCATTATGGGGTAGATGGTTTTCATAATGTAGGGATGTCTCATGGGATGGCAATTGCTGATTATGTGAACGAGTTTGATATTAATACTGATAGTGAAGACCGTCAGATGGTGCAGCAATGGGCGCTTCTTGGTGATCCCAGTCTGCTTATTGGTGGTTATGGAGAATAATATTTTTTTTTCTCCACTTTTTTCTTTTTTTTTTGCTTGAATAAATCAGATTGTTTTTAAGGTATAAGTGTATTTCAGATTGATAAGGAATAATACTAGTGGTGGAGGGTCGTAAAGATTGAGTGAAAACAAGGATTTAATTGTTTTTTTAGGGGTTTATCATGGCTGATGATGAGGTAGATAGACTTCGTCAATTTGGTAGACAAATGCAAAAGAAACATACTGAAAAAAATAGATCAAGTTCAGGTTTTTCTTTTCATGTCCACGGGGTAAAGCAATCAGTATCTTTTTTTCTTTCGATCAGTAAACGGTTGAAACATGTTTTTGTTTTGTTGATGAAAACTTTGAAAAAAATGTATAGATTGATTAAAAAAAAGATAGGAGATATCGATTTAGCAGTTCATATTTGGATGTGGAAAAAACAATTCGATCGATCAGCTGTAAAGAATCATCATCAGAGTTCTTCCCGTCTTGTTGAAATCAAAAAACAGAAGGGAGATACCGTTGTTATCATTCGAAAAAGATTACCTTTTCGAAGTGAAGATATGTATCAGTGTTCTTCATCTGATGCGATGTCTTACTATTTTCATGAAATGTCTGTAAAAAAAAGTTGTTTTCATCCCAGAAAATCCATTTGGGATTTTCCCGTTTATTCAAAAAAACATCCATTGAAAAAAATGGTTCACTGGCTTTTTAAATGATCATAGATGGAACTAGTTTTTTTTATGGTATCGAGCGTATTGATATAAGTCCAAGTAGATTTCTGATCTAATGTCACGGAGTACTGGTCTGTTTGCTCGTGCTTGTTTGAGTTGATCTTGTTTGATTTCAGTGGTGATACTTGTTTCTTTGAAATATGGTGCTTTTTTTATTTGTTTTCCAAATGGATCATATATTTGGCTTCCACCCCAGAACACGAGGTCTTCTTGTGGTCCAACAATATTAGTGTAGGCGATATAGGTGGTGGTTTCAATTGCCCGGGTGGGGAGTATGGTTTCAAAATATGATCTAGTTACGGAGGGTGATGCTGAAATGCATACGATAAGATCCGCTCCTTGAAGAGCATAGGCTTTGCTGATTTCTGGAAAAAAGATATCATAGCAGATTTGTATACCAATGGTTCCAAATGGGGTAGCAAAGACAGGTAGTGTTTCTCCTTCATCAAAATAGAGTTTTTCTTCAAAGGGTCCGAAAGTTGGGAGGAACCATTTTTTGTAAGTGTTAATGGTTCCATCTGGATGAAGAAGAATTGCAGCATTATAAATGATTCCAGTGACTTTTTCATCTTTTAAGGGCATTCCAAAAATGATATGTTTATTTTCCTGCTGTGCTAAATCTTTGAGGGAGCTTAGAGAGGTTTCCTGTATTGTTTCTGCTAGTGATCGGATTTCATCTTTGCATTGGTATCCGGTGAGTGTCATTTCTCCGAAGACAATGAGATCTGCGGTGCTTTTTTGAATGATTGTTTTCATTGTTGATATATTTGTTTTTTTCTCACCGATTTTTGGTCGCATGGAAACTAATTCAAGGTTCATTTTTTTTTGCCACCATGATTGATAAGGACATTTGTTTTAATTATGTTTGTTTTTTTTTTTGGGAAAATGATAGATTGTTTTTTAGGTAAATGTTTCTTTGAAAAGAATGGTAAGAATGAATTTTTTTACTGTTTTTAGATCTGAATCAAGATATATTGCTCCAATGATTGCTTCTAAAGCGTTTGCTAGATTACTTGGGTTGGTGCTTCCTTGTTGATTTTTTTCTCCTTTTCCAAGGAGAAGATATGTTCCTATGTTAAGGTTTTTTGCTTTTTTAGCTAAAATTTTATTGTTCACTATAGCTGATCGTCTTCGGGTGAGTTCTCCTTCGGTGAAATAGGCATTGGTGTGAAATAATGTTTCAGCGATGATGAAACCAAGGATGCTGTCTCCAATAAATTCTAAGCGTTCATTGTATTCTATTGGTTCTTCTGCTTCAAATGCATAGGTTTTATGGGTTAATGCTGTTTTGAGGAGTTGTTTGTTGTTAAAGGTATATGATAG
>CAZVKY010000059.1:0-10764 GCA_964627915.1 uncultured Thermoplasmatales archaeon
TCCCCCGGGTTGTTTTTACCGGTATGCATAATAGGAGATTTAATTTTCAAATCTCCCCGTGGAGACCTAAAGTCTCATAAGACCATGCTCTATTACTATTTTTAAAATGAAAATACAAGAAAGCGGAATGTTTAAATAGTTTCGTTAATTTAAAAAGAGTTAGAGGCTTACGAAAAATTATATCGGAAAGGACGGGAAAGAGACAAAAGACTACTTTATTTCAGATTTATAACTAATTTGTGATTGAGTTTTAATAGGTTTTTGGATAGTGAAATTATGATAAGTAGAGTAAAACATAAAATAAATAAACTTGATACTTCAGCAATGTTAGATAAACTTGGATTTAAGTCAAAAAGAATCATCATCAAATATGGTGGTAATGCCATGTTGGATGATGATCTTAAGGCTTCAGTAGCCGATGACATTGTTCAACTGAAAAAAATGGGATTGAAACCAATTATCGTTCACGGAGGTGGCCCAGCAGTCAGCAATCAAATGGACAAGGAAGGATTAGAACCAGAATTTGTTCATGGTCAACGGAAAACCGATGAGGAAACCTTGGAAATTGCTGAAATGGTTCTTTCAGGGAAAGTCAACAAGGAATTAGTAGGACTTATCAATGCACGAAACGGTAATGCTGTTGGAATTTCTGGAAAAGATGGAACACTTGTAAAATCCCGGAAGAGAAAAAAGGAAGTGACTGTTGATGGTCAGATGAAACAAGTGGATCTCGGACGAGTTGGCGAAGTGTATAATGTGGATACAACACTTATTGAAACACTTATGGAAAATGATTTTATTACCGTAATTTCTCCGATTTGTGCCGGTGATGACAAGGGTGATTTCAATGTTAATGCAGATGTTCTTGCTGGTGAACTTGCATCTTCGTTAAAAGCAGATTCTTTAATCTATCTTACTAATGTTGATGGTATTCGTGAGAAAAAAGATGATGCGAAAACTCGTTTGAAAACAGTTCATATTAAAAAAGCAGAATCATTAATTGGTAAAAAAATTCAGGGAGGAATGATTCCAAAAGTGGAATCCGCGGTGAAAGCTATAAAAAACGGTGTGAAAACCGTTCGTATTATTGATGGAACACAAAAACATTCACTTTTACAATCTTTTGATAAAAGTTCTGATTATGGAACAATTATTTATGCAGATAAGGAGGAAAAATAAGAATGGATTTTAGAGAAGTTGAACAAATTGATTCAGAGTATCATTTTCAGATTTATGGAAGAATGCCGATTTTATTGAAAAAAGGAAAAGGATCTCATGTGTGGGATTCTGATGGAAACGAATACATTGATGTACTCGGTGGTATCGCAGTAAACAGTCTTGGTCATTGTCATCCAAACGTGGTTAATGCTATTAAAAAACAGGCTGAACAACTCATACATTGTACGAATATTTATTATATAGAACCACAAGCAAGATTAGAAAAACTTCTCCTTGACAACTGTGATATGGATCGTGCATTGTTCATAAATAGTGGCACGGAAGCAGTGGAATCAGCAATCAAACTTGCCCGGAAATGGGCAAATAAACATGGTAAAGGTGGTGGCATTATCACCATGGATGGATCATTTCATGGCCGAAGTCTTGCTTGTGTGACTGCTACTGGTCAAAAAAAATATCGTGTTGGTTTCGACCCACTTCCACCTGGTTTTAAAATAGTTCCTTTTAATGATTTACAAGCTGTTGAAGACGCTATTGATGATTCAATTTGTGCGGTCATGGTCGAACCTGTGCAAGGGGAAGGAGGTATTGTTCCAGCAGATGAAACCTATCTTAAAGGCTTACGGAAACTCTGTGATGAGCATGATATTTTGTTGATTTTTGATGAAATTCAATGTGGTATGAGCCGAACTGGATATTTATTTGCCTATCAAGGTTATGATGTTATTCCTGATATGATTACCATTGCTAAAGCACTCGGTAGTGGTTTTCCGATTGGTGCATTGTTAGCTAAAGAAGAAGTAGCTAATGCTTTTGATAAAGGCGATCATGGAACTACGTTTGGTGGTAATCCACTGGCAACAGCTGCTGCATATGCTTCAGTTTCAACATTAATCGATGAAAAACTTGCACAAAAAGCACAACAAACAGGTACCTATCTAATGAATCGGTTAAACGAGAAACGTAAGAAAAACACTCATATCAAGGAAGTTCGTGGGAAAGGCCTTATGATTGGCATTGTGCTTGACCAAAAGGGAAAGGAAATTGTTCCTGAAATGATGAAACATGGAGTGCTTGCTAATTGCACTGCGGAAAACGTGATCCGTTTTGTTCCACCATTAACCATTTCTGAAAAAGATCTTGATACTGCTGTTGATGTGTTAATGGATGCTATTGAGGAGGTGTTTTCTGGTGACAACTAATGTTGGAATCATTGGAGCAACAGGCTATACTGGTTCAGAGTTAACAAGAATTCTTACTCATCACAATCAGGTTAATTTATCCATGATTACCTCAAGAAGTTTTGCTGGTAAGAAAATCTCGGATATTCATCCATATCTCGAAGGTATTTGCGATCTGAAATTATCAAATCCTTCTATTGATGATATCAAAAATTTAGATGTTGTGTTTTTAGCATTACCTCATGGTGTTTCCATGAAATTTGTAAAAGAAATCGGATTGAATGGTCCTCGGATCATTGATTTATCAGGTGATTTCCGATTGAAAAACAAAAATACGTATGAACAATGGTATGAAATGAACCATGAATTTCCAGATGCAATTGATAAAGCGGTGTATGGTCTCCCGGAATTATTTAGAAAAGATATTGCAGTTGCACAGTTAGTAGCTAATCCTGGTTGTTATCCAACATCTGCCATTCTTGCTTTAGCACCTGCCCTTAAAACGGATTTGATAGATATGTCAAGTATTTCTATTGATTCAAAATCTGGAGTTACTGGAGCTGGAGCAAAATCTTCAGAGACTACTCATTTTCCACGTGCTAATGAGGATTTCCGAGCATATAAGGTCGGAAAACATCGGCATACACCAGAGATTGAAGAAATTTTGGCTGAGAACAGTGGAAAAGATATCAATGTATTGTTCACACCTCATCTCGTTCCCTTAAACCGAGGGATATTAACGACGGTGTATGCAAAGGCTAAAGATAAGATCAACAAAGAAGAACTTATGGATGCATATACCTCATTTTATAAGGAGGAACCATTTGTTCGAGTAAGAAAGAATCCTCCTAATGTTCAATCTGTTCGAGGGTCTAATTATTGTGATGTGTTTCCGTTAAAAATTGATCGGACGAATCAAGTTGTGTTACTTTCAGCTATTGATAATCTGGTGAAGGGAGCTTCAGGTCAAGCGGTGCAAAATATGAATATCATGCTTGACTTTAATGAAAAAGAAGGGATATCTCATATTCCACTTTCACCATAAACAATAACAAGGATATGTTGTTTTAAAAAGGGACGGTTTTAGGAATGCAGAAGAATATAACTGATGTAACTGGATTTAAGGTGAGAGGCTGTCATATCGGCATCAAATCTAAACGACGGGATTTAGCACTTATTTTTTCTGAGGTTTTAGCTAGTGCTGCTGCAGTTTATACGCAAAATAAGATTCAGGCTCATCCGATTAAGTTAACGAAAAAACATCTTGAAAATAAAACCGCTCAAGCTATCATTGTTACCTCTGGTAATGCAAATGCGTGTAATGGACCGGAAGGAATGCAAGGTGCAAAAAAGGCTGCTATTGTGCTTGCAAATGAATTAGATATCTCTGTTGATGATGTGATTGTTGCTGCAACTGGAGTTATCGGTGAACCATTTCCAACGGATAAAGTCGTTAAAGGCATTCGAAAAAATGTGAGTGTTCTCTCAGATCGAAAGGTTGCAGGGGACATGGCGGCTAATGCAATCATGACAACTGATACGTTTCAAAAAGAAGGATTTATTTCTTTTAAACTTGGGGAAAAGAAAGTGAATATGGCTGGTATTGCTAAGGGATCAGGTATGATTCATCCCAATATGGCGACTATGCTTTGTTTTATTGTTTCTGATGTAAATATTGATCCTGATTTGTTACAAGATGCATTATCTGAATCTGTGAAACGCACGTTTAACATGATTACGGTTGATGGTGACATGTCTACAAATGATATGGTTTCTGTGATGGCAAATGGACTTGCAGAAAATAAACGGATTACTGAAAAAGATAAAGATTATGAATTGTTTCAACAAAAACTTGAGGATTTGCTGAGACATTTAGCAAAAGCTATTGTTTCTGATGGGGAAGGCGCTACAAAATTCGTTGAGTACAAAGTAACTAATGCTCGTTCTGAAGAAGAAGGTCGAAAAGTTGCTAAAACCATAGCTAATTCAAATCTGGTGAGAACCGCGTTGTTTGGCCGAGATCCGAATTGGGGAAGAATTATTGCTGCTGTTGGTATGTCTGGTGTTGATATTGATCCTGATAAAATTGATATTTATCTTGGTTCAAGTAAGACAATGATGAAAGTTGCTGAGAATGGTAATAGGTTGGATTTTGATCGAAAAAGAATTAAACTTATGTTGAAATCATCGCAATTACGTGTGCTGGTAAATTTAAATCAGGGTGAAAAAGAGGCTACTGCTTGGGGTTGTGATTTTTCTTATGAGTATGTTCGGATTAATGCTGAGTATCATACGTGAATAAAGATATTTTTTTTCGAGTGTTCTTTTCTTTTTCAGGTTCGATTTTAAATTTAATCTAAATTTGTACTGTTTTGTTTCGTCAAGATGTTTTTATCTATTCCATACACCCATGCGATAAGAATGCTTTCAGTTAAGCCAACAAGCACTAAGCCATATCCAAGTAGGAAATGATCGATGATATCTAACCATATCATACCACCTGCCGTTGTAAATATTATTCCCTCTGTAAATCCACTGATACCGATGATAGTTATCCAGCGTTTAATAATAGAAGTAGATGACTCCAGCACTATTTATGCTACCTCTTTTTCATTCATTCGATATAGTTTTAAACAAACCAAAAATTAACGGTATTAATGTTTTTTCAGAAACATAGAAAAAATCCGAAAAAAAACATTCTTAAGAAAGGATGGTTCTCCGGTTTTTTTCCCGTTGAATTATTTGATGGTCTTAAACGACAACAAATCATGAGCAAAGGAACAGTAGCCATATTTATTCTTTTGATTTCACCGATTATCATCTGGTTATCATATCAACCAACATCCATACAAAATCCCCTAATCGCCCTGGCAAAATTTAACGCATTTCTTGCTATTTCAACATTATCAATTAATTTTTTTCTTTCAACAAGACTAAAATTTTTCGATAACATATTCAATGGTTTAGACCGAATGTACAGAGTACATAAAATCGTTGGTCGTACATCACTTCTTTTTATCCTGCTTCATCCACTTTTTCTCATCATCTCACGATATCAAAATCTAGATGTAATCCTTACCTATATCATACCAATAGGCTCTTTAGAGATAGCCTTTGGAGTAATATCTGTCTATCTTTTTTTATTTCTTCTCAGCTTAACCGTTGCCATCAAACTTCCTTATCACTGGTGGCATAATAGCCATAAATTATTAGGAATCGTACTTCTTTTCGCAGGAGTTCACGCTGTTTTTGCTGGATCAGATATCGCCAGCTATCCACTTTTAAGATTCTGGATTATTTTTTTGATTACGTTAGGACTTATCTCCTGGTTATTCATGCTTTTTTTCTATAAATTATTCGGACCAAGATTCAAGGTGATTATCGATAACGTGAATCATTTAAAAGATGTCACCGAAATCATATTCAAAAAACCAATTGGTTTTCATTATCAACCCGGGCAATATTTGTTTATTCGTTTCCCACGATTTGAAGGATTAAAAGAACTGTTTCCCTTTTCAATTTCAAGTGATCCCTCTCAGAAAAAAATACGGATTTCAGTGAAACGAAGTGGTGATTTCACATCCAAAAAAATCCCGCAGTTAAAAAAAGGAGACACCGCAATCATCATGGGCCCCTATGGCACCTTTGGAGAGAGTTGTTTACAACATGATAAAGATATGATCTGGATTGCTGGAGGCATAGGAATAACCCCTTTTCTTTCATTAGCAAAACATGAATCAAAATTTCCCTCCGGAAGAAAAATAATACTCATTTGGGCTACAAAAAATAAAACAGATGCATTTCATCATCATGAGCTCATTGCTGAAACAAAGAAAAATAACAATTTTGAATACATTCCCTGGTTTTCAGATGAAAAAGGAAGAATCACATGTGACGCAATTATTCAAATCGTTGAAGATAAAATAAAACTTAGTGACGTAAAGATTCTGATGTGTGGACCCCCTCCTATGACCTATAGTTTATCCCGTGGTTTTCACAAACAGGGAATCAGCTACAAAGATATCCTATTCGAAGATTTTAATATGCTTGATTGAACATACAATAGCACTAATAATGTGTGGTCTTCTCAGGATGTCCCCATCCATATCATATTTTCAAGCTTATTTCACTATCAAACTCTTATTAAACATTTATGAAGAAAAGTATATCTTTCAAATAAATAGTCAAAACCAATTAATTCAATCAAATAAAAACCATATAATTATATATCGCTATCATTTATCTGTTATTATTGTTGATTAAGTGAAAAAGAGGGTGAATCAAAATGGAGATGGATTCTGAATTTGATTATAATGAAAAAATATGGATAACCTTTTTGAGAAAACACTGGCAGATCTCGATTTTATTTATAATCGGAATTATTTTAGCAGCTACCAGTGCAATCCTTGTGTATCTTTGGTTTGTTGCAGAAGCCCAAGCAACAAATCTTATACCAGCAACACTGAATCTATGGACCATGAATCATTTCATTACCTTTGTATTACATCTTATCCTCTGGGAAGCAGCATACATTGGAATCCCCGTAATCATCACGGTCCTAATTATTTATTTTCTGTGGTGGAAACAATTACCTGATGAAGAAAGAAAAGAATACAAACGCCAGCACCTCTTTGGATCAGAATCAAGTAAATCAGATAAAAGCAGTGGCTTTTCCTTTTTGATTTTTATCGCATTTATCATCAAAATTTATTTAGATGGAAACTGGAATACACCCATTGCCAGCTGGACCTTTAACTATCTAGTCTATTCATGCATCTGGTCCCTCATCTGGGTAGTAATCATCTTTGGTATTCCCATCGGCCTCGGTCTAATCTGGTGGATTCATCATGAAATAAAGAAAACATCATCATTTCAACACCCATAAAAACCTCCAAAAAATTCCTTTCCACTCTATTTTCTTTCTTCTCATTTAACGAGTGCTAGTTCCAGTGGAAATATAGGGGTTTATTGAGAACTGATTTTTTCTCAATAGCTATCTATTGTTTCGTCAGCAAAACCCACATTCTTTGTAAAATTCCAGCAGTTTTATTGAACATTAAACATCACTTGTTGATTATTTGCTTTTTGATAAATAATAGCTCCATTAAAAATGGTCATATCGACGGTGATGTTATCCAAATCAGATGCTGGTTTCTCAAAAATATTTGAATCAAGCACCACCAAATCTGCCTTTTTCCCAGCTACAATCGTTCCCACCATATCATCCAAGAAATTCTGCATTACTCCACCTAAACAATGACAATAAATAGCACTTTTTAGTTGTAATCGCTGCGCTGACTCATACACCGCTCTATTACCATCCGTTGGATCCTTCCTAGTTACAGCGGTTCCAATAGCAACCAATGGATCCATAGTGCTAGAAACCGTGCCCCATGGCCAATCAGAACCAAAAGAAATCAAAGCATCACTTTTCATAAAATCCTCAATTAAATACCGTCTATCAGCCTGCTTTTTTCCAAGAAGAGGAATGGTTTCATCATAATAGTTCTCATCCATATAAAACCAAGCAGGTTGAAAACAAGCAAACACACCCAGCTCTGAAAATCGTTTAATATCCTGTTCAGCTGCCCGTTCAAGATGAGCAAGGGTATGACGAGCATCATGAATACCATTCCGATCAATTGCATGGGCAATTCCATCCAAAGCCTCCCGTGTTGCTCCTCCACCAATGGTATGAACATGGATTTGAACATGCTCCTTATCTAAGAGGGCAGCCATTTTTTTATATTCCATGGCATCCCACACTGGTTTACCCCGGAAATCCTTTCGATCCTCATATGATTCCAACAGAAAACCGGTATGTCCCTCCACTGCACCATCCATAAACAACTTTGCAACACCAAGCTTGAAAAGATTCCCGGTACCAAAAAGATGCTGTGCATGAAGAAGATCATCGATCTGTTTCTGTCCAATGGATGGATCACAAACATAACTGCCCCGTAATCGAATACTGAGTTCATCATTATCATCCATCTCTTTAACTGCTTGAAAAGCCGTCCATTGATCCGTGTTAAGAACACCTGCATCAAACACTGAAGTAATACCCATTTGTGCTGCTTTTTTCATATATGTTCTTAATGCTTTTTTCCAATCTGATTTAACCGGTTGCGCAAGTTTAGTGGTAACTAATCGAATAGCAGGCATCTCACGAAGACAACCCCAAGGTTTTTTTGAATCTGGATACCGCTCGATATAAGCACCAGTTGGATCCTCGGTTTGCTCTGCAATACCTGCGATTTCTAAAGCCTTTGAATTCACCCAACAGGAATGATAATCAATGGAAAGAAAATAAGCAGCCACATCAGTAATAATATCATCCAATGTTTCCCTACATGGCCCACGTGCAGAAAACGGTGCATGAATCCACCCAAACCCAAAAATCGGAGAATCATCCTCATGATCCCTCAGATATTCTCTGATGATTTCCACATATTCATCTTCGCTAGATCCACCGGTCAACAGACAACCATTCATTAACCGTCCACCCATCAAAGCATGACAGTGTGCATCACAAAAACCAGGGAGAACCGTTTTCTTATCAACATCAACAATCCTTGTTTTTTCACCAATAAACGCTGAACTGAGTTCATCATCTCCAACAAAAACAATCATATCATCCCGAATGACCACTGTGGAAGCAAACTCCTGCTGCTTTTCTAAAGTAAAAACCGTTGCATTCTTCAGTATGAGATCAGCACTCTTTATTGTATCAGTCAATGCTTTCACCCTCGGATTAAAGGATTTTATTTGGCCTCAACCAGAACCGTTTCAAGCGATGGAGCCTCTGGTGTTGAAAAAATATCCTCAAACGTATCCTGTTTTTTGATTACATCCACAATTCCATGTTCATCGGTTAATACCCGAGTAGGTCTTGGAAATGAATTCGTATTTGCTGCAAAAAAACTAGGATCATAAGCACCTGTATGATAGCAAGCAAGGATATCACCTCTTTTTGGTCTGCGTTGTAAAAACACCTTATATTTTGAAATAATATCGCCAGAGTAACAAAGATTTCCTGCCATAAACGTTTCAAACGGTTCACTGTCGGTTTCAAATGGATGATTTATCACCGTCCAATGATTCACTGGAGGAAGCAACATAGCGGTAGCAAAATTAGTAACATTTGCCTCCACTGTGGTCAAATAATGATTATCAGCAACTTTACGAACATGACTTACCTGAACAAGAGTGATCCCTGAATCCTCAGCAATACTTCTCCCAGGTTCAATGACTAATTTTGGATTATTCAAATCCTTTAAGGCTTTTTGAACAGAGTGTGTTTGACCATGCAGTTGAACAGATCCCGTTAAAATTTTCTCAAGCATTTTCTCCCGAGGAAACTCAGAATACATCTTTTCACCACTCCACTCCTCATCAGCATTAATCGACCCATCCTGTTCTACGGCTAACCCCCCATGTTCATTATTCCACACAAACGCTTTGGAATGATCACCCTGCTGACCAGCAAGATACCCTGATTTCACCCGATCAATTAAATACTCCCACTCATCACGATTCACATATTCAGCAGGAAAACCGCCACCAATATTAATCACCCGGCAGTCTCCACCTTCCTGTTCAAGCAAATGACCAAATTCAATTAATTTACCCAGACCTACTAGAAAGGGCATTTCATCAGTGATCTGAGAACCCACATGGGTATGAAAACCCTGAAAATCAAGATGAGTAAAACTGGGTATCTGCTGAATTATCCGTGGAATATTCTTCATATTTTCACCGAATTTCGACCATACACCCGCGGTGAAAATATTAGCATCAGTTACCCCATCCATTGAAAAACCAGCGATACGAAGCGCAACCCGTGCTTTTCTATCCTGCTTCTGAGCGACCGCATTAATATTTTCAAGTTCTTCAAAGCTATCAGCAATAAAAAACATGTTTTGTTTTACGGCTTGATGAATCAATGCATCAGATTTCGCATTGCCATTCACATCAAGATCCTGAGGATGAACCCCTCCCTGCAAAGCTGCTTTCATCTCGTTGATAGATGCGACATCTGCTCCGATACCTTCTTGAGCAACCAATCGAAAAATTGATGGATGGGCATTGACTTTCCCAGCAAACCTAATATGCCCATTTGGATAATACGAATCAAACACTTGTTTGTATCGTCTGATGTTTTCTTGTATGATGGGAGCATAAATGATATGCAATGGAAAACCATAGTTGTTTTTCCACCAGGTAAGAGATTTACTTGCAATAGTGACATCTTTTTCATTCTCCTGAATAAAACCCTTAGTATCAACTTTTACTGTTCCCCATTCAAATCCTGCTTTTTCATTCCGTTTAGGAATCCCTGAAAACTTTCCAAATGTCATAGATCATCATTCTCTTCATTTTACAAAGATTTTTTGATTTTATT
>CAZVKY010000060.1:0-10708 GCA_964627915.1 uncultured Thermoplasmatales archaeon
AAGTGGGCCCGCCCGAATTTGAATCGGAGTCTCTAGCTCCCAAAGCTAAAAGGATCGGCCAAGCTACCCTACGGGCCCAAGTTATCCCTTTTGCGTATCAATCAACCATATTTAAAAACTTTTATGAAATGGAAGCTGTTTCACCCCATAGATGGATTTTAATTTCAGGAAACCCGCTCATCTGTTTGCGTTGTTGATGATGATTGCAAGTTTTTTCATGTTTATTATCCTTCCATTGATCTCTTATTTTGGATTTCTGGGGATGAATTCAACAGATCAAATTAGTAATCTACCCTCCTCATTTATGGTTTTCTTTGAGATATTTGCGTTGGTTCTTCAGGGTATTTTTGTCATTGTCCTGCTTATTCTTTCCCCTTATGTGTGGTATGCATTAGTAAATAAGCTTTCCTGGAAAGAAATCCGTGAAAGATTATATTTAAAAACAGATCAGCTTGATATGGCTTTTTTATGGGGGATTCTAACTGCCATCGCTGCTTTTGTCATCGTCATTGGTATCGGTCTTGTTTTAACGGCCGTAGGAGTTGATGTTGAAAATTCTAGTAATATAAAGGATTTAGAACTTCTTTTTTCTATTCCATCTATTCTGTTTTTGATTACGCTCCAACCAATTGCTGAAGAATTTTTCTTCAGGGGTTTTCTTTTGGATAAAATCACTTCATCATGGGGAATTATTGCTGCTGTGCTTTTGTCGTCGTTGTTTTTTGGACTGGCTCATCTTTCATATGGCAATGTGTATCCAGCATTAATGACTGGTTGTATTGGTGTGCTTCTTGCTTTTTTAGTGGTGAAAACAAAGAATCTTACTGCTGCAATTATTGCTCATGTCCTATTTAATCTAGTTAGTTTTACATTATATCTTGTAGGAAAAGATTTGTTTCAGCAAGCGTTAATGCTTTAAACCCTTCATCTATGCTGCCTTCAGAAATAAAGCTTGAGTAGTGTGATTGATATGGCGAAAGAACAAACTTTTGTAATGATTAAACCGGATGGGGTTCAACGAGGTTTTGTTGGAGATATTATTCATCGTTTTGAGCAAAAAGGAATTAAGATTATTGCGATGAAAATGGTTGATGTGGATCGAGCATTAGCAGAGAAACATTATGGTGTACATAAAGGAAAACCTTTTTTTGAACCAACAGTTGATTATATTATTTCTTCACCCGTGGTTGCGATGATTCTTGAAGGTGAGAATGTGATTAATATGGTTCGAAACATGATGGGAAAAACAAATCCATTGGAAGCATCACCGGGCACTATCCGAGGGGATTTTGGTCAATTTATCGGGAGAAACATTGTGCATGGTTCTGATGGACCGGATACTGCTGCTTTTGAGATTAATCTGTGGTTTTCAAAGGATGAAATCACCAATTATAAACGTGTTGATGAAGTCTGGTTAACTGAATAATTCTTTTAATCATTCAAACATTCATTTTTATTTTTTATATTTTATAATGGATTATGTCGTTGCTTTTATAACATGAGAGATGATACGGCTGTAGCATGACTTTTGACAGACGATCACTGGTTATCCCTGATGACACGGTATTTGACGAAAAAACCATTGAAACCAAGGGTGATGTGATCATTGGGGATCGTTGTTTGGTGCAATTTGGAATCAAAACCGATGGGAGAATCTTTGTTGGTGAACATGTGGTTCTTGATGGAAATCTAGAGGCCACAAAGGATATTCGTATCGATATTTTTAGTCGTATTAGAGGTAATATTGCCAGTGAAGAAAATGTGTATCTTGGTGAAAAGGTCTCTGTTGAAGGAAAACTGTCATTGCTCGGTGATCTTGATGTAGCAGATAGTGTTAATGTGAAAGAAGGTTTTGAGGCAAAAGGGTGGATAAATATTCGTAGTCCAATTCCAGTAGTCATTTATATTTTTATTTATCTGACTCAGCTGTTGAAAATGGGTCATAGCGAGGAAATAGAACGAATTTTAAATGAAATGGAGGACAACAAGGGTGACACTATTCCGATATCAGAAGTGTTTTTGTTTATCCCCAATAATTCAATGATTGGATTACAGAATTCAAAAATCGATGGAAACATTCGAGTTGGCAAAAAAAACCGATTGCTTGGTAATTATGAGGCCAAGGGAAAAGTCTATATCAACGATCAAAGCACCGTTCATGGGAGTATTCATGCGACTGATGAAGTATTCTGTGGGAAAAAAGTTGAAATAAAAGGAACCATTGAATCTCAGCAAGATGTTCGAATTGATGAGAATACCACTGTAAAAGGTGATATTAAAGGTGAACATGTTCATCTAGCAAAAACGGTTACTATTGAGGGAACCATGTTTGCTAAACATGGTGCTTCATTTATTACACCGTATGATTTTGAAGCCGCGGAGAAAGTCCGTCGGTTTGAAGATGATGTGGAAATCATTGAAACAGTGGAAGATGTTTAAGGTGAATATATTATGAGTATGTTAATTGGTATTGTTGGGAAACCAAATGTGGGGAAATCAACATTTTTTAATGCAGCAACGGATGCTCATGCCGAGATTGCAAACTATCCGTTTACTACTATAGATGCAAATCAAGGGGTAATGTATGTGCGAAAACCTTGTCCCTGTCAGCATTTTGAGGTAACTTGCACACCGCATAATTCAGAATGTGTGAATGGCACTCGTTTTGTTCCTATTGAAGCATTAGACGTTGCTGGTCTGGTTCCGGATGCATTCAAAGGTCGAGGTCTGGGTAATAAATTTCTTGATGAACTTCGTCAGGCGCATGCTTTGATTCATATTGTTGATGCATCAGGTAGCACTGATGAAGAGGGCAATCCTTTGAATGTCGGTAGTTATGATCCTTTGAAGGATATTGATTTTCTTGAAAAGGAGATCACCTATTGGTTAAAGGGAATTATCAAAAAAAGCTGGGAGGATATTGCTCGGAAATGTGAACTGGAAGGAAAAAAAATCGATCGATTACTTGCTGAAAAACTCACTGGTCTTGGTGTTAGGGAGGAACATATCTATGATGCTGTGCGAAAAGTAAATCTGAACACGGAAAAACCCTCTACTTGGTCAGAGGAGGAATTACTCAAGCTTTCTGATCATATTCGTAAAATTAGTAAACCAATGCTTATTGCTTATAACAAAATTGATATAGCTCCAGATAACTTTGTTGAAAAAAAGAAAGATATTGAACAAAGGGGATATCGGGTTGTTCCTACCAGTGCTGAAGCAGAATTAGCCTTGAGTAATGCCGCAGATCATGATTTAATCATCTATCAACCAGGAAGTAACACATTTGATATAAAAAAAGAAGGAAATCTCACTGGAAAACAGCAAAAAGCATTAGAATATATTCAAAGCCATGTCCTTGATAAATTTGAGAGTACTGGTATTCAACAGTGTATCGAAGAAGCAGTGAACATGCTTGATTTAATCGTCGTCTACCCGGTGCAAGATGAACATCATTTAACTGATAAAGAAGGTCGAGTGCTTCCCGATGCATATTTTGTTCCCCGGGGGAGCACCGCAAAAGATCTTGCATACAAAGTTCATTCGGATATCGGTGATCATTTTATTCGAGCAATTGATGCAAAAACCAATCGAGTCATTGGTGCAGATCATGAACTGAATGATGGAGATGTGATCAGCATCGTTGCTGATTCTTAGACCGGGAATCATTTTCATCAGATTTTTTTTATTTTTTTAACCTGCACAACTAGCTGCGAATTAGTTTTTTATAAGCAGCATGCATTACATAAAAACTGGGATTGCACTCGCCTATACTGAAGATTTTTCGGAGGAGAAAGATTGCCAGGAAAAAAATTTACTATGCCAAATGGTTCTCTCAAAAACAGATTCGATAGAAACCTTTTACTTGAGGATATACCAGTTAAAACCATTCGTGTTACTATTCATGCGCTTCGTTGGATTTTCTTATTAATTTTTTTATTCATCAGTGTGGGAATTGTAGTTCTCTTTGCGACAGGTGGTCAGAACTATTTACAGGCGATTCTGGGGTATAGTATCACTGGTTTTTTCACCTTTTTCATGGGTTATTTTGGCTGGCTTCTTGCTCAGGGAATCATTGAGATGATTACCGGAAAGGAACCCAAAGAAGAAAAAACATTTTCTTATTATTTTAGTAAAAAAAACAAATACCGATTCTAAAATTAGGGATGATAAAAGCATTTTAATACCCTTTTTTCCCTTCCCAAACATGATTAGGTGACCGTAGAGAATGATTATTTTTGATAACCACTTGCATTTAAGAAGAGATGGACGATTTCTAGATGCGGTAAAAGACTTCAAACATGCTGGTGGAACCCATTTTGTGTTGTGTCAATATCCAATGGTTGACCAAGTTATCAGGGAGAAAACCTATAAACAGGTATTTCAGCAAACCATTGACATGGCTGAAGAAATCCAAAAACAAATCGATGTGACGGTGTTTACCACGGTTGGACCCTATCCAGTGGATTACCTCCGTTTAAAAGATGTATTTAGTGCCGAAGACGCAATGGAATTGATGAAACAGGGGATGGAAACTTCTGCCTGGTTTTGTCAGGAACATGCACACTGTATTGGTATTGGTGAAATTGGCAGACCTCATTTCCCCGTAGATGAACAAATAATGAAAGATAGCAATGAGATTTTATCCTTTGGAATGAAACAAGCTAAAGATATCGGTGTGCCCGTGATTTTACATACAGAAACAACAACACCCGCGCAATGCCAAAAGCTTGCTAAGATGGGTAAAAAAGTTGGTTTACCTGCTGATCAGATCATTAAACATTTCTCACCTCCATTGATTCATCTTGATGAAAACTTTGGATTGATGCCCTCCGTTTTAGCTAGTAAGAAAAACATTAGGAAAGCAGCGAAAAAAGGAACAAGATTTTTGATGGAAACAGATTACATTGATGATTTGAAACGACCTGGTGCCGTCCTTGGTCCAAAGACGGTTCCCCGCCGGACTTTTGAGCTCTTAGATCAACAAATTCTTGGTAAAGACGATCTTGCTGTTATTCATCAAGAAAACCCTGAAAAAACCTATCATATCACTCTAAACGAATAAAAAAAAGAAAGGGAAAATGTTATGTTGTTTGTGTTATCCAATGTATTTTAGATCCTCTGGTTTTTCTTTTGTTGTTGATTCTATTTCTTTGAGTTGTTGAGCGATTTGCTCGATTTCTTTTGCTTTATCTTCAAGTGCGGAAAGATCAACATCAATTTTGGTAATACTCATCAGTACATTTAGTACTGCTTTTGCACTTTTCGGATCAACAAGATAACCAGGTGTTTCACCCATGAAACAGGTTCCTTTGAATTTACGCAGTTTTCCCAGACCAAGTAAAAGACCACTGGCACCAACGATTCCTCCACCGGGTTCATTTTTCTTAAAGACGGCACCATGTTTTTTCATTTCTTTCACGAGTTTTTTATGGGTGGTGGCACAGAGTACTTGTGGTTCTTCTATTTCATGACCAAGACCGTAGCCACCAAGGGTAAATAAGTCTTTTACACCAATATCTTCTGCTAAGGTAAGGATATGATCTACAAGTTCATATTGTCCCTGTGAGGATAATCCTTGATAATCACCAGTAACTAATATGAGATCCCGTTGATTTTTTTTCTCTTTTTTCCAGTAATAAAACTCGTTTTTGACTAGATCAATGGTTCCATCTGGGTTAATAAAAACTTGTGGTGGAAAATCCTTGCAGTAAAACTCAGCGAATTTGGTAGCATTAACACTATCAATAAGATGTTCAACAGCAAGTTTACCCACATTACCAATGCCGGGGAGTCCTTCAATAAGAAGAGGATTAGTAAGTTTTGGTACTTTTTTTATATGACGAACCGTTACAAATTCCATGATTTATTCTTCACCTTTTTGTTGTCTTTTTAATGTTCTTCGATATGTTCCATAGCGATCCTGAGGAGAAAATCGTGCTGGATGATTTATAATTGTTTTTTCATTGCATCGTGGACAACGATTTTGAAGTGTATATTCATCGCAGTATTTACAATAATATAACGATACCATTTATTCATCCATTTTCCGATGAAATGTTATTTGTCCATCATGCTCGCCTAGTATTTTCTCAGCACGATCAACTGCTTTTTTCATTTCATCTTCAGCGATTTTATAATCTGGTGCTTTCACTGTGATGGTATAATGAGGTGCAGCGATATAATGAACTTCTATTTCGACATCATCATATTCACTTTCTTCAGCTTTTGATAATGCCTGTTGAATATAATTAATACCATCTGGAAGGTAAGAATATATATCAAGATGCCCAGTGATTTCTACAAATTGAATGGCGATGTTATCTTTAGCAATGCGTACAAAAGGTTCTAACCAATCACCGGTGAATCCATCTGACTTTAGGATTTCTGGGTCATAGGCTGCTTCTTCAAATGATTCATATAACGATCCATATTGTTGTACGAGTTTTTCACCAAATTCATCAAAACAATCATCAATGGTTCTGTCCAGTTCTTTCGCTAGCATCTCTAGGAGTCTAGCTGCTTTCCGGTTGTTTTTCCATTCCTTGATTTTTTCTCGTTTCTGATGATCATTAACCCGTTTGAGTGATAAATCAACATGACCTTTGGATTTATCAATGCTCATTACTTTGCAGACCACTTTTTGTTTTTCTTTAATGTGATTTCGTATTCGTTTCACCCAACCACTCGCAATTTCAGCGATATGGATGAAACCTTCACGGTCTGGATATTCATCTAGGGAAACAAATGCACCATAATTTTGAACTTTGACGACGGTGCCGACAATAAATTCTCCTTCTTCAGGGTATTCTTTTTTTAACATGATTTGAACCTAATGTGTTATTCAAGTACTCCTAACACTTCGCCTTTAATATCTGCTTTTCCACCCTTTGGTACTGCAAGTTTACTTCCACAGATATGACAAGATACCACTGAACTTGGTTTGTTGAACAACACTTGTTCATTTTCACAGTCCTTACAGCGGACTTTTATGAATTTACTCGTTGGTTTCTTCATGAATCATCACTTATTCCACTTCAAATTTTTTTGCCCGTTGAGTTGGTGGCTGATGGCTTTTTTTACAAGTAACACAAGTTAACTTTAATGGAACCCTCCGACTGGTTTTCTCTCTTCCCTCTGGTTTTGGTCTTGGAAAACCACGGTATCCTCTCATGACACGGCGAAATCGACGTTGCCCTTGCTTCATCTCACTTGCTTTTCTTTTTTTCACCCGGTGAACCTCATGTTCCGTGTGTTTTTTGCAGGTAGGACAATACGTCTTGATTTTTCTGGGTTTTTTCATAGCTAACTCCTTTTCGCAGTTATTAGGTTTTGAAGGTAATAAGGAGGTAATATAAAAAGGTAAGCAAATACAACAGAGCACCAAGCTTTGTTTTTCTTATTATTTTGTTTGCTGATGCAGTTTTTGTGCTACATGTCTTTTCACCAGCATTTCTGCCATGTCTTCCGGAATGGAAAGGATATCTCCTTTATTGAGATGATATGTTTTACTATCTGTTCCTACAAAAGAGGGCATTTCCTTTAGGATTCTGATGATGGGATGGGTGTTCTTTTTTCTTTCATCTGGCTTTGTTTCCTTTTCCTTATCGACTGAGTCCTGTTGTGGTACAGTTTCTTTTTCTTTGCTTGTTGATTCATGGTGTTTATTCGTTTGTTTTTGTTTATTGCTGCTGTCCTTTTTTTCAGATGCTGGTTGATTTTTGGTTGATGATGTTTTCTCTTCTGGTACCGTTGTTTTTTGATCAAAGAGAGCATTTCGGGTATCAAAAATGAGCTGAAGAAGGTTATCAAAAAAGCTTTTTTCTTCTTGAACCATGTTTTTAACAGGTGGTGATCCACCACGGGCTTTGGAAACTGCTGCAAGAATAATTTTTTTCTCCCGGTGTTCATAGATATTCTGAGCAATTTTTGTTATATTCTGCAGTTCCTCATGCAACAGCATTTGTTTCTGTGGAGTGTTTTCTTTTTCTAATCGAGTCTGCAATCGATTTAAATAAGAAGCTAGCTCTTTATAAAAGACATTATCGATATGAGTCAATGTAGGTGATTGTCGTTCACTTTGTTGAATTTTACGCAGTGTTTTATAGCTTAATCCTTCTGTGTCCATACTGTCTAATTCAGGGTGTATATTGTCTTTGTTTGATAAATGTTGAGTCTTTTTCAGCCATAAACTATAGAAACCCAGTTGTGGATATAATCTCATAAAAAAGATGGATGAGTGTGAGGTTGACTGGATGCCACAGATTTCTGTTAATGATGTGACCATTAATTATCATAGCATTGGGTCTGGTGAACCAATTATATTAATCGCGGGTCTTGGTTTGGATCATATGTGCTGGTTGTATCAGATTCCTTTTTTACAACAATATTTCAAGGTGATTGTTTTTGATAATAGAGGAATCGGGAAAAGCAGTGCTTCTTCAGGATCGTATTCTATCAAGATGATGGCTGATGATACCATTGCTCTCTTAAAATCCCTTGGAATCTACAAAGCTCATGTTCTGGGGTATTCCATGGGTGGAATGATTGCTCAGGAGATTGCAATTAATTACCCTGAACAAGTTAAGAAATTGATACTTTGCTCTACCTTTGCGAAACATCAATCGTTCTACGAAATGATACGGTCAAATATTAAGGAATTGTTATCTATAAATATGAAGAATGGATTGGAAGATTTCACTCATTCCTTATCTTTTTCCAATCTGTATGAGCTGTTTATCCATCAAATTTTTTCAGAGGATTTTCTCAAAACAAATTTTGAGATAGTAATGCATACCTTTGGTCAGTATCTATCAACTGATACTTATGTGGAAACATTTTTCAAACAACTCTATGCCATTTATCAACATGATACCATTGATCGGTTACCACAGATTGCTTCTGAAACAATGATACTTGCTGGTGATTCAGATACACTTGTTCCTCTTGATTGTGCTAAAGTGCTTGCTAACAATATTTCCCAATCATCATTGAATACGGTAAAACATGCTGATCATGTCTTTCATATTGAACAACCAGATCGATTTAATCATCTTATTTTTGATTTTCTCTCAAAAAAAACATAAAAAATAAATGATTGCTTAGCTATGAATGGTTGCCAGTCTTTTCCCAATTAAAAGCACTGCAAGATAGGTTGGAACCTCATTTATTCCTTGTTTTAACTGAAAATATTCTTTATTCATAGTCATTGATAATGATGTTTTCATATCGATAGTGACTGAATCATCTGAAAAAACCACGGTATCAGAGAGAGGATCAAATGTTTTTAGTTCATCCAGAGTAACCGGTGTTACTTGTAAACCGGTTTTCCCATGAAGGGAGAAGGGAAGCCGTATTAATCGTTTCACATCACAGGTCACTGGTTCATCGGTTTCACCAGATGCAAAGGAAACAGCGGTTTTACGCAATGCATTATTTAAAAAAAACCGTCTGATCGTGGTTGATTGGTCAAGTTGTCCTTTTTTAATCCGTTGTATCCGTTCTTCTGAAAGATCATTTAATAGTTTCTCAGCGGTTTGTTTGCTCACCCCGTATTCTTTTAGTTTCTCCATGGGTTTGTCACTGGTGATGATATCATCAAGAATATCGATGAGTCCTCGGCTGATCCGACCTCGCCAACCTGGTTCATCTGGTGATGGCATTTTCAACGTATTTCCTGTGGAAACGGTTTTGCCTTTGATTTGGGTCGTTCCCATGGATTCTTTATGAAGTACCAATTCATCACGAAGATCTCTTCCAATGATATAATCAACGATTTCCCGTCGTTCACCACTATCCAATTGAAAAATTCGTGGGTCTTTCACATGACAGTGATACCCACGACCACCACTGAAATATAATTCGAGATGTGATTCATCAAACCCAAAATCATTCAACAGGAAATCATCAATGAGTTTGTAAAACTCATCTTTCACCAGACTGAGTTGTTTTTCATAAGGGATTTGATTTGCATTTGGCAAGTGATCCGCATCAAGATCAAAAATAAGTTCAGCGCCCATCCATCCTTTTTCCTTCATAGTCGCTGCATCTGGTTTCTGATAATATGCCGTGGAATAATAAGCATGAGCGGGTGCTTTGTTTTTCAGAAAATGGATGAATTGGTTTTTCCGCTGAAAACCAATATGACGCATCATTCCATGTCCACCATAAAAAATAAAAGCAAATTCCCGTCTGCTAAATCGATCTGGTAGATAATTTGGAAAGGATTGATAATAGGAATAAAATTGGTCTTTAAGAAATTGTAATGAATGTTGAATCTGGTAGTCTGCAACCATAGTTGATCTGAATCATATCATCTAGCTGTTTTAAACACTTGCTTTTCTCTGTTACTTTTCAGATAAAGTTTTATGAACTGAATGTATTACCTTTTGGTAATGGAAGATGTCATTGAACGTGAGCTTAGTTCTTCATCGGTGATGAAGGATTTATCTAAATTGGATTTCGATTATGTTCCAGATGATTTGCCGCATAGAGATGATCAATTACGGTTGCTTGCTCAGTTTTTTAAACCTTTGCTTTCAAAGGTATCTCAAAATGCAGTAATCAAGGGACCAGTTGGCACGGGTAAAACAGCGATGGCTAAAAAATTCTGTGAAAAAATAGTCTCCATCGCTCGGAAAAATGGTGTGATCATTGAATCCGTTCATATCAATTGTCGGAAACGATCTACTGATGCCATGGCCTTACT
>CAZVKY010000061.1:0-10466 GCA_964627915.1 uncultured Thermoplasmatales archaeon
ATAAACCTGACAAATTATTCCTGAAGGATAATACCCTGTCCAATAATTGACTATGCCATCTCCTCCATCCCAACCATAGCTGATATTATCTCCATCTGGATCCATTGTTACGGTGGTGTATAGATACCAATAACCAACAGTTACACTAGTTGGTCCAGATGGTTGACTTGGAGTGTTTGGTGGATTGTTTAATGAAGCATAACTCACAGATAATGTCTTTTCGTTTACCATATCTGAATTTTTATAATAAATACTTTGAATTTGTTTAAATTGAATCATATCATTCTCAACAGAGTTGTTATCAGCCGTAGAAAGATAAGATAGGTTTACTGCAATCATCAGCATACATACTAAAATTACAAAACTTTTTGTTTTCATCTTAACCCCCAATACAATTTATTAACGATTTATAATATTTAAACTCTTTTAATCAGAAAATAATCATGCTACCCATTAACACTATATACTACTAACCCTTACCTAAATTATGCCTAAGAAAAAACTCACCCTCACCGTTGACGAAGAAATAATAAATCAAGCAAAAAACCAAAATATCAACATCAGCAGCTTTCTAGAAATACGTCTTTCAGATTACCTCAATGATAAGGAGAGCGGACGCGGCGGGATTCGAACCCGCGATCACTGGCTTAGAAGGCCAGTGCCATATCCAGACTAGGCCACGCGCCCAACAATTTTTTTCTTATTTTTTTGTTTTGTAATCAAATAAATCTACATAAAACTACTGTTAACAAAAAAAAGAAAAAAATGATTGCTCCAGAGTTTTATTCGTATGGAGCAGCTTCTTCTAAAAGATCTACATGAGAGATAATCATCCGTCGGCAGCAGTATCGTTCGATTCCTAAATCATCCAGGATTTCTTTTGGTGTTTCTTTTGGTGTGGTTCCATCCAGTATCGATTGTTTGTATTCTTGATATCGTTTTTTGAATGATTCATAGTCCTGGCTGACGACTTTACCACAAGTGAAACATCGTACTGGTATTATCACCTTTGATCACCTATATGATTTCTGTCTTTTCTTTCGAGCGCCTCTTCCTAGTGGTTTTTTGGCTTCTCTGCGGCGTGGATCATTGACTAAAAGACTGCGATCATGTTCTAAAAAGGTTGTTTTTAGAGTGCTATCGCCAGTATATTCTACCATTCCTCGGGCGATAGCGGTGCGTACGGCATTTGCTTGACTCATAAAGCCTCCTCCTTGCACTGATACTTTGATGTTGACTGAGTTAATCGATTTTCCTGCAAGGGTTACTGGTTCATAGATTTTCCAGCGGGCTATTTCTGGTTCATGTAGTTCAAGGGGGATTTTGTTTATTCGAATGAGTCCTTTTCCTTTTTGAACAGTAGCCCGGGCGACAGCGGTTTTTCTTTTACCAGAGGTGTTTACAACCTTTTTTGCCATTAGTTTTTCGCTCCTAAATAGATTGATAATTCTTTGATAGTAATACAATTCACATGTTGTTGTTTTGTATTTTCTATTATTTCAGGTTTTTTCCCTTCGAATTGTTCAGGGACGCCGATATAACATTTTAATCGTTTAAAAGCTTCTCGGCCATGTGGTTTTTGATAGGGTATCATGCCGCGAACGCTTCGTTTCACGATTTTTTCTGGAGATCGGGGGAAAAAGGGTCCTTTTCGATAAGTTCCCACTTCTCGTTTCTTTTTGTATTGTTCTTTTATTTTTCTTTTTTTTCCAGAAATAACTGCTTTTTCAGCATTGATAATAGCGATTTCTTCACCGTTGAGAAGATCTTTTGCAACTGTTGTGCAGAGTCTGCCGAGTGTTGCACCTTGTGCATCAATTATTCGTGTCATAGTTTATCCTACTATCCGTATGTTTTTTCCTTCTGGATTCTTTTTCATCAGTTCATTAATAGTGAGTGATTTGCCACCAGCTTTTTTGATTTTTTCTTTTGATTTCTCTGAAAAGGACCAAGCAGCTACATCTATTTTTTTGGTCAGCCGGCCAGTTGAGAGTACTTTTCCAGGGACAAGAGCGGTTTCTTTTTCGGAAACCGTGTTTTCTAATCGGTCAAGTGTTACTTCTGACCAGTTTTGTAAGGGTTTTTCTAATCGAAGGGCAATATCTTTCCACAGTGCTGTTTCATGATCTTTTGCATTTTTCTTTAATTCATGAATGAGAGTGATCAGTGCTGGGTTTGTCTTTCTCATTTTCTTTGTCATAGGGTCGTTTCTCCAGATATAAGGATGTTACTGAAAGAAAGTACTATTTATAAGATTTGCGGGAGAAATAGTTAAAAACGATCATGTTGTTAAATCCTTCGATGAAAACCCTTATTGCAGTGAGTGGTAGTGGTGGGAAAAAAGAAAGGATTCCTGAGTCTGTGTTATCTCTTGCTGAAGAGCTTGGTTTTTATATTGCTAAGCAGCAAGCAGTTCTGGTTACCGGTGGACGTGGTGGAGTAATGGAGGCTGCTTGTAAGGGTGCAAAGAATGCAGGGGGACTTACTTTGGGTATTCTGCCCAATGAGAAGTGTGAGGCCAATGATTTTGTTGATATCGCTATTGGGACTGGTCTTTCTTTTCAACGGAATTTTTTGATTGCTCAAGCTGCTGATTGCTTGATTTGTCTTGCAGGAGGATGGGGAACGCTTTCAGAAATTTCTGCAGCGTTTATTTTAAAAAAACCAGTGGTGTTTGTTAAGAGTGCTTTTGGTATGGTTGATAACATTCTTAATACTGATATCATTCCTCAGGAGTATCATAACTATGCTGTGGCTGATAATGCTAAGGATGCTGTTGAGTTAGCCTGTGAATTTATGAAATAAGTAAGGGAAATGGGTTTTGGGGTAGCAAAAATTTAATATCAGGTTTGTTGATTGTGGTGTAAAAGGGGTGGATAATGCGAGAATATAGAATCAAACGTGGTTACAACCCAGATATTGAAGCAGTGATCTCCAAATTTTTTGGTGTCTCCGGTGACATTGAAAAGGGCATTAGTTTTGAAGTGGAAGGCATTGGTAAAATCGATATGAAACAGGAGAAAAAATCTTTGTTCGTTGATATCGAACCACCAAAAAAGGTATGCGGTGATTATAGTATTATAAAAAAATGGAATGATTTTCTTCTTGAAGCAACTGGGAAAAATACAAAGGAAAGAAAAAAAGAGTTTGGGAAGATAAAGAAAAAAAAGTAAATTATTTCTTTTTTACTTTTTTCCAATCATCAAGGAATCGTTGGATGCCCATATCAGTGAGTGAGTGATGGCTCATTTTTCGAATGATCTGTGGTGGAATAGTCGCAATATCGGCACCTAGTCGAGCTGCTTGTATGACATGGATGGGATGTCGGATGCTGGCAACGATGATTTCTGTTTCGATTTCATAGTTGTAGAAGATTTCAACGATTTCTTCAACGATTTGCATGCCTTCTTGACCGATGTCATCCAGTCGACCGATAAAGGGGCTAACATAGGTTGCTCCTGCTTTTGCGGCAAGTAGTGCTTGGTTTGCTGAAAAAATGAGGGTGACATTGGTTTGTATGTTTTTTTGAGAAAGAGTTTTGACTGCTTTAAGTCCCTCTGGTGTCATGGGGATTTTAATTGCTACATTTTTTCGGTATGATTCTTTGACGTTTTCTACGAGGTCTTCAGCTTCTTTGACCATGCCCTCGGCTTGTTCGCTGACGACTTCTAGACTGATTGGTCCATCAACAAGGGTAAAGATTTCTTCGATGATTTCTTGAAATGACCACCCACTTCTTTTGACCAGGGTTGGGTTTGTAGTAACACCATCGACGATTCCCCAGGATGCAAGTTCTTTTATTTCATTTAAATCTGCGCTGTCAACAAATATTTTCATACATGCCTCACTTGATAGGATGGTATTTGGTTTTTATTGATAATATTTTGGATAGGTTTCTTTATTGATTATGAATCTAAATAAGTATGGTTAAATGGTATTATACATATATTCAATGAAAAATCGAAACATATATATATTCGTGAATACATATGGATAATATAGGAGGGGACTTATGCCTCTAACGAGAAAAGCCCGGGTCGTGGGAAGCAGCCTTGTTCTCACGATTCCTAGTCAGTTGGCAAAGGCCCATGATATCAATGATGGTGATGAGATAGAAATTATTCCGATGGGATATGGAGAGTTTAAAATAAGAAAACTAAAAAAATAAACAGACTTTCCAGTTCTTCCCCTCTCTTTTTTCTATCAGCAATAAATGAAAAAAGAAAAGGATAATTAACATCCCGAAGCAAGATCTCTTAACACTGCAGCTTTATCAGTTGCTTTGACTACTCCACTTGCTAATAATACTCCTTTTGCTCCCAGTTCAATTGCTTTTTGTACATCTTTTCCGTTTTTTACCCCGGCTCCGCAGAGGACGTGCACGTTTTTGTTGATTTCTTTTACTGCTTCAACCGTGCCACTGACAATATCTGGATCTGCACTGGTCACCGAGATATCTCCACCGATGAGTTCTGGTGGTTCAACAGCAACAAATTGAGGGGATAATCCCGCGATTGCTTTGGATGTGTTAATATTATTAGAGCAGATGATCTGATCAAGTGATAGTTCTTTTGCTCTGCTGAGACAGGCATCGACATCTGCAAGGGTTAATCGATGTTCACTATGATTAATCAACGTTCCGACTGCGCCAGCTTCTTTCACCGCTTCTGGAAGCATCCAACCGGTATGACTCCCTGGTTTGATTGGATCAATATGTTCAGCATATATGGGTATATCCACAGTCTTTGCACAAGTTGAGATATCAGTTGCTTGTACAGAGATGGCCATGTTCACCCCGGTTTCTTTTCCGATTTGATCCATTTGTTTTGCTATCTCTATTGTTTTTTCTCCTACTGCTTCAGCATAGGTTTTTACATTAAGCACAATAACTGGTGTTTGTAACATGTTAAATCACTCTCCTCATATCCCAAATCAGGAACAAGTAATCGATGGGCTTTAATATAATCTTTGCCTTCCTGCTGGTGGATTCATTATGAATATCATTCCTCAATCAAGTTTGTTTCTGGGTATTATCCCTGCCTTGATTCTTCTTTATATCTCATTGAAGGATTGGCAGGATCACTACACTGAAAAAACATTATTTATCATGTTTATATTGGGAATCATCATTGGTTTTATCGTTGTTCTTATTCAATTGTTTTATGATCTTTTAATTATCATTCTTATTTTCCCGTTTCTTGAACAAATCATAAAAACCATGATTTTAAATCTGAGGCGGTTTCAGGCGAAACAAGCAACAGTGATGTATGGATTGGGTTTTGGTCTTGGTTTTGGCTCTATTTATCCACCTACTTTTTTGATTCTTTTCTCTCAAGCTGAAATGTCAAATTTCATTTTGATTTCCACATTGATTGGATCACTTGGTCTTTTGTTGATCCATGGTGCAACAGCTGCATTGATTGGGTATGGTATTTATCAGGGAAAATTACTCAATTTTTATGTGTATTCGGTATTGATGTTGATTGGAGCAAATCTGTTGATGTGGATTCAGGTTGGATATGTGCAATGGATCACTCTTTTGGTTGGTCTTTTCATGTTTTATCTTGTTCATAAGAAGATCCTTTTAAAAATAGTACGGAGTTTTGAAAAAAGAAAACGAAATCCAAAACCTTCCGATTAAAGTAAAGAATCAAAGCAACTAAATATCACAGGATTATATAAAAAAATGAAAGGTGAAGGGATAAAGATGAATGAAAATGATGATATATTTGATGATCAAAAAAATCCGTTTGATGAATATGATCATAACACTAATCAAGATATAATGAGCCCGCAAACATCAAAAACCACATCTAAACCATTGATTGCTGGTATTTTATTGATTATCGCTGGAGCCCTTGGAATATTAACCTGGATTTCAGCATTAACCTTTGATATTTCCATGTTAGATCCATCAGTCTTTCAAACTCAAAACATCACTATTTCTGCTGCACAGATTCAGTCCATGGTGCAAACTTGTTCTATCATTGGAATTATTCTTTCTGTTTTCCCAATTCTTGGTGGTATTCTTTCTGTTCAAAAGAAATTGTGGGGTGGAGCACTTGCCTGTGGCATCATTTCTCTTTTCACAGTGGGGCCATTGTTTCTTTCAAGTATTTTAGGTCTCATCGCGCTCATACTCATTGGTATTTCAAAAGATGAATTCCAAAAAAATAAAGAGAATGATTCTTTCTGAAAAAAAAATTAAAAAAAACCAGGGCTGTGATGAATCATAGCCTGGTTCATTTACTTATCATATGTCTTATTTTTTAGAATTGTTTTCCGCAATAGGGACATACTTGCGCATCATCAGGGATGACTCGTCCACAACCGGGACATCGTCGCTCCGAGGCTGAAGGTGTTTTTCCTTCTTTTTTGCCACCAATCGGTGGTCGAACAATCAACCAGATAATCAATCCGATGATACCAGTAATGATTACGATGATCAGCCATAGTGCTCCAGAGCTATCTCTTTTTTCTGCATCCTTATAGACCCATATGGCTAGAACGATCCATATGATAAACATCACGACGGGGATAAAACATAACGCACCAGTGAGTCCCCAGAGGGCCCAAGGAGCAGGATCTCCTTCCCATGTATAATCATAGTCATTAGTTGCGCTTACGATACCTGTTGCTAAGGTTAACAGCATCAATCCAGTTAGGAGTAAACTCATTTTTTGTAACTTTTCCATCCTATTTCCACCTTAAGCACACCTAATTTCGTTTTATATTAACTAGTTTTCGCTTTTTTTCAGAGTTTTCAGTTCATCAATGATAATGCCAAGTGCCATACCGGTGATGATTCCTACAAAAGATCCAGTTATCACTCGTGAGAGATGGCTGCTTTCCCAGAAACCAAGTAGTTGACCCATGCCATCGATACCGATTGGGATGAGACTGATTATGGCGAGAATGAGAAATCGGTTATCAAGAGTAATGGTATAAAAAACCAAAAGTCCAATTCCAATGGTCATCCCCATCCAGATAGCAGTACATCGACTGCAGAAGGGCATTTGGTTTTCATTGAGAATAAAGCTTCGTTCGGTTTTCTGATGGCAGAGTCGGTCTCCAGCAGTGTAAACAACATTGATGGGAAAGGGCATGGTGTTGATACGTTGTTTATTATCAAGCACACCAACGGTGCCAGATAGATCAGTAACGGTATTAGTTTCCAACATAAAAGGAGAGATAAATTGAAGGATGGTAAAGACAAAAAGCAGGATGAAAAATGCAGCGATTGTTTTAGAAACTTTTTCCCTTTTTTCCATCGTCGAACTCTTCTTTTGATTGTAGAATAAAATAAAATGCGATAATGCTTAAGAGTGATCCTAGAAGAAAGAATCCAATGGTGAATATGCCAATGATACTACCTACGATGGCTACATCCGAGTGTCTCCGTCGAATTGAGGATATCACACCCATAAAGGTAACTATCGAAAGAATAATGAGAATACCAGATATCCAGTTGAGATCCGATGAGGAATCATCAACGGATGCTTGAAAGCTTGATTCATTAAGGATGATGGTATATGAGCTAGTGTCAAAGGGTGCAACCATGATATCCACCGTTGTTTGTGAATTATTGTTTGCCACGGTCAGCGTTTGAGGTCCTACGGTGATCTGGTTTAATTGAGCTTTTCCTAATTTGTTGGTATTGTTCTGTTTTGAGGATGAAATAGAAATACTAATATTTTGTATATAATTCTCTTGACTATCTTGAAGAGTAATCAGAATGTTTTCTTGGACCCCAGCAGCAGAAAGAACGGTTATTGGTGTTTGAATAAATTGTTGAGGAAAAACAGCAGAGAGTACACCAATAATGACAACGATAAAAAGAAGTATAGCCGCTAGCATTGGTTTATCTGTTCTGGGTTTCATGGATGATAAAATGGTTTTTCGTGGTTCTCCATGTTCCTCCCATGAACACTCTGCATCATTCTCAGGGGTTTCAGCCATGTTATCATTTCTTGTTTTCACGGTGAAATGATGATGACAATGAGGACAAAGCACACTGGTTTCTATAGCATCTTTTTGTGCTTGGGCAATGAATTCTTGACCGCATTTGGGACAGGTAATCCTCCCCTTCATCTCCATATTCACCATCATATCGATAAGATTTTATTCATTAAGTAAATTTCTATAATTTCAAGTTTTTACTTCTTTTTTTTTTGAAAACGGTGAAAAAGAGCAAAGATAAATCTATTCATATAACTCCTCAATTCGATCAAGCACACTTTTCCTCACATTTTCAGAGGTAAATTCCTCCAGATGACCGGGTACTTTGACAACGGGGATTCCCTGATCTTGTAAATGAGTAATAGCTGGTATTGTTTTTTTGTGAAATTCTTGTAATCTTGACCGGATTTTTTCTTCAGTATCATCAGATCGTTGAATCACATCAACATTACATTGCTCACATTTTCCATTTTGTGGTGGTTTGTAAATCAAATGATAGACTTTACCGCATTTCGGACAGATTCGTCTATTTGTTGTTCTTTTGATAATGCGTTCATCACTGTTTTCAACCCAGACGATAAAATCAACAGTGGTATTATGTTGTTGTAAAAGCTGGATGAGAAAACGTGATTGAGAAATGGTTCGTGGATAGCCATCTAAGACCTGTTTTTGATAGTTTTTTTTGGCAAATGATGATTCAAATAATGCATTTACGATTTCATCGGGTCCAAAAAGACCTCGTTCAACGAAATATTTTGCTTTTAGTCCGAGGATGATATCCTCATCATCAGTTCCCAGTTCTTCCTTGATGGTTTCATCTGGGATAAATGATTGTTTTGTTTCATCCCAGAATGGTTCAAGAGATTTTTTATAATCAAAGTCATTGAATTTTCCTAGGAAATGTCGGAAGATATTTCCGGTTGACAGTTGATCTAAATTAAATTCTTCCTTGAGGACATCGATACGAGGTTGTTTTCCAGCACCGCTTTTTCCGGTTACGATCACATTGCTGATCTGTTCAGTTGGTATAGGTGTCATTGTTCAACCGGTATTTGAGACCTCATATTTAAAATAAAAGGATGAAAAAAAATGTTACTGGTTTTCAATAGTGATGTCTGTAATTATTATATCATTAACTGGCCAATCTTTCATAAAACCATGTTTTGTAGTTGTTTCTACTGCTGCGATATCTCTTAGTACATCAAAACCAACAAGGATCACACCAAACGCTGCATATTTTCCATCTAAGGATTCTTGTGGGCCATCACAGACAAAAAACTGACTGGTTGCACTATTTGGATCATTTGTCCGGGCCATGGAAATAGCCCCATCTACATGGTTTATATCAGGGTGTGTTTCCAGATTGATTGGTCCAAGTGGACTTTCTTTATGGGTCCCATTGATGTCGTAACCGCCTCCTTGAATAACGAAATCATCTATAACTCGATGAAACACTACATCTTTAAAGAAATCAATTGTTGAAAGCTCAATGAAATTTTCACAGGTAAGAGGCATCTGTAGTTCAAAGAGTTCAAATATCATAGTTCCTTTGGTTGTTTTCATCTGAGCCAATGGATTATCTTGTAGTTCAGTCCTATCAGATGTCGCATGCCAATCAGCTTTTATCCATCTGATTGATAAATCTAAAAAGGGTATTGATTGGAAACCAGAGAAAATATAGATTGGAAACGTTTTTCCCCAGTAATTGTGATCAATTGTATCATATGAGTCCGTAAAAAAGGGTTTTTGTTTTTGATTTATAATTGTGTTTTCCTTGATAACATTCTGTTGTGTGTTCTGAAGAATGAAGGGGATGGTATTGTTTACAACATTGTTTGCATAGAAAAGATTGTGATGAGCTGAAAGAAGTGAGAAACCTATATTATTTTCTCTTATTGTATTATCATAAATGATACAATTTTTTGATGTATTAGTTAGTAAGATTCCATATTCATGTTCCTCAATAATAATTTGAGAAATGATGATTGCTGAACTATTTCGTATTTGTATTCCCACTGTCTTTGTATTAGCATTACTTTGAGTAATAGTGAAATTTGAGAGAGTTACGTTTTCAGTGTTTTTTATTACTATAAGATTCTTGGATGAATCATGGGTGATGATGGTTTTTTCTGGTGTTTCACCTTCAAGTATGAGTTGTTTTTCAATAACTAATTGTTCAGGATACAGACCTTCCCGAATTTTTATAATTGTCTTTTTTTGTGCAGATTCTAGTGCATCATTAATATATTGAAAGGGGTGTTCTTCTGATCCATCCCAGGGCCCTTCGATGTTATCATCATCCACATAGATAATGGAAGCTGGGTCGTCAAGTGATTGTGTAATGAAACCTAGTTGGGTGAAAAGAAGAAGAAAACAGCTGAATACAATGAAAAACCTGTTTGATATCATAGTTTTAGCCTATTAATAGAATACCATATCTAATATAAAAATGTGACTTTTTAAAAGAATGATTTGCGAATAAACCAAGAATTATTTAAAGAAAACAT
>CAZVKY010000062.1:0-6630 GCA_964627915.1 uncultured Thermoplasmatales archaeon
AAAACTGCAAACACAAGAAAAACAATGCCAAATCCTTTTACCCACCTCATCATTTTCATTAATCCTGTATCGTCTGATGAATTGTTTTCACCATATTACATAACGAACAGGCAACAGTGACTGGACCAACACCACCCGGAACTGGTGTTAACTTCGCTGCTTTTTCTTTCACTGAGGTTTCATCAACATCTCCACAAATACCATTGTCTGTTTGTACAATACCTACATCAATGACCATAGCATCCTTTTTTACCATATCTGCAGTAATCAATCGAGGGACACCAGCAGCAGTCACTAGAATATCAGCTTTTCTGGTAAACGATTTCATCGATTCAGTAAACACATGACAAACTGAAACTGTTGCATTCCTATTTAAAAAAAGGGTAGCAAGAGGTTTACCCACTACCATACTATGATTAACAATGACAATGTTTTTACCCTGTAAAGTAATCTTTTCATGCTCAAGGATTTTTAACACTGCTAGTGGTGTACATGGAATAATATGTTCCTCTGCATTCAAAAGAGATCCAAGATTCCAAGGAGTAAATCCTTCCACATCCTTAATGGGTGAAAGTGTAGAAAATATTTTTTTCTCTGAGATCTGATCTGGTAATGGTAACTGCACAAGAATACCATGAATCAAAGGATTCTCATTTAGTTCTTTTATTTTTTCTAACACTTTTTTTTCAGTTACCGTTTCTTTGAATATAATCCGTTCTGAAAGAATTCCAACCTCCTCACAAGCTTTGTCCCTGAGTTTTAAATACAAAGAGGATTCAGGGTTATTACCGATCATCACCGTTGCAATCTTTGGTGAAATAGTGGTTGTCTCTCTGATCTGTTGAAGACTGGTTCTCACTTGATTTTTAATATCTTGTCCAATATGTTTGCCTTGTATCAGTGTTATAGTTATCACTCCACCCGTGTTTTTAGTAAAGAATTATAGGTTATAAACACTCTGGTTTTTTGCCAATCGCATAAAACTGAGGGAAAAAATTTAGCTGCACACCCTCATCAATTGATTTAAGATAATTAAACTCCCATTTATCGATTTCTTTTTGGCTGAGCCCAGCATTTTGTAATGCTTTCACATAGAAATCCCGGGCATGATAATAATAGGTTTTATCCTCCTTGCAACTCCATATTCTATTGTTTCCAATGCCTACCTCGGTTTCTAGTCCTGCTTTTACAAAAAGAGAACGTAATTTCCGACCAATGTGAGGGTCACCACCTTTATCTCTAATTGCTTTACCAGCAAAAATAGGATCAACCCGAGGATCCTCAGGATAATGAAGCTTTCCTCCATAATCAGGTTCTAACGTAGCAAGTACAATCCCACCTGGTTTTGTAACCCTTGTCATTTCGTTGAGCATCTGCTGTGGATGAGATGCCCACATCAAAACAAGATTACAGGTAGTTATATCAAATATGTTATCATTAAATGGTAGTTTCTCAGCACTTCCAACCTTTAAAGAAACATTATCATATTGTTTCAGTATCTCTGTAGCCTCCCTAATCATATCTCTTGATTCATCGATACCGATTACTCGTCCATTTGTTAGATGAGCTAAATCTCTGGTGACAATTCCAGATCCACAGCCAACATCTAAAATAGCATCTGCATCTTTCAACCCCACTTTTAGATACAACGGAATTCGCTCTTCAGCAGTTTCAATAGCCTGAAATTCAAGTTTTTTCAAAAACTCAGAAAAATACTCATTTGTGGCCTTATGAAACTTGGTTGGTTTTGTAATCGTCATATCAAAACAGGAAAAGACATCCCTTCACCATATAAGTGTTTTCTGATGAAAAACAGCTCATTCAACATGTTTTTAAATCAGAATCCCTTCATATACTACAATGAAACCAGTGCTACAAGTGGCATTAGATTTTCTCAACAGTCATCGAGCTATGCAAATAGCAAAAGAAACTGTTGATGGAGGGGCAGATTGGTTAGAAGCAGGAACACCCCTCATTAAAAGTGAAGGCATAGAAATCGTTCGAGTTTTAAGAGAAACATTTCCTCAAAAAACAATCGTTGCTGATTTAAAAACGATGGATACTGGTGCAGTAGAAACAGAGATGGCAGCAAAAGCCGGTGCTGACATCGTTTGTGTGATGGCTGCATCAGATGATTCAACCATCACAGAAGCAGTAGAATCTGCTCATAAATATGGTACAAAAATCATGGTTGATCTACTTGGAGTAAAAAACAAGATTAAAAGAAGTCAACAACTCGAAAAAATGGGTGTGCACTATCTTTGTCTTCATATTGGCATCGATGAACAAATGAAAGGAAAAAAACCAGTAGACTATTTGCAAACACTCATTCAAAACACAACGTTACCTGTTGCAGTGGCAGGAGGAATAACTGCAGATACTGCATCAACCATTGTTGAAACAGGAGCAGCAATTGTTATTGTTGGTGGAGCGATCACCAAAGCAAAAAATGTAACAAAAGCAACCAAAACTATTATTGATGCCATTCAAGGAAAAACCATAGAAAAAAATGATTATCATCTTCGTTATCATCAAAAAGAACTTCATCTTGCCTTTTCCAAGGTCTCTACCCCTAATATTTCTGATGCGATGCATAGAAAAGGAGCAATGAAACACATCCTTCCCCTGCAACCTGGATATCATATGGTCGGTAAAGCACTTACTGTGGAAACCATTGATGGAGATTGGGCTAAACCAGTTGAAGCAATCGATCAGGCAGAGCAAGGAACGGTCCTTGTGATCAATGCCCATGGTGGTCAAACCGCTATCTGGGGGGAACTTGCCACAAGAAGTGCAAAACAAAAAGGACTATCAGGAATCGTCGTTGACGGAGCAGTTCGAGATATAGATGATATCTGCAGACAGGATTTACCAGTGTTCTGTCGATTTACGGCTCCTAATGCAGGTGATCCAAAAGGATTCGGTGAAATTGGAGCTGAGATTATTTGTGGTGGACAAAACGTTCAAAGTGGTGATTGGATTATTGGTGATGATTCTGGTGTAGTGGTGGTTCCACAAGGCAAGGCTCAGGAAATTGCAAACCGGGCACTTGATGTAAAAGAACAAGAAAATCGTATCCGGGAAGAAATCAACCAAGGTCAGTGTCTTGGAACCGTCTTAGATCTTAAAAAATGGGAGAAAAAAAACAAATGAAAAAAGTTGTTTTCTTCAACGATATTTCAAAGATATCAACGGCTATGAATCAGTTTGATCTTGATTCATTTACAAAACAAAAAATTTTAGTCAAATTACATATGGGTGAAGTAAAAAACAAATATTTCCTAAAACCATCATTTGTCAAACAGATCATTGATGTACTCCATAATATTTCATCACAACCCTTTCTTTATGATACCACGGTTCTCTACAAAAGTCCTCGTCGATTTAAAAAAGGATATCAACAGGTTGCTAAACTGCATGGGTTCACCAAAGAAAACGTTGGATGCTCTGTTCACATTGATGAGGCTGGGGAAAAAGTACACGTGGATGAATATGAGTATGAAGTAGGCAGCACGCTACATCAGTCAACACATATCGTTGCCATTAGTCATGTGAAAGGCCATAACGCCATTGGCATGGGGGGAGCCATTAAAAATTTTGGAATGGGTGGAGTAACAAGAAATACAAAAAAAGAAATGCATGATGCCTGTCGCCCAGTCTATTCAGAAAAAAACTGTACTCGATGTGGTCGATGTGAAACACTTTGTCCATTTAATGCTATCAAAATAAAAGATGATTCATGGATTTATAATCAACGACGCTGTTTTGGATGCGGTGTTTGTGTGGAAAACTGTCCAGAACAAGCACTTTGCTATAAAGAATCAGATTTACAATATCGCTTAGCCTGTTCAGCGAAAGCCTGCGTTCAACATAAAAACGTCATTTATGTTAATGAAATCAAACGAATTTCAAAAGGATGTGACTGTGATCCAAATTCAGGGCCAATTATTTGCTCAGATATCGGCTATGTAGTCTCAGATGATCCAGTAGCAATCGATGCAGCGTCTCTTGATCTTATTGATAAAGAAAAAAGAAATCTTTTCATCAACGAAAACCATGTTGATCCAAGAAAACAGATAAAATTTGGGGAGAAGATCGGATTAGGAACCACAAAATATGAACTTATCAATCTCTAATCACTGTCTATCAGTATTTCTATTCCACAAAATCCACATGGCCATCATCAAGATGATACAGAGCACCAATAAGTTTCAATGATTTTTGTTCCAAAGCTTTTGCTATGCTTTTACTTCTCCGTGGTAGTAATGTGAGCTGACGTTGAAGATTAGCAAGGATATGATCTTTATTTAAAGAAAAACTCTCTTGGATTTCTGATAACAACAAACTCATTGAACCATCCTTAGCTTGCTCAGCAGCATTCACTGCACCACAATGGGTATGCCCAAGTATGATAAGATGAGAAACATGAAGATAATCTACGGCATATTCAAGACTTGCAATCACTGTTTCATCCACCGCGATATTTCCGGCTACCCGGACAACAAAGAGTTCACCAAGTGAAGCATCGAAGATAAACTCAGGGATAACCCGGGAATCAGCACAGGTGAGAATGGCAATCGTTGGAGATTGCCCTTTCACATGTTGTGCTACTATTTCTTTGTTTTTTTGTTTGAATTCAGCGTTTTTCTCTGTCAATCTTTCAAGTATTTCATCCTGTTTCCGGCTCATAAGTTTCGCCTTATTTTTTTAATTGCTGTATTCTTCTTTGACTTTTGGGGTATATATGTAACCAATAACTGCGGCGACAAAACACATGATAGCAGCAGGATAGAACGCATAGCTGAAACTTAATCCAGCATCCTGAACGGCACCAGCTAAAATAGGTCCAACAATACCACCAAGACCGTATGAGGTGAACACAAAACCATAGTTTAAGCCTACAGTTTCAGATCCAAAGCTATCAGCGGTTGCTGCAGGGAACAACGCAAAGTTTCCACCAAAGTTAAAACCGATAAGTGCTGCTGCGACATAGAAAAAGATTGGATTTGCTGTTGAATAGAAAAATGCAGCCATCATGATCCCTTGAAAGACACACATCAAGATCAATGCTTTTCTTCTACTGATATTATCTGAAATCTTACCCCAAACGATACGGCCAAGTCCATTAAAAATTGGTAAACAGACTGCTGCACCAATTACTGCGAAATCTACTGCTTCTGCAGCGGTGAATCCATATCCTTGAAATCCTTCTAATGGGTTTTTCGCAAAGTTTTGAATGTTACCAATGACCATTAACCCTGCCAGTGCACCAATAAGAAACATAAACCAAAGCATGTAGAACTGTTTTGTTTTCAGCATTTGTTTTGGTTGCAAAGCGATTTCTTTTTTTGTTTTTCCAGATTCATCTTTTTCTATCGGTGGATTCCATCCTTTTGGTTTCCATCCCTCTGGAGGATTTTTCATCACCAGAGATCCAATAACCACAAGCACAAGGAATAGAATGCCATATATCTTAAAGGCCATATCCACATTAGCAATGGTATAGACACTGGTGTCGATCAATCCTTTAATCCCAAGAATCGATGGAGGATTTGCCATAAGAATCCAGAGAAATGCTCCAAAACCGAATCCAGCCACTGCTAGACCTGATACCAGACCTTTTTTATCTGGGAACCATTTAATACCCACTCCAATGGGAACAACATAAGCAAGACCAATTCCTGCACCACCGATAAGACCTATTCCCAATAGTTTCAATGGGAAGTTATCACCAACGAGACCTCCGATGAGATAGCCAATACCAAGCAGCACTCCTCCGAGGAGAGCGATTTTCATTGGCCCAAATCCTTTTTGCAGTCTTCCACCAATGATGGTGAAGATACCAAAGGTCGCTAGACCAGTACTAAAAATTGCCTGGGTCATGGTTTTATTGAATCCAAATGCAGGGGATTGTAATGGAGTAGTAAATGCTGACCATGCATAAATAGCACCAAGTGCCACCTGGATCATGATTGCTCCTATAACAACAATCCAACGATTCATTACCTTCAAATCAGTTGATGTTTCTTTTGTTGATGTCATAATAGTTACCTGAGGGGGGCTAAAAAAAGAAATATTTAAAAAGCTTTCGAGAAAATTAAGAAAATATTCACTGGTTTTGCTTTTTACCCTTGTGTGAAAATATAAATAAAACCAGTTGCAACCATGAACACCGCAATGAGAATGGCGAGGATTTTTCCTGCCCATTTCTTGATGAATTGCTTTGTTATTTTTATGATATCACCTCTGAATGAACCTGTAAATAAAATTGATCAAATGCGATAATGCTTTGTTCTTTCATTCCTTTTGCATGGGTTTCTTTTTTCAATTTGATTAGATCATTTTCCACTAAGCATTCGTCATCATTTTCCTTGATGACCGGTATATCCTTCCAGGTAATATCACCCTTTTTCATGATTATCTCAATGATTTCCTTTTTATGGGCTGATAAATACTTAATGATTGTTTTACTTTTCTGTTTAAAACGTGGTCCAATCTTTGCATGATTCGGTGTGATATCAATGATGATTTCTTCAACATCAGGTTTACCAATCATAAATTCATGATCTTTTGGAAGCTTCAATGTTTCCTTAACTAGAAACGCATTTTGTTTCAACACAGAAACCATCT
>CAZVKY010000062.1:6730-10444 GCA_964627915.1 uncultured Thermoplasmatales archaeon
ATATATGATTTCACTAGTTCTAAGTAATGATCGGCGAATTCATGCCAGATAAAAAACTCAATTTCCTTCATCGCTTGAGAGAAATCAAAGGTCTCCATCCGCTGGGTGGCAGTTTGTACCATTTTAGCATATTTTGAAAGAATCCACTGGTCAAGTAAGGTTAACTCATCAGGCTTCATTCTGTTGTTTTTGATATCAATATGCTGACTGATGAATTGTTCAATGTTCCATAGTTTTCTCATGAGTTTTTTTCCACGGATCACATCTTTTTCACGGAATGCATTATCCTCACCTAGTGAACAACTTGCTGCATAACAACGAAACGCATCAGTTCCATATTCATTGATAATCTTTAATGGGTCAATAACATTTCCTAGGCTGGCATGCATGGGTGTGCCATCCTCTGAAAGAATAAAACCACCCATCATAATATTTTCAAATGGTTTCTCATCAATTAATAATGTACATCGAAGGATAGTGTAAAATGCCCAGGTTCGGATGATATCATGAGCTTGAGGGCGAAGACTCATGGGATACAATTTTTCAAAAAGAGCATCATCTCGATGCCAAAACGTATTATACAATGGTGAAATAGATGAATCCATCCAGGTATCAAACACATCTTCACAACCCGATAATGTTCCACCACATTTCGGACATGTCCTTACTGGTGGATCATCAATGGTTGGATCTACATAACAATCCTCAATTCGAGCTAATACCACTTCTTCACAGTTAGTACATTCCCATAATGGAATCGGGGTTGCAAAATATCGTTGTCTACTAATTACCCAGTCCCATTCAAGGCTATTCACCCATTCTTCTAACCGGATTTTCATAAACTCCGGAAACCAGTTCATTTCATCGCTTGCCTGCAACACCAGATTCTTGAACTCAGTGGTTTTCAAAAACCATTGTTCTGCATTGATAAACTCCACTGGTGTTTTACATCGCCAGCAGACACCAACATTTTGATCAAGGTCTTTTTGACTGATCAACAATTGTTGGTTTTTCATATCAGCAATAATAGCTTTTCTAGCATCAGTAATTTTCATACCCTGATATGGACCACAAATTGCAGTCATTTTTCCTTCTTCATCAATGCTCATCTCTAACGGTAAATGATACTTAAACACCCAGTTAAGATCCTCTTTATCACCAACAGTACAAATCATCACCATGCCTGTTCCAAACTCAGGGTCAACAGCATCATCCTCAACGATTTTTACCTCTTTGTCAAACATGGGCACGATAACATTTTGATCAACCAACCAAGGGGCTCTTTCATCAGATGGATGAACTGCAACGATTTGACAGGATGATAGCATCTCAGGTCTAGTGGTTGCAATCTCAATATAGGTGCCTTTTTCATCTTTACCAATACCATGATACTTGATTATTTGATCAGAGGGTGTTTCCTTAAAATAAAATTTAATGGTGTTTAGCTTTGTTGAATTATCTTTGTAGGTGACCTCAGCATCGGCCATAGCCGTCATACAGCGGGGGCACCAGTTAACTGGAAACTCTCCTTTGTATATCAATCCTTTTTTGTAAAGTTCGATGAAGGATATTTGCGTGATCCGTCGGTAATATTTCGCATCGGTTTGATAATAAATACTTGGATCCATGCTTTCTCCAAGTAGAGCGAATTGCTCCGTCATGATTTTGATGTTTTTTTCAGCGAAAGCGGAGCAGAGTTTGGTGAATTCATGTCTATCGATGTCTTTTCGGGTAATGTTTTTCTGTCGTTCAACTCGTTCTTCGATAGGGATGCCGTTGACATCAAAACAGAGGGGGAAAAAAACATTGAACCCTTTCATTCGTTTATAACGAGCGGTAAAATCAATATGGGTATAATGAACGGCATGACCAGCATGCAGTGGACCTGATGCATATCGGGGAGGAACATCTATTGAATAGGGTTTTTTATCACTATTGATATTAAATTCATAGATTTTTTTTTCTTTCCAGTATTTCTGCCATTTCGCTTCGATTTCTTTTTGATTGTATGTTTTGGCCATGATGCTATAGCTCCAGTGATTACCAGATTCTTGATTATAGCAAGCAAAGTCTTTCTCCTTATAAAAATTTGCTTTCTATTTTTTTATTTTACCCAACAGCGTCTATTCGTTAATTAACGAATCCAAAATCGACATATTTATATATGATGCAATTCACACATACTATTCATGTGCAACGTAATAGATGATTACCGGACTAAAGATCTTTCCCGGATATGGAAAAAAATTGAAGGTTACTACTAGAAAAAAACCTTCCTTTTTCCTCCCTTTTTTTCAACCATATTGAATTTTTTCCCCTTTTTTTGCTCTTAACTGATACGTTTTATAATATTTCAATTCAACTAATAATCAACTATTTTATAAAAAAGTTTAATATTCCTTTACATCATAAGGTCTATATCAATCAACTGCTTAAAAGAAACGGATTATAACGATGAAGAGCTTTAAGGATTACTATGTTTTAAGTGATACAAATGCCAGATTTTTCTAAAATATGTAAGGATTTCGCACTTCAATATACCGATGAATGCATCTTTATGCTCAACGAAAAAGGAAAAATATTGCACACCACCTCAGATGTAAAACGAATCTGCGGTCTAAAAAAAGAAACAATCCTTCAAAAAACATTTCCATCAATCGTCCGAAAGGAAGATAAAAAACTCATAACAAAATTTCTTACGGAATTGATTAAAAAACCAAAAGCAAAAAATACCATTACTTTCCAAATACCAACAAAGAGAGGACCAACTCATTATTTTCAAATAAGAGCAATCAACCTTCTTTCAGAACCCGGTGTTAACCTTATCATTGCATATGTACGAAATATCACCGCACAAAAACAAATTGAACAAAATCTTCATAAAAAAAACAGGGAATTCAAGGAACTCCTTGATTTTCATCAAATAATAACAGATAACACCATAGATGTCATCTTTCAAGTCACTCTCTCTGGAACATATACATTTATGAACAAAGCCAGCAAACGAATCGCAGGATATGAACCGGAGGAGATGATTGGGAAAAAATGGATGAGCTTTGTTCCAAAAAAAGAACTACCAAAATATCTAAGCAAGGTAAAAGAACTGCTCAAAGGGAAAAAAATCAATGATTTTCAGACCTTTGTCATCCACAACGAAGGATATCTTGTCCCGGTGGAATTCTCAGGGAGTATCATCAAAAAAAATAATCGAACATATATCACTGGTGTGATGCGGGATCTTTCAAAACGAATGGATTCAAAAAGGGAACTCGAAGATCTAGCCAGAGCCCTAGAAAAACAAGCCAAAGCAAAAACCAAGGAACTTTTTGAAAGTGAAACGAAATACCGCCGACTTATAGAAAATGCTAATGAAGCAATCATTGTTGCTCAACAGGAATTTATTCAATTTGCTAATCCAAACGCAATCAATCTTTTGGGCTATTCAAAAAAGGAACTTTATACAAAACCATTTATCGAATTAATACACCCTGAAGATAAAGATCTTGTGTTAAAACGATACAAACAACGTCTCCAAGGAAAACATCCACCATCAAGATATGAGTTTCGTATTATTGATAAACAAAACAATGTTCATTGGGTTGAAATAAGTGCGGTTCAATTTAAATGGAATGACAAACTAGCCACCTTGAATTTTTTAACAGATATAACTCAAAGAAAAACATTGGAAGATAAATATGAACGCTTATTTGATAA
>CAZVKY010000063.1:0-5793 GCA_964627915.1 uncultured Thermoplasmatales archaeon
ATGTTGATTTAAAAACAAAAAAAAGCGGAGATGTAACAATTGGTTTTTTCTATCGCTGTGTTGATGGTATTTCCTGATAGGACTTGTTGACTGATTCTGTTTGATCGGTTGAAGTTATTGATATGTTTTTCAAAATATGGTATGTTGCATAGAAACCTATACCAAGCATGATTGGAAGGAGGAAAAATTCGATATGGGCTTCTCCATATTGATTAATCGTTGTTGAAAACGTAAAATCGTTGAAAAGATATGCATGAAGAAAAGTAATGTATAATACGATGTTATTTGAAATAAGGGAGAGAAGACCAATGGTGTAGAGAAAGAATCGTTTCCGTGATATGGTTTTGTCACCATATCAAATGTTCATGGTTTTTTTATTTAACCATTATTTTACAATTGTTATCATAATGATGTTATCAAAAAATAGAAAAAAGGAGGGAAAATAAACTAGGTTATTTTTTTAGTAGACCTGTTTTCTCCAAATTATAAAAACAATGGCAGCCACAGCAATAATTGCAGCTATTCCAACAATGATGTATATCCATGGGAGAGTAATAGGTGTCTCTGCCGATATTTTTCCTGTTATTGCAAATGTTGAAAATCCAGGGGTTACCGCTTCAAAGTATACATGTGAGTCATCTTCGTCGGTTTTTGTTGTGGAAAGTTTTTGCCATGTGCCATTTCGGTGATGCATAAGTGTTACTGAATCTTTAGATATTTCAGAATTGGAAAACCATGATTGTTCTATTTTGAAGCTAATTACTGCTTCTGAGATCATTTTTTCTATTGCACCTGCATTGATTAAAAGATACAGATAAACAGTCTCATCTGGTTTGTTAACGGTACTTGGTTGTTCCAGTGTTGTAGTGAGAGATAATGATATATTCTCCATTGTTTCTGCAGCGGTAATGCTGATGTATTCTATTGCTGTATCATATGATTGTAAGTTTATTTTTTGTGTTTCTCCTTGCTCAATTTTTGCAATGGTTTTATTGATTTTTTGCGTTTCAGCTTGTATGGTAAATGACCAGGATAATTGAGCAGTATTATTACTATTGTCTGATACCTTTAAGGTGACGGTGTGTGTTGAATAGGATAAGGCAGTTGTTGGAGTATATTTGATTTTTGAATTAGTTATACTTGTTTTTTCTGTTACATCCTTTCCATCAATTTTTAAAATAATGTTTTCTGAGTCTATGCCGCCATTGTCGGTATAAATTGCTGAGATTATTGGAGTGGTATCAGTGATAATTGCGTTATCTTCTGGTGAAATAATTGTTATTGTTGGTTGTTCATTATCTTGTATGTTAAATGAATGATTCGTTGAGGTACTTGTTTGTGGTGCATTGTCAACAGCATTGATATAAAAAATAATGTTTTTTCCACCGGAGAAAGGGCCAATAGTAGCTGTATATATCGAAGAGTTATCTTCGGCGGTCATTGTTTTTGAATCAAGGGTTCCATCGTCAAAATATACATCGACACTTTCAAGACCGTTGTCATCGGTAACGGTTGCAGTAATGGTAATCATATCTGAGCTAGTTACAGTTGTAGGCGAGAAACTGATATCAGATATTACTGGTGCTGCATCAGCGGGCGGAAGTAATCCACCTCCACCCCCGGCATCATCTTCATCATCAGTGCTAGTTGAAACCGTAAATGACCAATTGTAATATCCAATATGACTTGCATTATCAGATACCGTGACATTAACGGTATGACTGCCTGTTGATACTGTTGATAATGTGTAACTTACTTTTGTCGTTGTTATTGTTGCAGAATTGGTTACATTTGATCCATCAACATTGATGTAAACCTTATTTGTGCTTATGCCTGTACCATTGTCAGCGTATGTTAGCTGAATTGGTAGATTTGAGGTTGTGGTTGTTGATCCTCCATTGCTTGGAATTGGATTTGAAAAACTTGGCGATGAGATATCGAGGATAATAGTATCATTTATCTCGCTGTGATTAACATTGGCATACTGTGTAGAGCCTTGATCTCCTACAGCGTTGTCTTTTGCGATAACATATATTTTCTTAATTCCCTCACTGCTTGAAAGTGTGTATGATTTACTTGTTGAATAGGAGGACCAGCTGGCTCCACTAAAGTTAGCATTTTCACTGAGTTTCACCCAGTTAGCACCAGTAATATTAAGGGTTAGCGTAACTGATCGTGATGTTACGTATAGGTCACCATCTGCTATGCTAATATTGTGTAATATAGGTGCTTGTGTATCAACAATACAACTTCTAATTTGAGAATAATTTGATTGGGTTGACGTATTTCTTGATCGAACTGCCCAGTAAATCTGTTGACCATTTTCATAGGTGGTAGTATCAACATAAAGATTAGTTGTTGATCCAGTGTTTGTGAGGTTTTGACTTGAATTTCCATATTTATAATCATAATACACGGTTCCTTGTCCGGAAACTTGGCTCCATCGTAAACGAGGAGTGGTATCATTTACACGTGCATTACTTGCTGGATATGTGGGAGATGGGATTGCAAGACCATCAACGCTAATCGTAAAGGAGCGTTGTGTACTAGTCGCGGAGTTGTTTGCCATATCATAGACAATCACTTTCCATGAATAAGATCCTTCAGCTAATGTATCAGCGGTATAGCTGGTGGTGGACGCATTCAAGGTGCTGCTTTGTTTGATTGTTCCCGTTTGCAAAATTTGAATTTTAAATTGCCTTGTTTGAGATTGTTGATTTGGATTGGACCAGGAAAAAGTTGGCTCCTGAGAACTTAGGGTTTGTCCTGCTGAAGGAGAACTTAATGAAACTGAAGACGGATTTACCGTATCCAAAATGATATTAGCACTAGTTGAAGCATTGTTACCTGCTGCATCTGCTACTTTGCAGTAAACCGTTTTTGTTCCATCTGTTGAAGAAAGATTCCATGTCAATGAAGTGGTGTAATCTGTTGAACTATAAACAGATCCGTTGTTACTCAACCAGATTGTACTTGGTCCTCCGCTTGCAGAAATTGAAAGACTCACTGTTTGGTTATTCGTATATGATGCATCATCATTAATGGAGAATTCAAGGCCTGTGGGAGCTGTTGAATCAACATTGATGCTATCTGACGTGGTTTTTACATTTCCTGCATCATCTTTTACCCTAAGATAGACTGTTCTTGTTCCATCAGCTCCTCCTGGGAGAGTAAAGGTGTAATTACGTGCTTTTGTAATCCAGCTGGTCATGTTCTCAAAATATGTATTGTTATCTATTTTCATGTAGGTTGCATCTGATGCGGTTATAGATAGAGATACAGTAAGATTATTTGTTGAACTTGATCCGCTATTAATCGAAAGTGACGGCGTACTGATGCTACCATCTAAAGTAATGGTATCTGTGGTGGATACATTTGTTCCTGCTGCATCTCTGAAATTAATATAGATGGTTTTTGTTCCATCTCCGCTTAATAATTGCCATTCTTTTGATGTGCTATATGTTTCCCAGGTGGCACTGGTATAATTTGCATAGTTGCTTACTTTCATTTTTGTCGCACCAGTTGCACTGATGGTTAAATTTACATTTCTTGTTGTGGTTGATGATGCTCCACCGTCAATTGAAAGACTTGGCGAGGATGGTGCCGTTAGATCAACAGATACTGTATCAACGATTGTTCCGCCTCCACCTCCAAGAGTCTCAGTAGCTCTAATAGTGTAAGTTCCTTCATCGGTTACATAACTACCATTGTCATCTTTTCCATTCCATGTTGCTCGATACGTTCCAGTTGGATTTTCGGTAAGACCGAGATCACTTCTAATAAGTTGAGTTGCATTATAAAAAATGTTCAGATAAAGTGTTTGATCAAAATCAGAATCAAAAGTAATAGTCACACTATCGTTTAATCCATTTCCATCAGGACTAAATGTGTTTGGAGAAACAGATGGATCGTTTATGTCGATTGCTGTTGCTGATGGTAATAACAAAAAACTAGCTGAACAAAGACTGCAGATTATAAAAATATTTAGATATTTCTTATGTTTCATATGTTTCAACCTCCAAATTGAGTAGCGAAATACGCTTCAGTTGTATGTATTGCTTTAAATCCCTCGATTTCTTCCCAGTTGCCGGTGAGATTAACGGATAATCTGATATAATCAAGTACATACGGTCCATTCAGGTTGGAATTATTTATTGCTGATCCATTAAAAATAAGGGTGGTAGTGTTTTCTCCTTGATTTAAGGAGATTATGGTTTCATTATAGGTTATGTAGGTATCTGTTTGATTACTGAATAATTCCCCATAGATTTCAAAATCTTTGCCATTACCCGTTGATGAAACATTAACTGTTACATTAACAACTAGGTTTCCATTTGAGGAGTTGATGTAGCTTGAGTAGTTGTTTACTAATCTAGCTTCAGGTAAAGCTTGGGTGAAATCATCGTAATGATATTCTGAAGTCATTTCAACATGGTTATCATATTCTTTCATTGTAGTAGTATTGAATATTTTTGCACGGAATTCAAAGCTTCCATTGTATTGTTTTTTGGATATTTTTGTGCCGTTGAATGATACATTGACTGTTGTAACCACGTTACTGATGGTGCAATTTGTTTTTGTTATCAGGGTATTGTTTATGGGGTCAAATAATGCTGCAGAGATTTCGTATGTTGCTGGGATGCTTACATTTAAAGGAATTGAAATGTTGAAAAGATCATACGGATTACTACCACCCGATGAGTTTGTAGGATATTCTGTTATTAATCCATTAAAACTTACTGGTGTGGTCATGAAGTTATCAGGACTATAATTTCCTTGCAGTTGATATTCATCAATCCGGTTGATTTCAGTCCATGAAGTTGAGTTCATCACTGCTATCCAAGAATATAATTGATCAGCAGTATCCCATCCTTCATCTTCAGCTCTATGAAGCTCAGTTGCATCAAAGTTTAAGGAATAATTTTGTATGCCTGTGTTAGTGATAGTTATTTGTTTTCCATTCCATGTAATCCATTGCCAGTGATATCCTTCTTTCCAAAACAGTTCTCCTTCTAAGAAATAATCTCCGGTTTGATTTACATCCAAGGTCACATTAACAGTGATAAATTGTGTTCCATTGGCATAATCTGAGCATTCTTGTTCAACGATTCTAATATTAGGTGGTGCAAACGATGTATAATCATATGCGTTTGTGGTGTGATCTCTATGGGTGATATCCTCCCATGTTTCCTGTTCATTGAGTCCTAACCATACTTCATATGGTCCGTCGTGTTCGCTACTTCTGATGGCGCCACCATTAAAGTTTATAGAAATATTAGTTGTTTCTTGAGTAAGATTGATTTGTTGACCAAATCCAGTGATAAAACGCCATTCCCAACCTTCCTTCCAGTGTATGTCACCATGTAAATCCAAGGTTCTGTTCTGATAGTCCTCAGTTGCAGTAATCGTTGCATTCACTGTCAGAAATTGTCCTGATTGATTAATGTAATCCCCAGTAACATTTAGTACAACTCCAGGCCCTGGAAAAGCAGTATAACTATATGTTTCACTTGTTTCCAATTCCGTATGGGCAAGCTCATCCCATGAATCCATTTGTTGTAAGCCCAGCCAAACAGTGAGCTTGGAATCACCGTTTTCTTGCAGTGCCGTATGAATTTCACCACCATTGAAATTTAATGATATATCATTCGTTCCATTCTGTAATTGATAATCATGTCCCGTGCCCGTAATGAATCGCCAGTCATCCCATCCTTGTGAATAATCAATCCAATGGATACCGCCATGTACATCATAGTGACTTTCATTAGATACATCAACGCTAACATTTACCGT
>CAZVKY010000063.1:5893-10395 GCA_964627915.1 uncultured Thermoplasmatales archaeon
AGTTCAACCCAGTTTCCATTTCCATTTATATGTTCCCACCATTGACCATTCCAGTAATGCAATCCACCATGGATGTCATATTCTCCTTCATATGCTTCACTGGTAACATCTATGGTTACATTAATCGTTAAAAATGATCCATTGATATAACTGTAACTTGCATTCCCATTTTCCATGGAAAAGGATAGAGGGGGTGGCGGAGCGTCTGCTGCAGTATATGGTTGAGTTGTGTATTCATAATTATCTATATCATTCCAAGTGGTTGAATTACGAAGTGATATCCAAACAATGTATGGTCCATCATAGCCACTTGAATAGATATCTCCTGCATTGAAATTCAATGATTTGATGTTTAGTCCTTTTGATAGGGAAATTTGATCCCCGGTTCCTGAGATATAATCCCATACGCCGGTGTTTTCATCAACATATTCCAATCCTCCATCTAGCCAGTAATTTTCTATTCCATTCGTGGATTTATTTATGCTCACATTAACAGTGAGAAACGTTCCATTTTCGGTGGTGTTCATATAATCCACTGTCCCAGAGGTCATATTTTGCCTGATTATACGTATTCCAGATGCAGCTGAAGCAAATACCGAATAGCTGTATGAATCAGTTTCGAATTCATCTTCAGTGAGAACCCTGGGTGGTTCAACGCTTTGATTTTCAATACCAAACCAGACCATGTATGGTCCATTTTGCATGCTATTAAAAATTTCTCCACCATCAAAGGAATATTCTTTGTAGTTTGTTCCAGTTAAAAATTCTTCATCTTCTTCATAAATACCAGTTATAAACTCCCAGTTATCCCAGTGATCCATCTGTTCAATCCAGTGCAATCCACCGTTTACCGTGTAAGTCCCGCTTTGTGATGCATTTATAGTTACATTAAGAATTAAATTCCCATCCACTATTTCAAAGGAGTGATCAATGATGTTGACACCAGAACTAGCAAAATCATCTGCACAATAAGATTGATTTGTTTCATATTCCGTGTTTGCAATAGGTGTCCAGGTCGAAACGTTTTCCACATTAATGTGAAGCATTAACTTGCCACAGTAATCCTGATTTTCCAGTTCGTTTTTAATCATTCCCTGTTCAAAATTCAGGGTAACGTTATGTTCTCCTGTTGAGAATTGTTGTTCATCACCAGTTCCAGTGATGAAACGCCAGTCATCCCATCCTTGTGAATAGTCAATCCAATGTATTCCACTATGTATCCCATATTCTCCTGCTTCAGTTACATTGATCGGCACAGTTACGGTAAAATAATCAGTACCATTTATTGCTTCAGTAATATTATCTGAATCAATGATTACACTTGGTTGAATGAAATCTGTTGTGTTATATTCTGGAGTATAATATTCATCATTAGCCACTTCAATCCAATCTGGCATACTTTCAAGTCCCATCCAAATGGCATACGGACCATCATGATCAGATGATGCTATTTCCATTCCACTAAAATTCATTTGTATCTGATACGATCCCGTATTTGCAAGCTGAACCGGTTTTCCATTGCCAGTTATCCACCACCAATCATTATCTCCAGAGGAGTTATCCACCCAATGAACGCCACCATGTAATTCGTAATCACCCGTGTAATTTGCATCATTTAAGGTTATATTTGCAGTTATTGTTAACCAATCCCCCCCTTCTGTTATATCACTGCTTGTAATATTAAGGAGTATGCCTGGTTCCGGAAAATCATCAAGAGTATAATTTTGAGTCAAATAGTCTGTGTTATCAATATCTTCACCATACCAATCACCAATTCGTTCACAGAACCCAAGACCAACTTTGAAACTGATATTTCCTTGAACATTATCCTCTTGTAGCTTTTGTCGAATTTCGGAGGCATCGAAGGTTAACTGAACTGGATTTGATCCTTCATAAAGGATTATGTCTTCTCCATTTCCAGTGATAAATTCTCCCCATTCATCAGTATTATTTTCAATTGTGTAATGGAGTCCACCATGAATCTCAAAGTTATCATTATCTCCAAGTGAATCTTCACCAACAAAAATAGATGTATTTATAATTAAGTCCGATCCGGTTATATCATCATGCATTCCAGCCTGGCTCATATAGCTTTTATTAAAATAGATTGATGGCGTTTCAAAATCGGAGTAATTATACGTGTGATTCAATCTTCCATTCGTCTCATAAACTCTTACCCATGTGTCTTCATTCACAATTTCCAGATGATATCGATAATTCCCACTGTGACCTTGGTTATAGATTTCCCGTCCTTCAAAATTCAATGGTATCGTAAAGTTGCCTGTTGTAGCACATTCAATTTTTCCAGAACCAGTACCTGTTATCCACCACCAATCCTCCCAGAATCCACGGTCAATGACGTATTCAAGACCACTGTTTATAGAATAGTTACCAGGTTGGGTGACGTTAATGGTGACATTTAATGTTAATGAATCATAGAGAGAGTTACTGTTCGTGTCATTGCCAAAATCCGTGATATTAGTAGCAATGACTGCTGGTTTTTCAAATGAAGTGTAATCGTATGCTGCGGTTTCAAATTCAACATAATCAAGATTTGTTGTTGACTCCCCATCTTCCCATTCAAATAATCCTAACCATCCCGTATATGGTCCGTTGACCTCACGACCATATATGAGACTTCCGCTATAATTAATGGAATACGTCCTTTTATTAGATGAATTATCCAAATTGAATAATTCCCTACATATATGGGTGATTCCCATTGGTTGTTCCATGCTATAGGATTCTTTAAAAAGTGAACCTTCTAAAAGATAATCTCTATTTTGATTTAATCCAGATGTATTCACTGTAACATTTACTCGTATGCCATCATATTCTGAATCATTATCTGTATTATATCGATAGGGTGAACTAATCGATTGGATAAATGCTCCAAATGAATACGAGGTAAGATTCAAACTGGAATTTATACTATTGTCTGGATTATAGTGTGTTCTGTTGATAAAGAATTTTATTGATGGTGCATACCATTGTTGAGCAACAAGATCGCTAGAACTATTTGTGTAATTAACAAGGATTACATTTTCAATTATGCCCAATGCTGTAGTTTTATTAGCATCCATTTCAACAACTGTGGCAGTTACATTTTCTCCCCACCATGAAGCTGTTTCCCATTCCTTGTTTAAATATACTGGAAAATCAAGATCATTAACAATATAATCAATGTTCATCCACTCTTCATCTAATTCGATCCAATCAAGATTGTTGATGGTTGGAAACTTTGTTGTTTCAAATCCATTTCCTTCATTGCGGACTTCATAGCACAAGTATCTAAGAGATGATTCTCCGTGTGGTATCATGTATTGTTCTCTATCCCATGATTGAGTTGGTTTTCCTTGTACACGATATCTTCGTTGCTGTGTTCCATCAATTGTTGTTTTGTTAAAATTCCATTCATCAGTCACATGCCAAGTAGGGGTATCGGTAATAGGCAAGGTTGCCGTTGTTTGATTCAGGTCAAGATCAATCCATGCATAAGCAAGTTCGTTGAGCGTTCCATTTCCCGGTTGAATTATTAGCCAGTCCTCATTATTAGAAACACTCATGTTGGTGTTATTTGCTGTTTGATTGATTATATAATACTCAGCAAAACTAATGTTTATACTATTATCAATTAGAACGGCATATTCACTTGATACCGTAAAATTATGTAACACCTGATTCAAAACTGGTCCATCAAGCGTGAGTTGAAATGTTGCATTGAAATAGATTGATTCATTAGACGTGGCAGAGGTATTCACAATATTTTCCATTGTTGCATTAAGCGTTCCCGGTTCAAAAATATCAAGGTTTGAATAATCCAATAACAGATTTATTGGTAAACTTAAAAAATCAGGCGGACCTTCCTCGTCTTGAACTTCATCATCTAATGTTACATTAACGGTGGGGCCAAAAACATTTAATTCCTCAAGATATGAGTCAATCTCATTTTGACTAATAAATTGATTTCCATCACCTTGCATTGAATCTAATAAAAATCTTACCATTCGACTTTCAGCAATAATGGTTCTATTAACAGTTACTGAGATGTCGTCTAAATCATTAAATGTAATCTTCATTTGTTGATTGTCAGGCGGTGCTAATTGTAAACTAATATTCTGAGTGATGTTTTTTCCATCATCACTAACATTAACTAGGACGGGCGTCATCGTTGCATAATATCTATCCTTGAAAGCAATGAGATTAAAGCTACCACTATAATTAACAGGGATATTAAAGTATCCAGTACTATTACTAAGGATATCCATATTTTTCCCCATTTCCATCATATGGTTAAAGTTGGTATCAAGTAGTATAATTTCAGTTCCGTTGATAGCCTCATTATTTGTATCATCGACGACTTGTCCAACGATATATGCTGTCTCAGTAAAATATGGTGTAAGAGTTATATTATTCCAATGAATACCCATTTCTTCTAAAGCATAATCCCAGTTAAAATAGGTTACATGTCCTTCTAGAGATGCCATTAGTTCACCATGTCC
>CAZVKY010000064.1:0-10336 GCA_964627915.1 uncultured Thermoplasmatales archaeon
TAAATAATTTTTCATGGGAGATATGTGCAAAAATAGTGGAAAGTCCACCAATGAGTGTGTTGTTGCCAATTTTTACGCCATATGGTTCATCAATGAGCTCTGTTCCCCCGATCATACTTTCCTTTCCTATCTTTAGCCCCACTATTTTGAGTAATCGTAGACGCAGTGGGACGATTGGAATGATACTGGTGCATAAGAGTGCAGGTCGATATAATAGGAAAAAGAGCATGTGTTTGAAAAATGCTTTATCGGTAATCGATAGTTCATGGGTGCCATAGGGTGTTTTGATGTTAAAGATATGGATGAATAATGCGGGGATAAATATTTCTCCGAGTAAAAAAAGGATGAAACTAAAGAAAAGAGCAAGGGTGACCATGATTAAAAACAAGAAACCAGAAAATGGAATGATTTTTAATATATTGAATGAAAAAATGACTGCGGGAACTGCTGCAAGGATGTAAGCTGTGATTGGTACCAGTAATAAGAGTATTCCTCTGCCAATTGAGGTTAATGAAAAATCATATGGTTTATTTACTGTTTTTTTATTATCCATATAAGTGATGAAAGAAGATATCTGTTTAAAACAGTTTTTCCATATTATCAAGAAATATTAAGATCATTCATTTATGAGTTTTCATTGATTATTTTTTAACTTTTTGAACCAATTTCTTTTACTGGTGTTCCCCCATAGATTTTCCCTTGCTTCAATGTTTTATCTTTCAGAACTACACTGTTTAAGGCAACGGTGACATTATCTTCAATGGTTACCCCAGGCATGATGAATGATTTTCCACCAATGAGACAATTATCGCCAATTCTTACTTTTTTCACATAGAGTTTTTTTTCACCAAGATGGCCAGTGATCTGTGACCAACCGCCGATGAGGGTTTGTTCACCGATTTCCACCATATAGGGATCATGGATGATTTCACTACCTGCTACCATACTGCTTTTACCCATTTTTAATCCTACCAGTTTTAAAAAACGAATTCTTAATGGGATAAGGGGGAGAATACCAATGAGTTTTAATGATGGACGGTAAAGGAAAAAATACAGAGAATATTTAAAGAAATTCCAGTCTTTTATAGAGATGTCATGTTCTCCTTCATCTACTCTGAGATGAGAGATTCTAATGAAAAGACCGGGGATAAATGTTTCAAGGACAATGAATAGAAAAAATTCAATGACAAGAACGACAGTGAAGAAAAGGATGTGGAGAAGGGAAGTAAAATCGAGCAATAGGGTAACATAAACAAGCGATAGTACAATGGGGAAAAGACCAAGGGCATAAGCAGAAAATGGAATGAAAAGAAGCAAGAGTCCACGGCTGATTGATTTTAATGAGAAATCATATTTTTCTTTGCCGCCTTTGTATCCATCTCGGTATCGTGCCATAAATGGATGGAGTATCTCATTGAATTTAATATTCTTTTTGCCAGTGATGATTGGATGTTTCTTGGTTACAAGGATCGCTTTTTAAAAAAAATGTTGGGGTTTTTTTGTGTTTTTGTTTATTTGTTTTTTTTGATTTCCTGGGCGGGTACACCACCATACATTTTACCTGTAGTTAGTGTTTTGTTTTTGGTTACCAGGCTTTTTCCACCGAGGACTACGTTGTCTTCTAATGTAACCCCGGGCATAATTAATGCTTCAGCACCAACAAGGCAGTGACTACCGATCTTTACTTTTTTAATCACTAGTTTATCTTCCCCAAGATGACCCATGATGGTTGCTCCACCACCAATGAGTGTGTTTGATTCGATTTCAACTACACAGGGATCTGAAATGGTGTTTCTTCCTCCGAAGAAAACATGTTTCCCGATTTTTGCTCCAACAAGGGAAAGATAGATGGAATAGAGTTGTGGAATAAAAATAATTGATATTAATCTGACGGTTGGGCGATATAAGATATAATAAAGAGTGAATTTAAAGGTGTTTTTGTCTTTGATGGATTTACTGTATCTTCCCGCCTCGTAAGTGATATGAAATCCTTTGATGAACAAACCGGTGATAAACGTTGTTGAAAGGATAAGAATTAGCAGGCTGATAAACAAGATAAAGGGAAGAAAAAAGACGATGAGATAAAGATTTCCTATCCATGGGGAAACAATAAGAAAATAAAAGGAAAGCAAAGAAACGGAGGGTAATGCTGAAAGTGAAAACACGATGATTGGAGTAATAACTAAGAGAATCATCCGGATGATGGAATGTGATGATTTATCATATTTTTCTTTTTCTCCTGTATATCGTCGCATGTGCTGGTGGTCAACAGAGTCATAATTAAAAAAGGATTCGGAAGTTTTTTGGGAAGGAAAAAAGAGTTTTTATTGAGGTTGTTAGATGAGATGATAGTATTTCATCAGTATCCATTGCACGAATCGATCTGGAAATACTCCCTTCATTTTTGCTACTAATTTCTGGGAAAATGATCCCACTCGATAGCGAAGTTTTGGGTTGGGTGAAGTAATTATTTTTTCGATAAGAGGTGCAATGATTCCTGGCGATGAGCCTTTTTGTTCATCCTGCTCAAATACTGTTGTTGTTTTTTTACAGAGACGTGCATATGGTGAATTTTTGTTTTGATTAGTGATGCTTTCTCGATGTTTTGTAAAACTGGTTTTAAAATCACCTGGTTCAATAAGAACGACATGGATATTAAATGGGGTAAGTTCCATGCGTAATGCTTCTGTCATTCCTTCAACAGCAAATTTGGTTGCACTATACAGTCCTTGGAATGGAAGACCAAGTACTCCTCCAATAGAACTAATGTTAATGATACTACCTGACTTTTGTGATCTCATCGAGGGGAGCACTGCTTGGATTACTCGTTGAGTTCCAAAATAATTGGTTTCAAATAATTTTTTTGTTTTTGCCAGAGTTGTTTCTTCAATGGCTCCGGATATTCCCCATCCTGCATTATTGATAACGACATCGATTTGTTTTTCTTTGTTAAGAACATAGTTGATGGCTTTTGTTACTGATGAGGTATCATTGACATCCATTTGAATCATGATAAAAGAATCACTGCTTTTTTGGTTTGGTGGAAGAGCTGCATGTCTACTAGTGCCATAGACCGTATATCTTTTTGAAGCCAAATATTTGGCGGTTGCTTGGCCAAGACCTGAAGACGCTCCAGTGATCAGCACGATTTTTTTGGGCATATTCTATTCCTCTCATGGGTTGAAAAGATTAAAATGATTAAGTAATGAATTTTCCTAGTTAACTTAAATAATTTTCATTTTTCTTCCTACGTTGGTAAGAATCTGTAATGCTTCATCAATGATATCCTCATTCATGGTTGCCATATATGATGTTCGCAATAGTTCTTTTCCATGAGGAACTGCTGGTGGTCGAATAGGATTGGTAAAGATTCCTCGTGGTTTATGTTTGAATAATTTTTTGTAAACCCTGAATGCAAGGATATCGTCACCAATGAAAATAGGAATTACTGGAGTAGTTGATTTCCCTATTTCAAATCCAGCACTGGCTAAGCCATCCCTCATTCGATCTGATAATGTTAACACCTTTTTTCGATATGAATTATCATGTTCTATTAGATCAAGAACTGCAAGAACAGTGGCACAGTTTGCCGGTGGCATACTGGCTGAAAAAATAAACGATCGAGCATGATGTCGAATCCAGTTACAAATTGTTTTATTTGCTGCTATATATCCACCACATGATGCAAAACTTTTTGAAAACGTTCCCATCAGCACATCTACATCCTTGGTCACATTAAAATGAGCTGCTGCTCCCCTTCCTTCTGGACCAAGCACACCAAGCCCATGTGCATCATCTAGATAGATCATTGCTTGATGTTTTTTTGCAACGGTTACGATTTTATTAAGTGGTGGAATATCTCCCTCCATAGAAAAAACACCCTCGGTGATGATAAGTGCTTTTCCTTTAGGAACTTTTTTGATTTTTTTTTCTAAATCATTGATATCATTATGGTTGTAGATTATTTTCCGTTCTCGTTCTATTTTTGATAAGGTTAAGGCATCAATGATTGATGCGTGGTTGAGCTCATCAGAGATGACATATTCATCGGCAACAGGGGAAAGAAGTGAACTAATTGCTCCTAGATTAGCTTGCATACCTGTTGAAAAGACGATACAATCTTGTTTTCCAAGAAAGGCTGCTAATCGTTTTTCAAGTTCAGCGTGTAAATGAAATGTTCCATTGAGTAATCGTGATCCTGTTGTTCCTACTCCATATTCTTTCATGGCATTCAATGCTTTTTCCTTCACTGTTGGATTTCCCGTCATCCCTAGATAGTTATTACTCCCCAGCATGATTATTTCTTTGTTATCCATGTTTACGATTGGGCCTTGTTCACTACTGATCTCTTTAAAATAAGGGTAGAGTCCTACTCGTTTTGCTACCGTTGCAAGTCCGGATCGTTTGTACTTCTTACATTTTTTCTCGATGGTGTTCATAGGGATTCATCCAGGTAATGCTTAATCCTATTATTAATGGTATGAGCATAATCAGTGAAAAAAGGTTTTTCATGTTTCTTTATGCAGCCTAATTAGGTTGCATCCCCTCGAAGTTCCCGTCGTAATACTTTTCCGACAGAGGATCGAGGAAGTTCATCTCGGTATTCAATGAGTTTTGGTACTTTATATGGTGCTAAAAATTTTTTACAATAGCTTCGCATTTCTTCTAGAGTCATTGTTTTTCCATGTTCATGTGTGACAATGGTTGCTTTTAGTTTTGTCCCAATCTTTGTTTTGATACCAACCACTGCTGCCTCTAAAATGGAGGGATGATTGAGAAGGATTTCTTCAACTTCATTAGGCCATACTTTGTAGCCTGAAACAATAACCATATCTTTTAATCGATCCATTATAGTAAAATAGCCATGTTCATCTTTTGCGGCTACATCACCGGTTCGAAGCCATCCATCTTGAAAGGAATTTTTTGTTTCTTCTTCATTATTCCAGTATCCCTTCATTACGCCAGGTCCCTTTATAAGTAGTTCTCCTGGTGAACCAGGTATATTGATTTCTTTCCTTGTTTCAGTGTTCACTATTTTTGCTTTTGTGCCTGGTATCGTAACTCCAATAGATCCGATCTTTCGTTCAGCTTTTGTGGGTGGATTAATATGGGTTACTGGTGAAGCTTCTGTGAGACCATATCCCTCGATTAAAAGTGATCCCGTGTTTTTTTCAAAGATGTTGACGGTTTCCTTTGGTAGGCTTTCCCCGCCGGAGATGCTTAGGTGGAGTGAGGAGAGATCATATTTAGATAGATTTTTATGTGTTGCAAACTTTTGAAAGAAAACAGGTACACAATTGAGAAAATGAATACCATGTTTATCAATGATTTTCATCACTTCTTCTAATTTTCTTGGATCTGGTACAAGATATGTTGTCGCACCAAGTGAAATTGGCCAAAGAAATGAAGAGGTTAATCCAAAAATATGTGAATAGGGTAGAACACCACTGATTTTTTTCTGCCCATTGGGTTGTTTTTCCATCTTGGTTAACCAGTATTGAAGAACGACAGTCTGTGCAATGAGGTTTTTATGGGTAAGCATCGCTCCTTTTGGTTTACCCGTTGTTCCACCAGTGTATTGTAATATTGCAATATCTTCATCTGGTTTAATGGTGGTTTCAATTCTTTTGTTCTCGCCTTGTTCTATTAAAGTATCATATTTTAGGCTTTTTTCTAAAGCAATATTTTTGCGTATGGTCATCAGTTTGTAAATATATTTTGTCTTTGCTGGAAGTTCTCTGTCAACAGAGGTTACAATAATATGATCTACACTGATTTCGTTTTCGATTGTTTTTATTTTGTCCAGAAAAATGTTGAGTGTAATGAATAGTTTTGGCGTTGAATCGTTTAGCCTGTGTTTGATTTCTCTTGATGAATACATTGGATTGAAGGCGGTGAAAATTGCTCCAAGTGATTGTACCGCAAAAAAAATGGTGACAAATTGAGGGCAATTTGGGAGGAGAACTGCGACACGATCTCCTTTTTTAATGCCAAGTTTTTTCATGGAATTACTTAATCTGTTTATTTCTTCTTCGACTTGAGCATAGGTTTTGAATTTTCCTTTGAAAAACAATGCATTTTTTTCTTTGTTTTTTTCTGCTATGCTATAAAACATATCCGAGAGACTTTGATGAGGAATGTTGATTTTTGGCTGCGTTGGTGTTTTGGATTGTATAGTTTTTTGCGCCATGTAACAAGGGTTAATTGGTATTACAAGTTTATATAATTTATCTAATATACTTTCACCTATTGTCGATATTTGAGTATATGTTACGTAAATTAAATTTAGGTTGAAGATAGTGTATTTGTAATTTTTTCTCCTGTAGTAGTGGTCCGAAAGGTCTGTATTTTTTACTGCAAAAGATAGTTTTTATAATAATGAGAATTTTTATCAATTTTTCGCTCTAATTTATGATTTTTGTGGTCATGTTGGAACCACAATGCATATAAGAAATCAACTGTTAACTTTCAAAATAAAAATATACAAAAAAATATAAATATGGCTTAATAGAAAAGATGATGTAATATTGATCTTGATTAGTTGAGGATTATTATGAAAAAGATTCATACTTTTGAAATAGATCCACTTGATGTTACTTTTGAACCACTCGCGGGATCAACATTTACAAATCTTCTCCGTTTGTTAGCACAAAACCGCTTTAATGTGAGTATGCTAGGAATGCCTAGAATTATATATTCACTATTATTATCCTCAGTGCAATCACCTCTTAATGTGATTGAAAAACGATATTTTAATAAACACATCAAAAACCAGGAAATCACAAATCCACCGATTTTTGTTTTAGGTCACTGGAGAAGTGGAACAACATATCTTCACAATCTTCTTTCACAGGATGATCGATTTGCATATCCTACAACCCTTCAAACAGTCATCCCAGCGTTATTTCTAAAATATGGGGAGCTTTTCCGTCCTATAGTTGAGGATTCATTACCTGAGACCAGACCCGAGGACAACGTTGCATTAGGTGCAGATTTACCGCAAGAGGAAGAATATGCGTTAGGGAATCTTTCCCCTTATTCATTTTATAACGGCTGGTGCTTCCCTAAAAAAATGAACCTGTATAATAATTATGTTGATTTTCAAAACACAACTGAGCGTGTGGTCAAAGATTTCAAACGAGTTTATCTTGATTATTTAAAAAAAGTGTCATTTTATCATAATCATAAACGATTAATCCTTAAAAATCCCTCAAATACCGCTCGAGTCAAAATCCTCCTGGAACTGTTCCCAGATGCAAAATTTGTGTTTATATACCGTAATCCATACCATGTGTATCTGTCAATGAAACGAAACATCGAAAAAGAAATGACACTGTACACGGTGCAAAAACCTCCATCTTGGAAGATATTTGAAAAAGCAATGATTGATATGTATACAAGAATGTTTGCTAAATATTTTGAAGAACGAACCCTCATTCCAAAAAATAATCTTGTTGAAGTAAAATATGAGGATTTTGTTACAGCACCGTTGAATTACATGGAAAAGATCTATGAAGATCTCAATTTAAAACAATTTGATAAAAACAAAGACATCCTTAAGAATTATATTGCTTCTCAATCCCATATAAAATCATCTAAATACAAGATTGATTCTCAACAGGAGGAGCATATTTACAGGTTATTAAAAGACACAATAAATCGCTGGCAATATGCAATTTAACACTGGTTTCAGGCTAGTTCTTTTTTATACCATTTAGCTATTTCATCAATTGTTGATGATAAATCATATGATGGAGAAAAACCTAACACGTTCTTAGCTTTTTCAGCACTGATAATTCTAGTTGTTCCAAGTGATTTTACTCTAAATCGAGTCAATGTTGGATTCTTTTTCAATAATTCTGTAAACCATGCTACTATGTATGCTAACGTAAATGGAACATGTTTTGTTGGAGGTGAAATACCCGTTTTCTCAGCGATACCTTTCATAAACTCATCGATTTGACAGATAAAACTAACCACATTAAAGACATCACCTTTACTATCTTTTTCTGCGATGAGTCTCATGCAATGAGCAACATCTGCCGGATGAGCGATAGGTAATTGTTGAGTTCCATCACCAATATACATCATTTTTCCTTTTCTAAGATTTGAAAACGCAATTTTTAATGCTGGTGATCCCGGACCAAAAACAAGAGGTGGTCTAATCGCTGAAACAGTTAAATCATCGTATTTTCTAAGCACTTTTTCTCCTTCATATTTTGTTTTTTGATACATGTTCAACGGTTTTTTTTCTGTGTCTTCAGTTATAATTTTTCCTTGCTTAGGATAACCGTAGACACCGGCAGAACTGGTATAGATCAGGCGTTGTATCCCATGTTCCCTACATGCCTCAGCAACATTTTTTGTTCCTTTTACATTTATTTCATAAAAATCATCTTTTTTCCCCCAATCCATGGCATATGCAGCATTATGAAAGACCATATCTACGTCTTTAAGAACTGATGAAAAACTTTCAGGTTTAGTGATATCTCCCGTTATAAATTTGATATCTTCTTTTGATTTTTTTTCTTTTCGAGATAATCCAATGATCTGATATCCATTGTTGATTAGTTCATTTACTAAGTATTGACCAATAAAACCACTTGCTCCAGTCACAAAAACATTCATAGCACTGAAAACATGTATAATTTATTTAAAGAATTTGGATTGATCATACCTTCAAGATAACTTTTTCTGATTTAACCATGGATGTTGGATAGATCATTAATCCGATTTAACTGCGTAAGTATCCACTCTTTTTTTCCTTCTTATTGTTTAGAAAGGAGTAGATCTCTAAGTTCATAGGTTCGTAATTCCCATACTTTACAAATCATCTCTTGTAGCCTCCCCAATTGGCTAGCAAACACATATTGTTTTTGCTATTTGTACTCTTCGTTTTTTTCAAACAAAAACAAATATCTGGGAATGTATTAAGAAAAAGGAGATGCTTATCTATTAAGAATACTATCGACCTTATCAAGTAATGTATCTTTATCAAATGGTTTCATAATGTAATCGGAGAGACCTTCATCTAAAAGAACCTGTTTCCGTTTTTCTGAAATTTCAAGCACACTCATAAATGCAACCTTAATGTGATCATATTTATTTTTGATTCTGTTGAATACATCCCATCCACTCATGCCTGGCATCATGATATCTAGAAGAATTAAATCAACTTCTTCTTCCTCGATTTTTTTTAAACATTCTTCACCGCTATAGGCAGGAATAACCTCATATCCACCAAGTTCAAGAACGGTACGAGTTAAATCGACAATATCTGGTTCATTATCAACAACCATTATTTTTTTCATTTCACTCCTCACCTTGACCATATATCTTTATTAAGTAGTTTTTAAGAAGTATATCATTTTTGCTTTTTAAGCTATTGGTTATCAATATTTTTTGATTATGGGCGATAAATGAAAGAATTAAAAAGAAAAAAGATACATGCTATCTATGTATTGTGAAACATATGATGGAAACCGACACCTATTCTTTGCAAACTAGAATTATTGCTCATATTGAAACCTGGCGTCCCTATACGGTAATTTGGTGTGGGCTTCTCAGCTTTACTGGCGCCTGTTTAACGAATCAAGGACTCCCTCATTTTCCGCTTTCAGCTCTTTCTCTTATCATACCTATTTTAGGCTGGATTGCAGGTCTTTATTTAGCCGATTTCATTGATCAAAAATTAGATACAATTCAGAAATCTCATCGACCTATCCCTTCAAAAAGAATGAAACCGATCGAAGCCCTAATTGCGGGAGGATTATTTGTATTTTTGGGGATTATATTGACTTCTCTTCTCGGAAGCTATCAATTGCTGTTTGTTATTATTGCTGGATTGTTGGTTTTTACATATGCTAAATATACCAAATCAACTGGTATATTAGGTAATATTAACAGGGGATTTCTTGCATTGGTTAGTTATTTTTTTGGTGTTTTTGCAGTTACCTCAGAGATTGTTTTCATTCCGGAATACGTTTGGTTTTTTGCTTTTGTTTTTTTCTTTCATGATGTGACGACAAATATTGTTGGAACTTTTCGAGATATTTCAGGAGACAGCAAAGCAGGATATCAAACAATTCCGGTTAAATATGGGATTAAAAATTCAATCATTCTTATCTGTCTGCTTATCATATTCTGGTTAATGATGGTAATTTTAATAATCCTTCATTATAAATTATACTCCATTATTTTCTTATTCATGTTATTATTGGAGGGATTTTTTTTAGCAATAATCATTTTATGTTCAATAAAACTTTATAAATTTTTTTCTAGTTGTATATAAAGTATGAAACATGTTGTGAATTTTAAACAGTGCACATCCTTTTAA
>CAZVKY010000065.1:0-10151 GCA_964627915.1 uncultured Thermoplasmatales archaeon
TTTTTGGCAAGGATATTAATGATGATGTCATGGTCGCCAGATGAAGTGGTGACGAGTTGAACTTCATCATAGGTGGTAAGATGAAGGGCGATATCATGCATTTTCAAGGGATCTACGTTGAGTCCGATAACGGCACTTGTATTATAACCTACTTTTTCAGGGTCAATAATCGCAGAAAAGCTAGTGATGATGCCTTCTTTCATGAGTTTTTTAATACGATAATGAACCGTGCTTGCCCCGAGATCGAGTTGTTTAGCGATGCGTTGATATTGTGTTTTATCGTTTTGCTGGAGAATGTTGAGTATTTTTTTATCTATGTCATCCATAGTTTTTTGTATATCATTTTATAGTTTTAAAATTTTTTGATTATTTTTCAAAGTTGTCGGTATTTAACATTACTGATTTCAAAATGTTTTGATTGGTTGGTGGTTCTTCACAATAAATGAACCAAATATTTCTTAAAGCGATATCTTATACACTGGTGAAAAGAGGTTACCTTCAGAAAAGGGAATTTTGGGGGAAAGGATAATGAGTCAAGATTTAAGGAAAATGTTAGCTATTGAGAAAAGACGATTAGATGAAATTAATGATTTTCTTTTAGATGAGGAAAACCCATTAGTAAATGATTTTTTAGATGTTGTTGATAAATATGGTGGTCCTGATCAGATCAATAAGAAAGCAAAGGAATCAGGAAAAATTGAAAATTTGATGCCTCGTCTGGTAAAGAAAAATCCAGCCTATGTCACTGATATCGAGTGGTTAATGAAACAGATTGATAATGAAGCATTTATCTCTGTTGAGGATTACCGGAAAAAGGTGCTTGGATCTAATTACGATGATATCAGTTTTAACGAGGATTTTCCAATTACTCTTGAAATCAGTGCCTGTCAGTATTTCCCTTTTTTCACTGCAGAAGCTAAGCAAGCCATTGACAATCAGGAATTGATGCCAGGTCGATTTATACGGGTAAGAAATATGAAAGAACAAGAAGAGGATGGTGATCTTCTGGCGATGTCAGCTGCTATTCAATTGCTGGGGTCAAGTTGTTGTGAAACCCTTGATACCAAGGGAACTGATGGGTCTAATATTCATCTTGGTGGACCGGAAACCATTACTGGTTATTTCGGTGGTGTCGGTCAACCCAATGATCATCCCATCAAATGGGTTGATGAATTTCTCTATTTTTACACTAATTATGGCGTGAAACAGGTGCTAAACATCAATCCTGGAACGATTTTTCTGGGATATTTAATGCATAAATTAGGTATTGATATTGAATATAAGATTTCGGTGTATATGGGAAATGATAATCCGTATTCGGTGTTTTGGACATTGATGGCAGCTCGATTATTCTCCCGAAAAGATGGATCCACTTCTTTAATTGGATTTAATTTTTCAAATTCAGTGAATAATGCAACCATTGAGTTAAGTGATTATGTCCGTGATTATTTTAATCAGGGTGATTTTGTTCGATTCGAGCATCATATTTTCGAAACCTGGAAAAGTATTGTGATTCAACCCTATGATCGGCGGGATGAACTTCTTGATTTAGCGACTCATGTAAAAAATATTAGTGCGAAACATGAGGGTGGTGAAATAACAGTGGAACAACAAAGGGATCATCCAAGTGATATCCTTGAATATTTTTTGCCGAAATCTGATATTGTTGAAAAGGATTTGATGCCAAAAGTAACCCAGAATTATCTGGATAAACATGAATCATTGAACAATACGGCGAAAGCATTAACGAAAAAAGGACTTTCGTTTATTGCAGCACCAAAGCTGCATCATAGGAGGAATTAAAAATGAAATATAATCTTGCGTTTATTGGATTTGGAGTTGTAGGGCAAGGGCTTGCAGAAATTTTACTTGAGAAAAAACAGATGTTAAAGAAACAATATGATTTTGATTTCTCAATTATAGCAATCTCTGATATTATGAAGGGCTCAATCTATGATGAGAATGGTCTTGATATGAACAAGGTTTTTGATTTAATCAAAAAAGGAAAAAAATTAGATGAATATCCTAAAGGGATAAAGGGATTGGATAGTCTTGCAACGATTAAGGAAACCAATGCAGATGTGATTGTTGAGGTCACCTTTACTGATGTGAAAACCGGTGAGCCAGCTTTAACGCATATTAAAACTGCTTTAAAACAGAAAAAACAGGTGATTTCCACAAATAAAGGCCCAGTGGTCAAAGAAGTCATGGATTTGTTACAGTTAGCTGAAGAAAACAAGGTGCATTATGGTTTTGAAGGCGTTGTCCTTGCGGGAACTCCAGCGTTAAACCTAGCACAGTATACGCTTGCTGGGAATACTATTTCTGGATTTCAAGGGATTTTGAATGGAACAACAAATTATATTCTCACTCGGATGGAGGAAGGCATGTCTTATGAAGATGCATTAAAGAAAGCCCAAGAACTTGGTTATGCTGAGGCTGATCCCACTGGTGATGTTGAAGGTCTTGATGCATTAGGTAAAGTGGTGATTTTAAGTAACGTTGTTCTCGGTCAACATATCTGCTGGGAGGATGTTAAACGGAAAGGGATCACTGATATCTCTGTTGAAGACATTTCAAAAGCGAAAGCGGAAGGAAAACGCTGGAAACTGATTGGTAAAGCAGAAATCAAAGAGGATGGGTCCTTTGCCGCGGAGGTTGTACCTAAGAAATTGCCTTTGGATGATCCACTGGCTGGAGTGATGGAGGCAACAAATGCGTTAACCTATTACACGGATGAACTTGGTCCAGTGACCATTGTAGGTCCGGGTGCTGGAAAAAGAGAAACCGGGTTTTCTTTACTTATTGATTTATTAAATATTAATGCTAAAATGTCTGCTGCTGAACAGATAAAAAGGAATTAAAATGGGGGAAATACGAAAAATGAAAATGTTATTAGATGGAAAATGGGTAACTCGATCAAAGCAAATCAAGGTTACTAATCCCTATGATGAATCAATTGTCGATACGGTTCCACAGGCAAATGAAAAGGATGTAGCATGTGCATTAGCTTCAGCTGAGCAGGGTTTTAAAGAAATCAAATCGTTGAGTGTGCATCAACGAGCTGAGATTTTGTATAAAACCGTTGCATTGATGAAAAAACAAGAAAAAGAAATCGCAATGCTTCTTTGCCGTGAAAGTTCAAAAACCATCAATGAAGCAACTGGTGAGGTAAAACGCTGTATGAATACATTACTGGTTTCTGCTGAGGAGTCAAAACGAATCCTTGGTGAAACGATTCCTTTCGATTCATTTCCGGGTGGTGAAAATAAAAAGGGATTTTTTTATCGGTTTCCCATTGGAATCATTCTTGCAATCACTCCATTTAATGATCCCTTGAATTTGGTTGCTCATAAACTTGGTCCTGCCTTTGCTGCAGGAAATGCAGTGGTATTAAAACCAGCATCGGTGACACCATTATCGGCATTGAAACTTGCTGAAATATTATTAGAAGCAGGTCTTCCTCCTAAAGCATTACAGGTGCTTACAGGCCCGGGCAGTGAGATTGGTGAGCCATTGGTTACGGATGATCGAATCCGGATGGTGTCTTTTACTGGTGGTGTAGAAACCGGTAAAAAGATTGCCAGTATGGCAGGGATTAAAAAAATTGGAATGGAACTGGGCTCGAATTCACCGGTGATTGTGTGGAAGGATGCGGATTTAAAAAAAGCGGTTCCATCCTGTGTTTCTGGTGCGTTTTGGGCTGCTGGGCAGAACTGTATTGGTGTCCAACGATTATATGTTCACAAAGAAGTATATAAGACGTTTAAGGATGAGTTTGTTGCTCAGACTAAGACCTATAAAATTGGGGATAAATTAGATAAAGATTGTGATATGGGTCCGTTGATCACTGAAGATGAAGCAAAACGGGTGGAGTCCTGGGTGAAAGAAGCTGAAAAGAAAGGTGCAAGGATTCTAACTGGTGGAAAACGAAAAAAAGCAGTGATGGAGCCAACAGTACTTGAAGACGTGCCAACTGATGCGACGATTCATCATGAGGAGGTCTTTGGACCCGTGGTGAATTTGTATCAGATTGATGATATGGATGATGCTATAGAAAAAGCAAATGCATTGCCTTACGGACTTCATGCAGCAGTGTTCACAGAAAACATAAATCTAGCGTTAAAAGCTGCATATAATCTAGATTGCGGAAGTGTGATCATCAATGATTCCACGGATTATAGGCTTGATTCTATGCCTTTTGGTGGCGTTAAACAATCTGGTCTGGGAAGAGAAGGCATTAAGTTTTCTTTGCAGGAGATGACGGAACCAAAAGTGATCTGTTTTGATGTATCTAGATCATAAGGAGTGATTGAAAATGAAAAGAAGTATTGCAGGGGATTTTGAACGATTACGTGGTGAACCACCATTGAAATATTTGGCCAAAGCAAATCAGATGGAAGCTGAAGGTCATGATATGATTCGGTTTGAAATTGGTCAACCGGATTTTGATACCCCTGATGTGGTGAAGGATGCAGCAAAAAAAGCACTTGATGAAGGATTCACTCATTATGTGCCCACTGATGGTATACCCGAATTAAAAGAAGCAATTCAACAGGACATTGAACAAACACGGGGATTTAGCCCTGATCTTGATCAGATCATGGTGCTTCCTGGTGCAAAACCAGGGTTGTTTTTCGGTATTATGGCAACGGTTCAACAGGGTGATGAGGTCATTTATCAGAACCCGTTTTATTTTACCTATGATTCCATGTTTGGTTTTCTGGGGGCTAAAAAAAATCAGATTCCCCTGTTTGAGAAAGATGAGTTTCGGATGACTCCTGATCAAGTGCAGGAAAAGATGTCTGATGAGACAAAACTAATTCTATTGAATTCACCACAAAATCCAACGGGTGGAGTATTAAATAAAAATGATGTAAAGGCTATCGCTGAGCTTGCTGAAGAACATAACGCCTATGTACTCTCTGATGAGATTTATAGCAAGATGCTCTATGATGGGCAAACACATTATTCTCCTGCTTATTTGGATGAATGTAAAGAACGAACGATGATTGTGGATGGATTTTCAAAAGCTTATTCCATGACCGGGTGGCGGCTGGGTTACATTGTTGCGCCAAAAAAGATTATTCATAAGATTGATATGTTGTTTGCTGATGTGGCATCCTGTACCACTTCTTTTGTGCAGAAAGGCGGTGTTGCTGCCCTTGAAGATGGTCAGGATTTTGTTGATCATATCATGAAACAATTTTCAGAGAGACGTAACGCAATCGTAGATGGTTTGAATGAGGTACCTGGATTCAGTTGTATTCGTCCTAAGGGAGCATTTTATGTGTTTCCTAATATTTCAAAAACAGGGATGAACAGTGAAGATCTTGCTAATTACATTATTGAAAAAGCACATGTCTGTTTGCTTCCTGGAACAGCATTTGGTAGTCAAGGCGAAGGCTTTTTACGGCTTTCCTATGCATCATCATTAGAAAATATTCATGAAGGGATTGATCGATTGAAGCAAACCATGGAAAAGTTAATATAGGTGCACAAGTCAAATCTATAGTGAACAATTGTTCTTTTTCTCATCTGTTACTTGTCGACAGTCTTTTGGTGAGAATGTTGACTCTAGTAACGCTTATATGGGGTAATCAAATACCAAATTACTCCAAGAAAGAGGATACTCAGATAAATTGAATGAGAAGGTGTGTCTATGAAGATTATAGCAAAGCAGGATTTCAAAGATTTTATTGATGATTTAATTCAAGATGATTCCCTTGATGTGCATGGAGTAAAAGCAAAAGGGGAAAAATTTGTTTTCGGAAAGCTTGATACTGCTCAGCAGTTACGATTAGACTATGATACCACGATTTTACCACCCAAAAAATATTTCTTGCCTCAGTATGAGACCTTGATGAAAAGTTCTCTATCTTCACCATTTAAGATCTCTGAGGAAGAACCACAAAAGCCATTGGTGTTAATTGGTGTTCATCCCTATGATCTTATAGCTATTAATCAGATGGATGCCTATTATTTCAATGAAGATGTGTCAAAAGCATATCTTGAGCGAAGAAAAAATACTCTTATCATTGGATCAAGTATCCTAAATACTCATGAAAAAGCATTTTTTGGGAGTATGAATACGGCTCAGGTTGACACAGGTTTCGATTTATTTGTCACTGATCTGAGAGATAAAATCGCAGTTGAGATTGGTTCAAAGAAAGGTGAAGAACTCCTCAGTCGAGCTGCTCGGGTTCGTGAGGCAACAGAGGTTGAAGCTCAAAAAGTGACCGCGATTCAACTGGCTGCTCAGGGAAAAGCAAAAAGAGGGATGAAGATTGAACCGAGGCAATGGTATAGTTTACTTGAGCAAAACTATGAAAATGAAGTCTGGAAGGAACAATCGGATAAATGCCTTTCTTGTGGAACCTGCACACTAGTGTGTCCTACTTGTTTTTGCTATGATGTCAATGATGAAATTGATTTAAAAGGAAATACAAAACGAGTGCGCACTTGGGATGGATGTCTGCTTCGTCAGTTCACTGAGGTTGCTGGTGGTGAAATCTTCCGTGAGGACATTAAGGAACGATATCGACATCGTTTTTTTAGAAAAGGAAAATATCTTCCTGATCGATTGGGGTTTACTGCCTGTGTGGGCTGTGGGAGATGTTCAACGCAGTGTATCCCCGATATTGCTGATCCAGTGAAAGTAATGAATCTGGTATTTGATAATTCTGAATCATTCATCAAGGATCAGGATGCTCAGCCAAAATCGATTTCTGCTGAGAGCGTGGAGGTTGATGAAGAGAAAGCTCAATCATTACATCATCCCTTTCCTGCAACGATTACTCGTATTGATCAGTTAACTGCGCGGGAGAAGTTTTTTGAAATCGAACTGGATTCCAAAGAGAAATTGAATCATGAGCCTGGTCAGTTCGTTGAGGTTTCAGTGATGGGTGTTGGTGAAGCACCGATTTCTATTGCTTCTTCTCCGGAGAAAGATCGGTTTGATCTAGTGATTCGTAATGTTGGTGAGGTCACTAAGAAACTGCATCAGATGAAAAAAGGTGATAAAGTTGGTATTCGTGGTCCATATGGTCATGGTTTTGATGTTGAATCCTTGAAAGGACGTGATTTATTGTTTATTGCTGCTGGTCTTGGGCTGCCGCCGTTACGTTCATTGATTGCGTTTGTTCTTGATGAAAAACACCGTAAAGATTTCGGTAAGATTCATATACTTTATGGTTGCCGGGAACCCTGTGAGGTCTTATTTGATAAAGAGATTCAAAGTTGGGATCGCAGTGATGATGTTGAGATTTTACGTACTGTCGATACTTGCCCGGAGGGTGAATGCTGGGAAGGTGAAACAGGCTTGATTACAAAGTTGATTCCTAAAGCCGGTTTTGATCCTAAGAACACCATATGTATGATCATTGGTCCACCCGTGGTGTATCTGTTTTGTATTCAGATCCTTCTTGATCTTGGTGTTCCTGAGGATCATATCATTGTTTCATTGGAACGTCGGATGAAATGTGGGGTGGGCAAATGTGGTCATTGTCAGATTAATCATTTGTATGTCTGTAAGGATGGACCTGTGTTTAATTATCAGGATATCAAGGATTTACCGGAGGCTTTTGCATGAAACCAAAAATAGCGTTTTTTGATTTTGCAAGTTGTGAAGGCTGTCAACTTCAGGTCGCTAATCTTGAGGAAACAATTATTGATGTCGCTGATGTTGTGGATGTGGTTGAGTTTCGTGAAGTGATGACTGAACAAGCAGAAACATATGATATCGCTTTCATTGAGGGATCTATCACTCGGCCGATTGATGAGAAACGATTGAAAGCAATTCGAAAGAAATCAAAAACGCTTGTGGCGCTGGGAACCTGTGCTCATCTTGGTGGGGTGCAACGATTAAGTAATCAATGGAACGCAAAGGAAAATATTAAAGAGGTCTATCCAACAGCGAAAGCAAAGGATATAGCAAAAAATAAGTTTTTTGAAAAACCACATCATAAAGCAGTGGATGAAGTCGTTGATGTTGATTATGTCATCCCTGGTTGTCCGATTGATCGGCAGGAATTCATCAATGTGCTTGTTGCTTTACTGCATGGGAAGAAACCACCGATTCCTGATTATCCGGTTTGTGTGGAATGTAAGAAAAAAGAAAACGTGTGTTTATTTACCATTGGTAAGTTTTGTATGGGGCCGGTTGCTCGAGCAGGATGCGCTGCGATCTGTCCTTCGCATGGCAATGAATGTGAAGCCTGTAGAGGGTATGTAAGTCATCCTCATCAACGAGCGCAGACTGATGTGTTGGATGAATATGGGCTTTCTGCTGATAAAATCATGAATCGGAAGACCATGTTTACCTATCGGTATGTGGAGGAAGCTGAGGAGGAATCAAAATGAGTGCAAACAAAGAAGTATCAATCAATGTTGAACATCTGACACGAGTGGAGGGACATGGAAATATCGTGTTGAACGCAAAAAACGGAGAGATTGAACAAGTACAATGGCAGGTGTCTGAGGCTCCTCGTTTTTTTGAATCATTTGTGCGAAATAGACCCTTTACTGAACTATCTCATTTGACCTCTCGGATTTGTGGGATATGTTCCATTGGTCATTCTTTAGCTTCATTAAAGGCAACGGAAAATGCCATGAGCATTAAGATTTCAAAGCAAACAGAGATGCTTCGAAAAATCGCTCTTCATGGGGAGAACATGCAGAGTCATATTTTGCATGTTGGGTATTTAGTTTCTCCGGATTTATTCAAGGTTGGTAGTGTTTTTCCGTTGATTGGTTCCGCTCCGGATACCGTAAAGAAAATCATTTATTTGCATCGTCTTGCTAATGAGATGAGTGAACTGCTTTGTGGCCGTACAACTCATCCAATTAGTCTTGTCCCTGGAGGTTTCTCTGAGCTCCCCTCAGAAAGACAGTTACAACGCTTAAAAAAACGATTAAAGGAGAGTATGTCAACCTGTGAGGATGTTGCTCAGGTGATTTTAGATAACGCTGATAAACTCCCTGATTTTACGCGTGAGACGGAGTATATTGCGTTGACACATAAGGATGAATATGCGTTATATGATGGAGTGATCGGATCCACTGATACCGGCACGCATCCGGTGAAAGAGTATGAATCAGTGGTCAATGAATTTGTGGTGCCGCAGTCAACAGCGAAATACTGTAAGCATCAGCGTGAGAGTTATATGGTTGGTGCGCTTGCTCGTTTTAATCTTAATGCAGATTTACTTCATCCGAAAGCAAAAGCTGTCGCAGATCAATTCAATCTTTCCCCAGTTAATTATAATCCATTTATGAACAATGTTGCACAAATTGTTGAATATGTTCATTCCGTTGAGGATAGCATTGCTTTGATTGATGCTCTCCTTGAGAAAGGCTTCAATCAACAGGAGAAACCCGTTGATTTCACGGTGAAGAAAGGCCGTGGTGTTGGTGCTATTGAAGTACCTCGAGGTATTTTATTTCATGATTATTCCTATAATAAGAAGGGGATTTGTACCAAAGCAAATTGTGTCATTCCAACCAATCAGAATCATAACAATATTCAGAAGGATATGGAAGTATTTGCTCCTGATTTACTGAAGAAATCAAAAAAGGAAATCACGCTTAATTTAGAGATGTTAGTCCGTGCTTATGATCCCTGTATTTCCTGTAGCACTCATTATTTAGATGTTACCTTTGTTGAGTAAGATATGAAACAAAAGATCGGTATTATCGGTGTCGGTAATCCATTACGCCGGGATGATGGGATTGGCCTGTTTTTGTTACAAAAACTCAGGCAGCATCCTTCTTTTTTTCAGGATGATGTTTGTTTCCTTGATGGGGGAACGGGTGGAATGAATTTATTGCATTTGTTTCATCGATTCGAGGTGGTAATCCTTCTTGATGCGGTAGATTTTGATGGTGATCCAGGTGATATCCGTTTTTTTACTATTGATGATGTTATCAGCAACAAAAAAAACCCTCAACTGTCCACTCATCACATTGATGTGTTACAAATCATTTCTTTTGCAAAAAAGATCGGTGAATGCCCTGATCATATCTATGTCTTTGGCGTGCAACCAGAAGATGTTTCCTTTGGAGAGGGATTTACACAACCACTTGAATCAAAAAAAGATGAGTTTGTTTGCTTGCTTTTAGAAAAAGTATCTTCGCTGATTAAGCAATATTGT
>CAZVKY010000066.1:0-3726 GCA_964627915.1 uncultured Thermoplasmatales archaeon
ACGGTCCTTGTAATTGCACGCGATCGGCCATTTCATAGACCGCGGCTAGTTCCACTACACCATCATAGATGTTTTCTGGATAACAATAGCTTGTTATATCAGTCCAATTTGCTGGGGCAACATTAGCATTTGTTTTTGGAAGATCCGATCTATTAGCAAGTCTTTCATCTGCTTCGACAAAAAATGGTTTGTCTGGATTGATTTTCACCCAGCTTATTCCTGCTTGCCTCCATCCATCAAATGCAAGATGCACATGTGGTTTACCTGGTTCTTTTTGCACATGATCATCAATACTACAAAGAATCATTGCTTCTAATGTTGGAATATGGTTCATGGCATCTTCATAGAGACCTACTGCTTCCCGCTTGTTCCAAAACATGTTTGCCTCTGCAACGGTTGCGATATGATTCGGCCAGTTTCCATTGAAGACATTGTTGCTAGCAAGATTTTTTGTTACCATCCGGGAGTAGATAAACTTGGTTCCATCAGTGTAATTGCTCAGGGGGAAATCTTCTCCACTGTCAATAACGCCATTGTTGTTCACATCCGGTGTTTGTACTCCTCGATGATCGGTAACAGTGGTATAGCTTCCATCTTGGTTTCCATCATGAAAGATTTGAAACATACCATTACCTGGTTCATAGGCAATGTTTGAATAATTTAGGAGTAGTTGTGGGAACTGATAGGTTTCATAATAGGGATTACAGTAATCGCCTCTGATCACTGTGGTCCAGTTTAAGACCACTCGGCCCAGATCCCGGCAGGCGATCTGGCTGTTCACTGGTGTCTCCCATTGAATGATGTATCTTACATAATCCTTGATTTGATCTCCATAGGTTGCAGCAACTGAAACAGGAAGATTTCCTCCATTGGATACTCCGATCATCCCAATGTTTTCATGGATGATATCAACCGGGAGGATTTCATCAATGGTTCTTCCCTGATCATCAACGGTTTCTCCAGCGCAAAACAAAATAATATCCCGCAGTGCTTGGATGCAGTGATCACCCCGGTAATCATAGATTCCATCTGAAGATAAATTAGAAAACGTATCTGTTCCACCGGGGAAAACAAAACTGACGATGATGAGATCATCAGCACTTTCTGGAAAATCAGTGTTCACTCCTTTTACTTCATAACCACCAGGGACAAAAATGATAATTGGTGCACCTTCTTCATATCGTTGACTCCCCGGAAGGGGTGATTGTATTCGAACTGCAAGTGTTCCATTCATTCCTGTACTTTCTGAGGGGAGAGAGATATCAAAAACAACCTGGTCTTCTTCAATACATCCACTGAATCCAACAAGAAAGAACAATACAATGATTCCTAGTGCTAACGGTCCATCTTTCATGGTATGAGATGCTTTTCCCATAGTATCCCATAGAATGTATCAAGTTATTTGGTATAAGATTTTTTAGCTATCTTTTTTCTCAGGTCTGCCATCTTATCTTGGCTAAATGCTTTTGTTCAAATAATTTGATTGATTTACATGGTTATGGTGGAAAACCATTTATGGGAAAATAGTATTATTGTGAAATGACTGGGAAATGAAATCAAAAAAACAAATTGAACAACTTTTACGGAAGAAAAAACCCTATTTGAAGAAGAGATTTAATGTTGTAGAGATTGGTATTTTTGGATCATTTGCTCGAGGGGAGGAAACTGAAGATAGTGATGTTGATATCTTAGTGACATTCTCTGATTCTATTGGATGGGAATTTGTTGATTTAAAAGACTATTTAGAACATCTTTTAGACCTTCGGGTTGATTTAGTAACGATAGAGGCTTTAAAACCACAGCTCAGAGAAATAATTTTAAGTGAGGAACGAGAACTATGACAAAAGATCAGAATGCCTATGAAGATAAAGACCATGAGGTGATGATGCCTTATTATGAACTCTGTGAGATGGCTCCAGAATATGATACTGATAAAATTAAAGGGAAGTTAAAGGGTTTTATTAAAGAGGACCCTGATTTTCTTGATCCGTATCTATTTCTTAGAGAGATCTATGAAGATGAAGGAAAGGAAAAAGAAGCAGATCGATTGTTAGATGACGCATTTTCAAAAGCTATTGAACTAATTACTGATAAACAAGGAAACTGGCCAGATATAATGGAATGGGCATGGTTGGAAAATCGACATATTATTCGAACTTTTTTAAATAAAGCTCTTTCTGCATGGATGAATGATGAGACCGATGAAGCCTTAAGTTTACTTCGGAAACTATTACGAACAAATCCAGGGGATAATATTGGTGCCCGGGATTTTATTCTTGCCATTAGAATGAAGATGAGCTATGATGAGTTCGAAGACCGATTTGATAAAGGCGGTTATTACGATGTGGAACTGATGGATTGGTTCGATGAGAATTATAAAAGATTCCCAGATGAATTTGATTGGTGGGAGAAAGCCGTTGAACAAGATCAATGATTAAAAAAAACTCAATTGATCCGATTTTGATTATTTTTGGTAATGTTTTTCTCCTTTCATCTGAAAGAATTGTTCCCGGGTCATTTGTGCTGATTTCAACGCAGCGTTAATGATGATATTCTGCTGTTTTGACCAGACCTGGTCTGGATGACTGCGGACATAATCAGCCCATTGGTGAACAAAGACGATTCGACCACGATTGTTTTCTGTAGTGAAACTCATGGAGATTCTCCCTGTTTCTCTTGTTATTGTAATTCTTAACCATTCTTTTAATATCTCTGTTTTTTCCTTTCCGATATGTATTTGGGAAAATTATTTGAATCCCATGTTTTATATTTTATTATGGTATCCGATGAAACAAGTCGTTTTTCTCTCTGGTTTGTGTTTGCTGTTGTTTATTTCCTCAGTTGCTCCGTTTACAGCCATGGATCAAAACGAATCCTTCATCAATGATTCTATCGAATATCAGCAAATAGGATGCTCTCTTTCTACTCTAATCATTCATAACCCCTATGAAGATGTTGATTTTACTTCATGTCATCACTATAAAGCAAATCTACATACTCACACCACACAGAGTGATGGGGCAAGTTCTCCTTCTGAGGTTATTTATCATTATCACAATGTCGGGTCCTATGATATTCTTGCCATCACTGATCATAACAAGAACACCTGGCCATGGAGTGAGTTTATCGATGAACCCTTTGATTATTCATCTTCTTCCTCAGCATTTTATCCTGATCTAGGAATGCTAGCTATTTCAGGTAATGAGTTTTCCTTGCGTCATCATCGATCGAGTCTATTGAATGATTATCCCTTTGGTGGTTTTTTTATGCATGTTGCGTTTTGGTATGTGCAGCAGCAGGATGGAGTATCTTTTTTTAATCATCCTGGTAGATATGACTATGATACGGATTGGTATCAGCAGTTTTTTGATCGCTATGATTCTCTAGTGGGATTGGAAGTATATAATCAAGGGAATCGCTATGATCAGGATCGATTGCTCTGGGATTCAATCAATAAAAACCGAGATTCCGATGATCTCATTTGGGGGTTTTCAAATGATGATATGCATCGAATTCATCTGCAGGCATTTCGGAATTATCAACATCTGTTGATGAATGAGCTAACTGAGGATGAGTTCAGAGATGCGTTACTGGATGGTGCATTCTATTTTTCTTATGAACCAGGTGGAGCCAATATGAGCAGTGCCTATTATGGTCAGGCGATGACTCCAAAACTAATTGATGTTACCATCGATGAGTCAAATATTCAACTCACTGCTCAAAATT
>CAZVKY010000066.1:3826-6720 GCA_964627915.1 uncultured Thermoplasmatales archaeon
TGATATGGTTCCTATGCCGTTTTCATTGAAGAACAATGGTTCTTGGGATAAGGAAATCCTTGCTGATATCCTGATGAACACGGTGTTAATGATAACGCTTCTTGTCGCGATTTGGAAACAGCAATGGATCTGGGTGGTAGGCTGTATCTTTGGTTTGTTCATTTTGCTTGTTCCATTGTTGCTGCATCGATATCGCAATGATCTCATCCCTTGGCCGGTGGATGTGCTCATCGCAACGATTTGTTTGTTGAACATGGGTGGAGTGTTACTTGAAGCATATTATGTGATCCCGTTTTATCATGAGACCACCCAGCTTTTGGTTTCAATCCTTGTTGCTTTTTTTTCCTTTGCCATTGTCTATATTCTTGATCGGTATTGGGATGGGTTAAAGATGAATACGTACGCAATGGTCTATGTGGTAGTGGTGACCACTATGGCAGCCATGGTGGTGTTGGAAGCGATTAAATACATTGGTGTCTTTGGGATGAGATCAACTAGTGTGGAAATGATGCTTCTTTCCATGTTTGTTGGTACTGCTGGAGGGGTGATTATAAGTTTTTTTTGTCTCTGGTTGGTGGAAAAGGGTGGTTTTGATTCATTGTTTGAGGTGATGGGAGAAGAATTAAATGAAAGATTGACTGGTGATGAGGACAGTTTACAAAAAAGAAAGGATCATAAGGATGATGATTATAAAAAAGAGTGATGTTATCATCATCTGAGTTTTTTAACTATTCATATAACTCTGTTCATCACTATTTTTTTGGGATTAATGATAACAGATATTCCCAGGCATCAAGGGTTTTACCTAGTGCGTTTTCATCATGTTGCATGCAGGTATACATTCGAGATCCAGCAAGGGTCATGATCCCCTGGTTGAGAAGAACGAGTTGATATTCTTTAGATACCTTCATTCGGTCCATGATCTGCATGAACGCATCATCCCTTTCAATGTCAACGCTGAAAAAAGCAGTGGTATCGTATACTATGATTGATTTTTGATTATACGCAAAAAAGGGAAGATCAGCTCTTTTTTCAAAAAGAGTGTTAAGTTCACCGGTGAGTTTTTCAGCAAAAGCGGCTGCTTTTTCACTTGCTTGGTGTTCTTCTACTAGTTTTAAGGCATGATAGCAGGCTTTCACAGAGAGTGCATTAGCTGCCATGGTCCCAGCGACAAAGGCATGTCCACCCATGGCACTTGCTTCACCACCCGCGAGTGCTTCCATGACGTCTGCTTTTCCACAGACTGCTCCACAGGATGGATACCCATGCATCAAGATTTTCCCTAGGATGACCATATCTGGTTTAACGTTATAGTAAGCTTGTGCACCACCTGGTCCTAGTCTGAAACCGGTGATGACCTCATCCATGATCATCAGTGCTCCATATTCATCACAAAGTTCTCGAACATATTTGTTCCACTCTGGATGAACGGGATGGGTTCCTGCTTCACCGCCATTGGCTTCCACAAGGCATGCGGCCACTTGTCCATCTTTTTTTGCCTCTTCAAAGGCATGACGAAGACCATCGAAATCATTTGGCATCACTGGGATGGTATTGGACAGACATTCTGTAGGAATTCCTTCCGCAAGCATCATCCCTGTTCCAGGGATATGAAGTCCCATCACGGTTTGATCACCCCAGCCATGATAGTTTCCATCGATTTTGATGATCTTTTGATGACCGGTTTTGGCTCGGGCGATACGAAGTGCGGCCATGATGGCTTCTGTTCCTGATTGTACGAAACGAACTCGTTCAATGTGAGGCATCATTTTTTTGATTTGTTTTGCGGCAAGGATTTCATATTCACTGGTAAGACCCGTAGTAGGTCCATTGTTTTGAATATGTTCAGCGATTTTGTCATCCAGTGGTTTGAAATGATGACCAAGGATGATAGGTGCACCGCACATGAGATAATCAATATATTCATTGCCATCAACATCCCAGAGTTTGTATCCTTCACCATGATCCATAGCAAGTGGAAAAGGATAATTAGGGCTGAGATTATGTTGCAATCCCTCTGTAAGACAGGTTTTTGCTTCTTCATAGAGTTGTTTTGATTTTTGATGGTTTTCTGTGAATTCTTTAACCAGTTTATTGATGGTTTCCTCTGGAAGAGGATGAACCGGGTTATTGATAATGGTTTTTTTCCGCTCTATGATTTCATCATAATTCATGATAATTCTCCTTTGGATTTTATTGTGGATTACTGCTTTGTTAAGCGTTTTTTCTTTATAATCTCTTTTGCTTTTTTAGCGTGAATATGATGAAGAGTGAACTAAAGAAAAAGATACTTTCAAACCCCGGTGTAGATGTTGGTGGTTGGTATGGTTGTTGATCTTGTTGATAATCAGTGTTCTCTGCATCATAGGGGTGGGGATCAGTGTTATCTCCGATGCCATCAGAGTCTGAATCATACCATTCATCTGGATCATAGGGGAAATCATCGAGAGCTGCATACACATAATACGTTCCTGGTTCTGCATCATAAGGAATGGTTGCTGATCCGGTTAGCGCTCCATTATAATTGATATATGCTGATCCGATGGGATTATCATATCCCCAGAGATTTGGATTATAGATATCTGCAGGACGCACGTCCCAGACCACGGCATAGCTAAGACCATAGTGTTTTTCATAATTAGCTGGATCGACATCATTGTAGATGTTTGCACTAATCTGAATACTTGTTCCTGCAGGTCCTTGTGAAGGGCTGAGGTAGAGGTCATCAGCGGATACGGTAAAGCAAAAAAGAATTGTTATGAAGAAGAATCCTATGACACATGGGATTTTACGGTTTATTTTCTGTTTGATAGAGAAAAACAAGAAGAGAGATTTGTTTATATTTTTTCTCTCTTCCCTGAAGATATGTTGATTAGGTTTTTTTTATGATTTTT
>CAZVKY010000066.1:6820-9812 GCA_964627915.1 uncultured Thermoplasmatales archaeon
ATGATTTTTTAGTGCCAAGACCAGGTATTCTGATTTTTTGTTCAAATCGATCAAGGATTTCAGTGAAAATGATGGTGAGAATAAGATAAATAATCGCGATCATTGAGAAGACCTCAAGGTATCGAAAGGTATCTGCGGCGATGAATTTTCCTTGAGCGGTGAGTTCTGGAACTAAGATAAGATAAGCAAGAGAAGAATATTTCAGTAAATAGATAAGTTCATTTGACCATGCAGGAATGGTGTTTCTGAGTGCTTGGGGTAAAATGATGTTTTTAATGGATTTTAATTTTGTCATACCGAGTGATCGAGCAGCAATCATTTGTCCTGAAGAGATCGATTGAATGGATCCTCGTAAGTATTCTGCTTGATATGCACCACTATTTAGTGTAAATCCAATGATGGCAGCAACCACGGGGTTTAGATTGATACCAACAGAGGGTAGTCCATAATATAAAATGAACAATTGCACAAGCAGTGGTGTTCCTCTGATCACTTCGATATATCCTGAACAAATCCAGGAAACAGGTTTTTTGCCATATATTCTTCCAAGAGCAAGGCCTACGCCTAGAAGAAACCCAAATAACAATGAAAGAAAGGTTAGATACAGGGTGACATTGAGTCCTTCCAGCAGTTTGGGTAGTGAACTTGCAAAAAACTCAAGATAGGTTGACGTTTACTCCTCGCCTCCTTTTTCTTCGCCATATAATGTTGCGATTTTTCCTAAGAATTCACCGGTCCGGTGCTGATCTGGATTAGTAAACATTTTTTGTGGTGGGCCACTTTCAACAACAGAACCACCCTCCATGAAAATGATTTCATTAGCTACATTTCGAGCAAATCCCATTTCATGGGTGACACAGAGCATGGTTACTTTTCCAGCGAGTTTCTGCATGACTTCAAGGACTTCTCCGATGAGTTCAGGGTCAAGAGCTGATGTTGGTTCATCAAATAAAATGATCATAGGGTCCATGGCAAGGGCCCGTGCGATACCAACGCGTTGTTTTTGCCCACCGGATAATTCAGCAGGGTATTGATGCGCTTGTTTTTCCAGACCGACTTTTCGAAGTTCCTCCATTGCTTTTTCTTCTGCTTGTTGTTTTTCAACCCCGCTTACTTTTTCCAGGCCAATACTGACATTTCGTAAAGCGGTAAGATGAGTGAACAAATTAAAACCCTGAAAGACGAAACCGATTTTTTTTCGTACTCTGTTGATATCAATTTTTGGGTTGGTTATTTCTTCTCCATCAAGCCAGACCTCTCCTTGGTCTGGTGGATGCAGTTGATTGATACAGCGAAGAAGAGTGCTTTTCCCGGTTCCACTTGGTCCGATGACGACTTTTGTTTCTCCTTTATCCATGGTGAAGGAGACTCCTTTTAAGACTTCGGTGGACCCATATTTTTTGTGAACATTTTTCACTTCTAACATATGCATAGTTGTTTTCCTCACTTTTTTTTTATCGTTCAACAGAGACATTAAATCCGGACATTTTGTATTTCTTTTCTAAAAATCCAAGGCCTTTATTTGCAATGATGACCAGGATGAAATAGATGGCAGCGATGATGATGAAAACAGGTAGGATAAGCTCGGGATGATTGATGTAGATATATCGTCCTTGTCTCATCAGTTCAATGACCCCAATGCTAAAGGCAATAGAGGTATCTTTCAGTACGATAGTAAATTCATTAGACCATCCTGGGATGGATAATCGCATCACTTGTGGGAGAAGGATGTATCTGATGGTTTGTAGTTTGCTCATACCAATTGATCGAGCGGCAATTGATTGTCCTTCGGGTATTGAATTGATTGCGCTTCGGTAAATCTGGGCTTGATATGCTGCTCCACGCAGCCCTAATCCGATGACTGCTGCAGTTATTGGTTCAAGATTAATACCGATTTCAAAGAGACCAAAATAGAGGAGAAAAAAGATAACGAGAAGTGGTATCCCTCGGAATACTTTTTCGTATCCGTAGATGATGGTGGATATCGGGAATTTTCCAAAGGATCTTCCCATGGCAAGTATGATTCCTAATGCTGTGCCTAGGATGAGACTGAGAAAGGTTAAGAGAAGAGTGAATTGAAGACCGGTCATCAGTCGTGGAATTGACTGGATTAGTACCTCGACATCCAAGGAAACCACATCATCTTATCTTTTTATTCAAAGTATTTTTGAACAAGAGTATTCCATTCTTCTGATCCGATGAGTGTTTCCAATCCGTCATTTAATGTTTGAAGAAGATCACTGTTTCCTTTTTTGACACCAAGACCATATGATTCACCGGTGATGATGGTCATTTCGATGTTTACATTTTTATTTGATTCATATGCCTGTGCAACGGGCTTATCAAGAACGACCGCATCGATATTGCCATTGGTTAAATCAAGAACGGCTAGGGTATATGTTTCATATTTTTTGAAATCATTGGTGTTCATGGTTCCATTATCGATGAGCGTTGTTTGTACCCATTGAGCTCCTGTTGTTCCCGTTTGTGCTCCGACAGTATAGTTTTGTAGGTCTTGTGCTGAGCTAAGATTAAGTTCGGTATTACTTTTAACTAAAATTGATTGATCTGCTTCATAATATGGATCGGTAAAATCGATTTGTTCGGCTCTGCTTTCGGTGATGGTCATTGCTGCAGCAATAACATCGATCTTACCACCTTGAAGGGATGGTATTAATGAATCAAATGCGATATCTTTGACCTCTACTTTGTATCCTGCATCTTGAAGGATTGATTTGACCATTTCTATATCAAAACCGATGATGTTTCCGGTGTCTTCATCAATGTATTCAAATGGTGCAAAATCTGCGGATGTACCAACGACAATGGTATTCTCATCTGGTCCAGTACAGCCTGATAGCCCTATTGAGATAACGATTAAAGAAGCGACTAACGTCCAGGTAGCAATTTTTTCTTTTTTTGTGTTCATTACTCTTTTCACCAAACACTTTAAACAGAGAACATCTATATAAAATATATAGTATTTTTAACT
>CAZVKY010000067.1:0-1367 GCA_964627915.1 uncultured Thermoplasmatales archaeon
CAGATCATCAATTGCAATGTGTTCATTAATGGTTATCAAGTGATCATCAGTTGTTTGTTGTTCTCCGGTTAATGCTGAAGCAGCATCGATAAAAGTTAATTGATCAATATCGATATTTGACTGAGAGAGTAATGTTTTTACATTTGCAAAAGGTCTTTGAAAACTAATATACACTCCTTTGTATCCTTGTTCTATGAGTTGTTGTATCATCTCTTTATTTGCAGCAAAATAACAATCCGCCGGATGCTCCATCATTACTACTGATCCCAGCGTAACATCGTTTAAGGGAGTAGAAAATGATAAGGGTTGGTTGTCCGCTGTAGAGTTTGTTAACATTAAGTTCCCTCCATTTGAATCATATTTTCTTTGTCTTGAAAAGAAGATGCTGACGTATTATTCTCCCAGAAAATACCAATTATACCTGTAATGGATCCTTCTTCATCCTTCACAGGGGCTTTAATTGTATTTACTTCTATTTCTCCCTCATTTTTATGGAATTTTTCTGTAAAAATCATCACTTCCCCGGTTTCCAGTATTCCTTTATCATCCTCAGTATATTTATCAGCGAGATGCGGTGGAAATAAGTCATAATCTGTTTTTCCCTTTATTTCATCAAGAGTTAATCCCACATCTTCAAGAAAATTATCATTAGCAAAAACATACGTTAAATCCTTGTTTTTATGAAAAATCTTTTGTGGAATGTTTTGGATTAATGCTTGATAAAGATTTTTTTCCTCAGCAAATTTTTCGGTTTGTTTTTTAACTTTTTGCTCGAGTTGTTTGTTGACAATTCTTAATATGCCTTGAACTTCAGTGAGTTCATTTTCTTTTTGTTTCATTGCTTCTATATCCCTAAAATCCTCAATGATACCAACGATTTCTCCAAAAGCATTAAAATATGGGGATACTTTTTCTAGTACTGTTATTTCTTTTCCATCTCGTCTTTTTCTCACTGATTCTCGGCGAATGACTTTTTTTGTTTCTAAAACTTTTTTCAAAGAACAATCACTGGTTCCACAAGCTTTTGAAGCTAACATTTCAGAGCATTTCATGTCAACTCCTTCATCAATTGATATGCCAGCCATATCCGCCATGGTCTGATTGAGCCGTTTAACTCGTAAATCCTTTCCAACGATTCGAATACCATCAGCTGCAGCATTTAGAATGGATTCTACTTCTTCCTTAGCTTCTTTTAATTCCGATTCAATCTCTTTTTGTTTTGAAATATCAACAAAGGTCTCCAGATAATGTGGTTTCCCATGAATATTGATATCCACCACTGTTTTTAAAACCGGTATCTCTGTTTTATCACTTCTCAGAATACATCGTTCTGAGTTTTCAATTGGTGTATCACTTGTTTCCTTTGG
>CAZVKY010000067.1:1467-9474 GCA_964627915.1 uncultured Thermoplasmatales archaeon
TTTGAGTTTTTCTTCTGCCATTTTTTGTTTTGTGATATCCTCTTTAATGGCGACATAATGTGAAATCGTTCCATCATTAGTTTTAACGGGTGAAATCGACACTTGCTCCCAGAATAATTCTTCATTTTTCTTTTTATTTTGAAATACTCCATGCCATATCTCTCCAGATCGGATCGTTTCCCAAAGTTCATCATAAAAATCAGTATTGTGTTCACCTTTTTTGAGAATTCTTGGTTTTTCCCCTTTAACTTCATCTTCTGAATATCCTGTTATTTCAGTAAAAGCAGGATTTACATATTCAATATTTCCATCACTGTTAGTAATTACTATGGATGTGGGGCTTTGTTCAACCGCTCGAGTGACTTTTTTCAGCTCATTTTCAGTTCGTTCTTTTTCTTCAATAATATTTTTTAGTCGTTCACTTTCTTTTTCTAATTCTTTTATCCGTTTACTGGATCCGGTCATTACCCCTTCAAAATTTGTTAATGACTCACGAATGGACACTCCTTCATCAGAAGTGATAATATACCGACGCAAATCCTTAACATGATCACTACCCCGGAGTTTTAATACATTGATAACGGATTCTAGTTTTCCCTGCATTTCTACATAACGAAGCATGATGATGCCATCGGTTAAGGTAGAAAGATTCTGACCGACTAATGTTGAACCACCGACCAAAGACCCCGTTGCCGCCGTAAAAAAACTGGTCACATCATTATTTTTCAAAAACCCATTCAATCTTATTGCGAAATCAGAAAACTCTCGATCCTCAAACTCATGAGCAATCGCGGATAATGAATCTATCACACAACGCGTTATTTTTTTATGTTCAATAATCTCCTGAATGTTAAAAAAATGCTCTTCTAGGAGACAATCTCCCGGATAAGCACAATACAGATGAAGTAATCCTTTTTCTTCAAATGAAGCAAGATCCCATCCAAAGGTTGATGCATTTTTTAATAATTGATCACGGCTTTCTTCAAAACCAACGAAAAGGCATTGTTCTCCATTACGCAATCCATCCATAATGAATCCTAAGGACAACAATGTTTTTCCAGTTCCTGTAGAACCAGCAAGAAGTGTTGATGAATGTTGAATGACCCCGCCATCAATCATAACATCCAATTCATCATTACCCGTGGAAAACCGTTGATTTTTAACAGTAAACTGCAATGGTGGATGAACCTTAGGAAAGAGATGAATGCCATCACCTGCTATCTTCATAGGTATTGTTTCTGAGCGGAAACTCTTTCCCCGAACTTTGACAATTCGTAATTGGCGCTGATACATATCCCGGACCCGTGTTTGATCTAATCGAAGGATTGCATCTGAGATAAACTCCTCCACATCATAAACTGAAAACTCTCCTGGATGAGAAACTTCACTAGTCAATATAGTGGTGCACCCAAGTGTAGCCAATGCTTTTCCAAGTTCAAAAATAAATGATCGGATCCCTGCCTTATCATTATAATGATAAGCAATAGCAGTGATAGAATCAATACATAATCGTTTAACATCACTCTCTTTTACTAATGCTTCGATAAAAGAAATGATTTCTTTTGGATCATATTTCGATCCAGAAAAACGATCACGAATATCAACAATTCGTAATGATTCCTGCTCCACAGCGATTCGATCATAAAAACTCATTTTTTCCAGGTTCTGCACGATTTTAAACAATGGTTCTGTTAATGAGATATATAAACCATGTTCATCTTGTTTTACTCCTTCAAAAAGCCATTGAAAGGAAAGAATCGTTTTTCCACTTCCAGAGGATCCTGCTAGTAAGACCACTGCCCCCTTTGGAAATCCTCCATCTAAGATTTCATCAAATTCCTTGATACCAGTTGAAGAACTTTCTGCAGAATATTTCTTTGGCTGTTTGGGTTGATCCTCTACAGGTTTTTCTTCAGTATATTCCTGGTTCTGAGGATTTTTTCTTTGTTCTAATAAAGAGCCTAGTTCCGAAACAACATTTTCATAGGAATGATGTTTCTTTGTTGTTTCTTCATCATTTACCATTCGATAACCTCCTTAAAAAAGACTGAGCAAAACCATTCATAAAAACCGTTTTTTTAAATACTAATAAAAAATATGCTGATACTGAAAAAAAATAATTATCAAGAGAACGCATGTTCACACTATCCCATCCTTTTGTATATGAAAACAAATAAGATTTCTAGTATTTACAATTAACTATTATATCAGTATCGTAATATATCAGCAAGATAAACCACTGAACATAACCATGTTTTCCTTGAATGAAATAATAGTGTGAATCTTATGAAAAACCAAAAAAACCCACATCATCCGGTAAATACTCATTCCGTATCAAAGGAGGAAAGTAATTGTCCATTAATCCCAATGCTAATAGAAATCTGTCAAATAGCAAAAGAAGAACTTAACTGTCCAGATTCTTTGTTTCTTCCCAGCATAATCTTTGGAAAACGAGTTGTTATAGCTGCATCCTTCACTAAAGTTGAAAAATTACATCGTGATGATGTTGTTGAACTCATTGATTACAACCCTGTTTCTAACACGCTTCTCTATCTAGGACCAAATGTTCCCTCAAATGATGTAGCAGTGCATTGGATTGTTCATCATGCTAAAAAAGAGATTCAAGTGATGGTTCAAATGAAAAATATATCTTTTAAAAGCGAAATGAAACAAAAAGTGACACAAGTGACTATCAATGAAAAAAAGAGTGCTTTGGAAAAAGCAAAAAAATGGTTGAAAACATTACAAAAAACCGATGTCTTTCTCTGCAATGATCATCTTATCATTACTGCAACATCAATCAAAACAATCAAACAAACCATTAAAAAATTGGGTAAGGAGTTACAAAAAACATGATAATAAATGGAAAACAAGAAGAAGCATTATGGTTTAAAGATAATGTTCTCACTTTTATTGATCAACGAAAACTACCATATGAATATGAGCTTTTTATCGCTGATACCGTTGAAAAAGTAGCATTTGCTATTACTGATATGGTAGTCCGAGGTGCTCCTGCTATCGGAGCAGCAGCTGCCTTTGGAATGGTCATTGGAAAACAAAAACCTGAACAAACAGCTGAAATACTTTCTCAGACCCGGCCAACCGCAAATGATTTGTTCTATGCTATCGAGTATATGAAAGAATCAATAAACAAGGGTGAATCAGCAGAACAGGCAGCTCAGAGATACGTTGAGGATATCATTTCTCGTTGTAAAAAAATCGGTGAACATGGAAATAAATTGATTCGGGATGATATGAGTTGTCTTACTCATTGTAATGCTGGTGCCCTAGCTACAGTTGATTGGGGGACAGCACTTGCACCATTTCGAAAAGCTCATCAAATAGGGAAAAAAATTTTTGTCTTTGCTGATGAAACAAGACCTAGATTACAAGGGTTACTGACTGCTTGGGAGTTACAAAATGAAGGCATCCCTCATGCACTCATCGTGGATAATGCGGCAGGATATTTCATGAGAAATAATGAGATTGATCTAGTGATTACTGGGGCAGATCGTATTGCAAAAAATGGTGATTTCGCTAATAAAATCGGCACCTATGAAAAAGCAGTAGTTGCAAAAGAAAATAATATTCCTTTTTATGTTGCTGCACCCATCAGCACCTTTGATACCCAGATTAGATCGGGTGATGAAATCATTATTGAGCAACGAGCAGATGATGAAGTTACTCATGTCAAAAACACTCGGATTGTTCCAGAGTCCATTGAAGTGAAAAACCCCGCATTTGATGTGACTCCCCATCGTTTTGTCACAGGATTTATTACTGAAAAAGGAGTGAAAAAAATTTAATTTTTTGTTTTTTCTGTTTTTTCTTTCTCCGTTTTACATGCAGGATCAATGCAGAGTTCCCATGGTTTTTTCCCACGATTTTTTACTTCTATAATGGGTGCATTACATTTTTCACAGGTTTTATCTGTTTTTTTAATGAGACCTCGTTGAGGCAGAGGATAAGTATTTTTACATTTTGGATAACCAGTGCATCCAACGAATCGTTTTCCTCTTCGAGAGGTGCGAATAAGGAGATCTTTTCCACATTGTGGACAGGTGCCAATGGTATGTTGTTTCCGATGTGCTTCTTTAATAATTTTTCTGATTCTGTCTTTGTCTTTTTCTAGTTCATGCATTACTTTTGTAAGCATTTCCCGGGATTCCTGAATGGTTTCCTCAAGAGTTTTTTTTCCTTCTGCGATTCGATCCATGTCTTTTTCAAGTTCAGCGGTCATCTTTGGTTTGACAACATCAGTATCGCTCATGGAATCAATAACTGCCATTGCAAGAAGTGTAGGTCCAAAAGGTGAAAACGTGATGTATTTTCGGTTGTATAATTTGTTGATGATATCATGCCGGGTTGATTTTGTTCCGAGTTGAAGTTGCTCCATTTTTGCAATAAGTGATCCCTGTGTATATCGGTTTGGTGGTTTGGTCTCATCCTCAAGGAGTGCCATCTTTAATACAGGGATTTTTTCATCTTTGACAAGATCTGGTAAAATGTTTTCCTTGGTTTTAATATAATGATAGATACCTTTCCAATGTGGTTCAATCAGACGGTATCCCTTGGTTTTAAATTCCTCTCCTGAGATATCAAAACTTGCTTTTACTGTTTCTGAAATAGCATCCTTTGTTAATGTTGCCAGAAAACGACGGACAACAAGCTCATATACTTTTTTCTTCCTACCTGTTAATGGCGTCTTTGGGACATCTACAGGATGAATCGGTGGATGATCCGTTGTTTTCTTTTTCCCTCTTGTTGGTGTAGATCGTCGATGGGTTAACACTTCTTTAACATCATCTTTAAACTCTGATTGTTGTAATTTATTGAGAATACCATCGATATCCAATGTTTTTGGATACACCGTGTTATCTGTTCTTGGATATGAAATAAGTCCATTCATGTAAAGTTCTTCAGCAGTCCGCATTGCTTGCGATGCTGAAATTCGTTGATAGGATGCAGCTTGAATAAATGATGTGGTGTGAAATGGTGCGGGTGGTTTTTCTTTTCGTTGTTTTTTTTCTACATTTTTAACAGTGGCATTTTTTGCTTCTTTTATTTTTTCATACAGTTTTTTGACTTCTTCTTCTTTCCAGAATTTTCCATTGGAATGAGTTGCCTCAAACTGTTTTTCCTTTTTCAGTAGAGATGTGATTTTCCAAAAAGGTGTTGGTTTGAATTTCTGGATTTCTTTTTCTTTTTCTACAAGAAGTGCTAGCGTTGGTGATTGCACTCGTCCAATGGAAAGAAATTCTTTTCCCACCTTGTTTGCAGTTAGAGAAATAAACCGGGTAAGCACCGCCCCCCAGATAAGATCGATGATTTGTCGTGATTCACCTGCTGAGGAAAGATTGAAATCAACATCAGACAGTTCTTTGAATGCAGTATTGATCTCATATGGGGTGATCGCACTATACCTGGCTCTGGAAATCTCTTTGATATTTTTATTATATGATTTGACAAGATCTAATGCTTCAACACCGATTAATTCACCTTCTCTATCAAAATCAGTGGCCACAATGAGTGAATCCGTGTTTTTTGCTAGTTTTTTCAATGCAGAAGCAATCCGTTTTTCACTTACTTTTTTCTCTGGTTCAACAGGGATGAGTTTCCGTGGGGCAATCCGCCACCAGACATTATAGTTCTTAGGATAATCAAGGTTGATGATATGTCCTTTTAATCCTACAATGGTCCATTGTTCTCCATTATGAGAAAATTCATATGAGGGAACGGATCCGATCTTTGTTTGTTTTGCTTTTTTTCTTGATAGAATTGAGGCGATGCGTTTTGCTGCTATGCTTTTTTCACAAATAACTAGTTTCATCGTTATCCAATCATTGTGTGTTTTTTGTCCTGGAAACAGGGGCCTCCTATATAATTGGTTTGTCCAAAATAGTTGGTTTAGGTGGTCGAAACTATTAATTAAGTTATATTAATACCCTGTTGAGGAACTGTATGAAAATTCAAATAATACTTGGTTCAAAATCAGATATGCCGGTTGCAGAAAAAGCAAAAAAAATCCTTGATCAGTTCACTGTTGAGTATGATATCAAGATTGCTTCAGCTCATCGAACACCTGATGTTGTTGAGGATCTTATAAAAAACAGTGATGCTGATGCATTTATTGGTGTGGCAGGTCTTGCTGCTGCATTACCTGGAAGTATGGCAGCTCATACCATTAAACCAGTGATTGGTGTCCCAGTGAGTGGCAAGGTAAACTTTGATTCCATTCTTTCAATCATTCAGATGCCTCCTGGGATCCCTGTTGCCGCCGTGGGTCTTGATCGGGGGGATAATGCTGCGTTGCTTGCTGTTGAAATCCTTGCATTACATGATGAAACATTAGCAAAAGAGCTTGTAAAATATCGGCAGAACATGAGAAAGAAAGTGTTGAAATCAAATTGAAGTCCTATGTTTAATCCAACATCATTTATCAAAGAAGCAACAAAAAATATTCGGGAACAGGTGAAGGGAAAAGCATTGATTGCTTTTTCTGGTGGTGTAGATAGCTCTGTTTGTGCAGCATTAGTGAATAACGCTATTGGAGATCGATTAATCGCGGTTCATGTTGACACCGGTTATATGCGAAAAGATGAATCAGATAACGTAAAAAAACATATGGAGGAAATGGGGTTAAACTATCGATTCATTGATGCAAGTGAAGAGTTTTATGAGGATCTTAAAAACGTTGTGGATCCTGAGAAAAAACGAAAGATCATTGGAAATAAATTCATCACTCTTTTTGAAAAAGTAGCGAAAAAAGAAAACATTAATTATTTGGTTCAGGGAACGATTGCCCCGGATTGGATCGAATCAGGAGGAGAGCTTCGTGATACCATTAAATCACACCATAATGTAGGTGGCCTTCCAGAGAAAATGAATCTTGAACTTGTTGAACCATTACGGGATCTATATAAGGATGAGGTCCGACAATTGGCTTGTGAGCTCAAGGTTTCGGTTGCTGAAAAACAACCATTTCCTGGTCCAGGTCTTGCAATTCGTATTATGGGTGAAGCAACCCCAAAACGGACCGAGATTGTTCGAGAAGCATGTTTCATTGTTGAACAAGAAATTGAGAAAGCAGCAACAGAGGGAAAAATGACACTTCCTTGGCAGTATTTTGCAGTGTTATTACCAGTTAAATCCGTTGGTGTTCATGGTGATAAACGAGCATATGGTCATGTCATCGCAGTAAGAGCAGTAGAAAGTATGGATGCTATGAGTTGTTCGTTTACTCGTATTCCAGCGGATGTTCTTGATACTATTTCAAATCGGATCACTAATACATTGGGTAATGATATTAACCGTGTGGTGTATGATGTAACAAATAAACCACCGGGAACCATTGAATGGGAATAAAAAAAAAATGAAATTATTTATCTAAAGGAAGAAGACGTCTTATGGTTTCAATTTATGTGATTGATAATGGTGGACAGTGGACTCATCGAGAATGGCGGATGCTGAAATATTTGGATGTGACCACAAAGATTGTGCCAAATACTACTTCATGGGATGAATTAGTAAACGAAAAGGTTGATGGTTTAATTCTTTCTGGTGGTGCCCCTCGAATTGGTTTGGAAAACAAACTTGGAAACTGTGATGAATATCTTCGAAGAGCAGTTATTCCTATTCTTGGGATTTGTGCAGGTCATCAGTTCATGGCCCGGTTTTTTGGTGGTGATGCTAAACCATCAAAAATCCCTGAGTTTGGAAAAATAACCCTTACGCTCATTGATGAAACTAATCCATTATTTGTTGATGTGCCCAGGGAATCAGTTGTCTGGGAATCACATAATGATGAAATAACAAAGTTACCAGAGAGTATGAAAAATCTAGCGAAAAGTGAGAATTGTTTGTATCAAGCGATTATGCACAAGACGAAACCGTTTTTTGGTTTGCAGTTTCACCCTGAAGTAAATAATACAGAATATGGTGAACAGATTTTTACTAATTTCAAACGGATCTGTGAAACACACTAAAAACACTCGATATTTCTCTTTA
>CAZVKY010000068.1:0-7789 GCA_964627915.1 uncultured Thermoplasmatales archaeon
ATAATAGTGTGACTATTTGTCAAGGAGGTGATCGTGGCAAAATAAGCATATGGTGTTTACAGAGAACAAAACAGGATTATCCACCTGAGTTTCAACATGAACTTGATCTTGCCCGGAAAAGTTTTAGAAATATCCACTAAGCCATCTCTTCCCATTATTCTTCCCTCTTTTTTCACCTTGTTTTTTTTATGTTTTTTTTATTATATCTACAAACATTTTTTAATGGATGGATGTATTCCTAGTGGTATGCCAGGGGAGGCAATATGAGTAAAACAAAAGGAATCGCAATCCGTGTGCCTGTTTCAATGCTAAAGCAAATCAAAGATCATGAATTACCAAGAAATGATCTCATCAATCAAGCATTAACATTGTTTTTGAATAAAGAACAAACAGAAAAATCAGAAGAAAATGAAAAAATCATTCCTGATGAATTATATGAAGAAGCCTATAACGCTATTTATAATACTGAAATGGTCCCCCTGAAGCAGCAATGCACGCAGCAGCAGAAACTCATCGAAGTACTCCAAGAAGACAAAAAAGAATATAGCGCAGATAAACAGTTTTTGAAAGATCAAATCCTTCGATTACAGGAAAATAAGAAATCTCGGTTCTCAATCTTTAAAAAAAAGAACGATGATTAACATCGCTACATCGTTTTTTTTATTTGAGGTAGGGTTCAAGCACTGGTAAAAGTTTTCGAAGATCTTTTTCCTCAAGAATAATATCTGCCTTTTTTTTAATGCAATCATCCGCTGGATTAAAAGCAATACCCAAACCACAGGAAAGAAGCATGGGAATATCAAAACAGGAGTTTCCCACGGCAGCCATCTGATCAACAGAGACACCTGTTTCTTTTGTGATTCGTTGAACGGTTTTATCTTTGTACATTAGGGGAACATTGACGATTCCTTCACCAGTGAGTCTTCCCTCTTTATCTATTTTGATATCATTTGCATAGATGTAATCTATTCCTAAACTATTTCCCACCCGTTCAGCAAGCACTTGAAGACCTGCGCTAACAATCACGGTAATAATATCTCTTTTTTTTAAATTCTTAATGCATTGTTCTGCTCCATTCATCAATGAAAGATCCGAAAGTAAATTATGAAGATGTTGTTTGGTGATTAATCGGTCATTGATCTTCCAGTGTGAGACATCTTTTTTAATGAACTCGTAATCACTGATTTCTCCTTTGACATATGCTTGAACTGCTGCTTGGTTATGAGTTGAGAATGCTTCATGGATGTATTGCCAGGAGCTAATGCTATCGACTAATACACCATCCATGTCAAAAAGAATCATTTTTAGTGAGGATAGGTTTGATTTAGTTGGTAGAGGTGTTCTGGTGTGTTGGTAACAATATCGATCACAGTGTGATATGGACATAGAGAAATGTCATTGGTGTTATCCTATTTCAACCTATTAGTAGATAAAAAAACAAAGAAAAGAGAAAAAAATGGTTTTTTTAGATTTTTTGGATTTTTAAGAGTTGATTTGAAGGCACATATCGAATGGTGATAGTATCCCCACGTTTTGGTTTATTTGCGTCATCATAGAGAATAGTAAGGATGTCTCCTCCATACATATTTGTTCCACCTGAGGACATTTGCACAGAGGTGATGGTTTTTTGTTCTCCTTCGATGTTGACAACAATTGAATCAAATAAAAACTCTTGATCTTCAACAGCGGTTGTTTCTTCACTAGAGTAATCTATACCTGCTGTTGGTTCATTTGATACATATTTTCTGAGACGTATGTTTCGATAGTAGACCTCGGTGTCATTGACTTCATCAGCATCATTGTTGATGATGATTCGATCAAAATTTCCACTGAAATCACCTAATGTAATGCTGTAGCTTTGCCAATCACCATTACCATTGTATCCACTCCCATACTCACGTCCCCAGTTGGTTTGGGTTCCATCTATTCGATAAAAATATTCTGAGCTTATACGGTTATCGGTATCTAATCCAACTCCATTTATTTCGGATTGGTTGATTCCAGTGCTTTTAAAATCAAAATCAATGATTTGGGTTCCATCACCGTTAACAGTGATGGTTTTCTCGATTCCTTTCCAGGTGTTTCCATAGAATCGGATAGTGCCATCAGATATAGTTTCATGTGCTGTTGGTTCTTCATCCTGTATGGGATCACTGTATACACCATGGGTGATAAGGGCATCATCATTAAAGTTAACAAATGCATCAAAGGTTGTTGATGGATTACTTATTGAACTGGCTTGAGTGTTTCCATAGTATGCATAAATAATTGTTGCACCTGGGGGTAGAGATGGTATCTTAATCCAGATGGTTGCTTGATTTCCAGGGTTTTTGTTTTCTACCCAATGTGAAAGGAGAGTACTGTGATCTGATTCAACGAATCGGAGGTCATCGAAATCGTTTTGCATATCTGAATCATAATTAAGATTGAGTTTTATTTGATAGTTAGTTAGTGTATTTCCAGGGTTTGAGATGGTGATGGGTGATCGTTGTTTCCAGTTATAGTTCCACCAGTCTTGCTGTGGATTTTGTCCGGATTGATCTGGTTTTATTGCATCAGTGATGATATCTCCAGCCATATGCTGAATGTGTAATGCTCCATTGCTTTGATCATAATCTACATCTAAAATAACGGTGAGTTTTTCTGGTTGTTGTGAAACGGTGCCGTTTACATAGATGTACACGGTTGCGGCTATGGAAACCGTTACTGCGACAAGAAGTATGGTTCCGATGATCATGGAAACAGCGGATGTGTTTCTTTTATGTTCATTTTTTTTCATCAGTGTATCACCATTAAGTTATCATTATATTTTTATTATTTTGTATTAATATTAGTACGTTTAATAATATTTAATTCTTTTTATAAAATTAATATCATTATTTGGTTCTATACGATCAATTAATTCAAAAGAATCTTAGAAATGAAATAATAAAAATTGGTATGAGACAAAGCAAGAGATAAATTTAATAAAGATAAATCCCATAAAAATAATGATCGTGTTATGAAACAAAAATCAATAGATCACATTATTTTAAAGATGACTACTCTCTTAATCTGTAGTCTTTTGATGATGCCAAGTCTCATTGCCCAGATAAATCACTTTGAGGATACCGCACAGATAGGTCCAAATTCCATAGCGGTCAATCTTGAAAATTTTGATTTAATTATTATCACTCCCGAAGAGTTTGCATCCGCGTTACAACCATTAGTAGATCATAAACAAGATAAAGGACTCAACACAAAGGTTGTTACACTTTCTGAGGTATATGAAGAAACGTACTGGCAGGGGAGAGATTCTGCTGAGAAAATTAAATATTTCATTAAACAGAGCGTTGAGGATTGGGGTATTTCTTATGTGCTGTTGGTTGGTGATTTCCGCCGGATGCCGATTCGGTATGTGTATAATCAGGATGTGATGCAGGGTTTTCAGGAACCCCGGTTTATTTCTGAACTCTATTTTGCTGATATTTATAATGCTGATGGCAGTTTTTCCAGCTGGGATACAGATAATGACAGTGTATATGGTGAATGGATCGATGATGGGTCTAATCGTTCAGCAGAGGATCAACCGATTGATCTGTATCCAGATGTTGCCGTTGGCCGGCTTGCCTGTTGTAATAAACAGGAGGTAAACATCATGGTCAACAAAATCATTTCTTATGAAAATAATGCGTTTGAATCAGAATGGGCGGATAATATCATGGTGTGTGCTGGTGATACCTATCCTAAACTTAATGGAAATGAAGGTGAAGAAAACACCATGAGAGTGTTAGAGAACATGACCGGGTATGATCAATCACATCTCTGGGCTAGTGATGGCTCGTTTACTGGTGTAAAGGACATTATTGATGCATTTAATGATGGCCTAGGATTTGTCTATTTTGATGGTCATGCCAATCCGTTTCATTGGAGTACTCATCCACCAGGTGATGGCAGCACCTGGATTGATGGATTATCGATTTTAAGTATGTCTTTACTTCGCAATAAGGATAGGTATCCTATTGTATTGGTTGGTGGTTGTCATAATCTACAGTTTGATGTACATCTGGGAAAACTAGCTGAGGACCCATTTTATTATTACACCTGGATCCCTGAATGCTGGGGGTGGAAGCTCACCCGAACAGTGAATGGTGGAAGTATCGCTACCATTGGTTGTTCGGGGCTAGGGATGACCAAAGAAGATAAGGATTCATTTAGTGGTGCCGGGGATTATTTAGAACCATCATTGTTTTATCAGATCGGGACAAATAATACAGAGTTTCTTGGTGATGCCTGGATGAAAACGCTTTCCATGTATCTAGATAAATACCCTGTTGATTGGAATACTGCTGCAGCAGGAGATGATGCGATTGATGCAAAAACCGTGCAGCAGTGGGTGCTTCTGGGTGATCCAAGCCTAAAAATCGGTGGATACCCCTAGATTTAAAGAGTGACAAGTAAAGCTGCAACATTTTTTTCCTTTTATCCCAATAAAATATTAATAATGATGAACGATATATCCTTAATTCAAGGGGTTGTGTTCGTATAATGCATAAGGATTTCAAAAAAAAAGATACTCTGTTTTGGATTGTTTTCATTGTTTTTTGTTAGTGGTTTTGTAGGAGTTAGTTTTCAGGCTCAAAAAACACTGGTACAGCAGTATGATTTTTTGATTATTTGTCCAGATGATTTTCAAAAAATGTTACAGCCATTGGTTGATCATAAAGAAAAAATGGGGATGCAGACCAGATTAGTTTGTTTATCAACGGTGTATGATGAAATGTATTGGTATGGTCGGGATAATCCAGAGAAGATCAAGTATTTTATTAAGAAAGCTTACGATGAATGGAATATTTCTTTTGTGTTGTTAGTCGGTGATTTTCGACAGATGCCGGTTCGGTATGTGTATAATAATGAGCCATCGAATTATGTGGAACCTCGTTACATCTCTGAATTGTATTATGCAGACATCATAGAAGCGGATGGACGTTTTTCGAGTTGGAATAGTAATCAGAATGAGTTATTTGGTGAATGGGTTGGAGATGCTGCTCAGGATAAAAACATTGATCTGTATCCAGATGTTGCCGTCGGTCGTCTTGCCTGTCGAAACGGTGCTGAAGTCAACATTATGGTACATAAGATCATTCAGTATGAAACTAGAACAGTGGGTCAGGATTGGTTTAATGATTTTGTGGTGGTCGCTGGTGATACCTATCCACCTGGAGAATATGATTTTGATACCTCTTCTATTGAAGGAGAGGAAAACACGTTGATGGCCATTGAGAACATGTCTGGGTTTAATCCGGTGAAACTCTGGGTTTCAACGGGTGCTTTTACGGGTCCACAGGATGTGATTAGAACCATGAATAAAGGTTGTGGGTTTATGTTTTTTGAAGGTCATGCCTGTCCGAATGCATGGGGGACGCATCCAATTGATATTGAAAAAGATGGAAAATGGGTGTGGGGACTAAAGAATTATCATATGAATCTATTGATGAATGGATTTAAACTTCCTATTGTGGTTGCTGCAGCCTGTCATAATGGTCAGTTTGATGTAACACCGTTGAATCTATTGAAAAAAGCAAGAGGTGAAACGGTTCATGTTGGTGAATGGGCGTTGGAATGTTGGGCGTGGAAGTTGACCAGTCATCCGTTTGGGGGAAGTATTGCTACCATTTCTAATACTGGTCTGGGGATGAGTAAGGAGGATAAGGATTCCCGGGAGGGTGCTGGTGATGTGATGGATATGCAGTTTTTTGTTGAATATGGGAATAATCATCAGGAATTTCTGGGTGAGGTCTGGATGGATGCGATTGCTGCGTATATTGATCTGTTTCCAGTGGATTGGAATCAGCCTGCAGGATCAGATTCAGCATATGATGCGAAAACCCCGCAGCAGTGGACCTTGTTTGGTGATCCAAGCCTAAAAATCGGTGGATATCCTTAGAGTTGAAATGTTTTTTTTTATCAACTAATCATTCTTTTTAAAAAATATTATTATAAATATTTTAATATTTAAAAATATATTTATAATATGTTTTATATAACATTTATTACATGTTATGGGGGAGTGTTCTTTGAGGAAACAATCCTTTGTGGAAAGATATAAAGAAACTATTATCGCGGAACCATCTGGAAAAACATATCAGCAGTTACAAACAGAATATGAGCAACAAAAGCTTTCGATGTCAACGCTTTTACAAATCCTTGAACAGAATCAAAAAAAATGAATAATCAGTTGATTGATTGAGAACTGATAAATTTAATGTTTTTTTGCCCAGGCAAAGTTTTTCCGTTTTGCTGTTTTTCCGAATCCACACGATGCACAGACCCGTTTTTGAACATGAAACGCATGTTTGCCGCAGCGTCGGCAGATGATATGTGATTTTTTCCCACCGAAATGGGAAGGAGTTCCTTTTGACATTTTAATTTAACCTCAAACCTTTTTTTTAGTTATGGTGAAACATAAATGATATTGTCGCCTCGAACGATAACCATGTTATGTTTGCCGTGTGATTCACCGTTTTGCATTTCATCAGCGTTTTTCAGGACCAGGTTCATATGGGGAACATCATAGCCATCAAGAACACCATGAAAGGCACGTCCTGATCGAAGTTCAACGATTACGCGATTGTTCAGTGAGCCATGAAGTATTTTTAGTGGTTTTGGCATAATGGTTACCTTGGAGTCTTGGAATATATCTCTTCTTTATAAGGATTTGGGCTCCTTTTTAGGTTTTATGTTTAGCGTGTTGCGCTGTGAAACAGATGCTAGTGTTTAAAAACATTGTTTTGTTTGTGTAAAAGTGATATGTCCATTAAAATTAAAAACAGACATCGGTTGAAACAAAAGGATAGACGACAAGTAAATGATATGATTAAGAATGCATTTGGTGAATCAATCATTGGTGATGATGCTACTATTGAAAAGGGAAGAATGGATGAAACAGAGATTATTTTTATTGATGATATTCCCTGTTTTTTTAACGAGGACGAGAAATTGTTTTTTACAGTCCCTGGTCTTCTTTCATTACAACCCTCAAAAAGAGAAGTGGTAGTAGATATGGGGGCAGTCCGCTTTGTGACCAATGGTGCAGATGTGATGAGCCCCGGTATCGTTGATGCTGATCCTTTGATTGAAACGGGTCAGCAGGTATGGATTGGTGATGAACAGCATCATAAACCATTGGCCGTTGGGGTTGCTTTGATTGATGGTGAAGATATGGTTGTTGCGGATGCTGGGAAAGCAGTGAAAATGAAACATTATATTGGCGATCAGATATGGAAGAAACTACAAGCAATTGAATAATGCATGTACTATTTGGTTGGGGGGCAAAAAAAGGAAGATCTGCCTCTTTTTAGGAGGAACAAAAATATATCAAAAAAATGTTGATATATTATTAATAATAAATAGGACAGATCCTCCCGTTTGAAGGCCTCAATAGAAGATGGTCTACTTAACGTATTCGGTAAGGATTTTTTGTGGTAGGTTCAGTTAAAATATTCAGAGAGAAACAATCAATAAAATCATTGTTTTATTTTAAATTATTATATAAATATAAGCAAAGGTATTTATCAGATGAAACCGATTTTCAGGTTAAAATAATTCAAGGCGGAATCTTGATATGCAGGTAGATATCATCGGCGGTGGACTGAGTGGTCTAGCTACTGCGATTTCTCTTAAACAACATAATCCATCAATTGATGTTTTCGTTCATGAGAAACATAACAAAATCGGGTTCAATCATGATGCCAGAAAATGTGGTGAAGCCCATTGTATTGAATCGTTTTCTTTGAAATGGAAACCACCT
>CAZVKY010000068.1:7889-9018 GCA_964627915.1 uncultured Thermoplasmatales archaeon
TGAAAAAAAAGAGGTGAACGTAGGAATTGGTATTTTTAATGAAATTGATATGAAACTACCATTGCTACTTAAAAAATTCAAAGAAAAAGAAAAGATAACAGGCATTGTTAATTATGTTGCTGGTGGGTTAATCCCTGGCGGGCTTCAGTTTCCATTGCGTTATAAACATATTGTTTTTGTAGGTGATGCCGGTGTTGGAACCCTCCCGATCAATGGGCAGGGTATTTATCGAGCTCTTCTCAGTGGGGATACTGCAGGAAAATATATTGCTCAAAACAATCTTAGAGGTTATGTCCATCAGAGTATTCGGGATTTTATAAAAATGGATATTTTGGGAAAATCATTTCTTATTTGTAATAATATCTTATCTGAGATGCATTCAGAGAGGGTTACATCACCGTGGAATTGGTATCAATCACTTAATGATAAGCTCTCCTTTTTTAAATCTGAATATGATACAATCCATTAAAGGATGTTTTTTTAAACAACCATTTTTGATTTTATGAGGAAACAAATATTTATAAGTATAAACCGTATTTCGGGTATTGAATTATTCGGATTAATTCTGGAGAGTGATTTAAAAGATGGGATTTGTAAACAAGATTTTTGGTGAAAAAAAATCTGGGGATGTAGCTGGATACGTTGATCTAGAAAAATATATGGCATCAACAAAGGATGCTGCGCCAGCAAAAATGCATGTTCGTGTTGGGGAAATCCAACGCTATGAAGATTTAAAGCATTTCACTGATTATGTCTATGGTGGCAATGTGTTGTTACTTGATTTTTCACCAATTTCTGAGGAAGAAGTATTGTTAAAACGAGTGACTAATGATCTGAAAACATTGGCTGATGAAATCAATGGAGATATTGCTGGTATTGGTAATAACCTGATGATTGTGTCTCCATCTGATGTGAAAATCGATCGGCGTAAGCTTCGTGGCACGTTTTCATAGATCATTGTCGCTATTTTATTTTTTTTCTTTTTACTTGCAAAGAAGTAGTTTGTTCCTTGAATAATCCTAGTAAAAAAATATGTTAAGGGGGAGATGGGAGGAACCTGGGAAGGTGGATAGTGAAGATGGAAGGAAAAAATGGTAGTTTTTTCCAGATCCCTCACGGTATACTTTCC
>CAZVKY010000069.1:0-5685 GCA_964627915.1 uncultured Thermoplasmatales archaeon
TTTCTTGCCACAGTAAAAGATGTGTTCTCTTTTTATAGATGCTGTATCTGTTGATCTTTCAAAAGATCCTTTAAATCATCAAGATCCTGCTTAATGGTATTTATTTCAAGCATCTTTTCTTTTTCAAATTCATCAGCGATATCATACAGCGTGGATTCCAATTTATAAAGATAAATCGGTCTTCCCTTTCCCTCTTTTTTCTTGTTTGATCGGGAAATCCATCCTTTTTTACCTAATTCCTGCATGGCAACACTTACCTCGGGCTGACGCAGGTTTGCCCCCCTCTCAATATCGGATGACCGACACTCCTCAACATGAGAAATATAAATCAATGTTTTTGCCAAGTTTTTGGGCATCCCTAACTCTGTGAACACATTAACGATTTTTCTATCCTGTGGCGAAAGTTTTTTTTGTTGTTTTTTGGCCATAGTATCATCTATCTACAAGTTAATATCGGTTCAAAAATATAATATGTTGTAGAGTATTTAAATTTTTTTACAGATTTAATATATTTATATGCTATATAATTTCTCTTCTTCTATTGGGGAGGTAACTGCTTTTCTGTTAACTGCAACGCTTCATCAATTCGTCCCATCTCAATACCTGTTGTGGGCAGGCCCATAATCGCGCCATATTGATTTGCTACCAGACCACTTCCAATCAATGGCACCCCATGATTCACCGTTCCAATCATCACCGGAACCTGAAACAATTCCTTTAACAACCGTTTTTCATCATCAGTTACCTTTGGATGACATAACAATCCTTTACTAGTGACCACTGCCGCCATTCCCACCGTTTCCAACTGAGCAATGGTCCCTCTTTTAACTGGAACTTGAAAGGTTTTCTCAATCAGATCAATCGAATAATCATCAACTTTTGGATGAACCAAACATCCATTATCATTTACTAATATATCGTTTCCGGCTGCATTATATACGCCTTTTACCACACAGACATCAAATCCTTCATTTCGAATCCGTTCAGTATTCTTTTTAGAAATAACACCAGTAACCACTACTCCAGAGGAATTACAAGAAAGAAGTGAACCAATGATGGTGGCATCAGCAATGGATAACTCCACTAGTTTTACATCAAGTGCAGCAATGACACGTTTCTTCACCTTAGCAGTCAGCCCTTTTTTTAAAAACGCAATATCATTATTTGTCCGACAAAACACTCCTACATTAGGGTTTTCATTGAAATTCAACCGTTGGAACCTTGATTTGGGATCAGATTTTCTTTGCATCCTTTTTAACTCCAGAACTCTACACAATCTTTTTTTTCTTCTTCCTAATAACATGCATGAGTAAAAGACTTTATTACTTCATTTGCATTCCAAATTGTATTGCCTTAGCCACACGGTTCCCTCCTATATAACTTTAACCCTCCAACAATCCTAATAAAAAAAAATTTTCATCACTGAAAACGCTAAAAAACAATGTTTTCATCCGTTACTTGATATCTACATCTATTTCCAGAATGCGACCAGTGAAACACCATTAATGGTTATCCCGTTGTTCGTATGCTTATAAAACCCATAAAAACCCCATAAGGTAACAGTGTAGCTTCCCTCTAACACTATTTTATCGGCACCATCAAGTTCACTAATCTCAATCAATGCATTATCATATAGATTCAACCGCATAATAGATGCTTTACCAAAACCAAGAAGAAATACACTTCCTAACATGTATTCCTTGCCTGATCCCTTAATACTCACATGAGCAAATTTCATACTATTAAAAAAAGGATTATTTATTTGCTCCTGAGCTTCACTTGCCTCAACAGGAACAGAGAGGAAAAGAAATAACAAGACACATACAACGGTCATAGCCTTCTTTATTGTTTTCATAAATAGACTCCTATTAAACAGAACACCTCCAAACTTTAAATAATTTTCTTATTAATTATTTAAATAGAGTAATACAAAAAAACAATAAAAAAAATAAAAAATATTTGAAGAAAACAAACTAGCTTGTTTCCTTCTTTTTCTCTGAATCGTCCTCAACCTGTTTTTCATCAGATGATTCATCGGAAGAATCAGTTTCTTTTTTCTCTGTACCTGATTCCTCTTCTTCTTCAGTCTCAGCTTCTTGGCTTTCCTCTTTTCCTTGAGCAGCATCCTCTTCTTTTTCTTCAGCAGGTTTTTCATCTTCCTCAGATTCCTCTTCTTCCTTTTTAGCTGCTTTCTTTTTCTTAATCTTTACTTCACCATCAGGACCAGGAACCACATCATAATCCTCTGTACCAGATTCCTCATCCATTTCTTCCTCCTCAGGAGCTTCTTCTTTACGAAGAATAGGTTGTTTCTTCTCCCGTTCCTCTTGTAGGATTTCACGACGTGATTTCGTAAACTCAAGTTCTGGAAGATATGCTTCAACTACACCATCCTCAAAACGAACCGCTTTCACCCGGATTTTACTCGGCATCTTGTATTTACCCCGGCTCCAAATCGCTTTGTTCAATGATTCATCAATCCAGATATCGTTTTCTTCAACCTTCATATGTTTGGTTAAATACGTTTTCACCCGTTTCATTGCTGTAGGAGCTGCTTTTGATGAGGTATATCCCTTTTTCTTCAAAGGAATAACATATATTCTTTCTGTTTCTTCTGCCATGGGAATCAAGCTTTTTTCAGTTTATTTCTCCGCCAATGACGTGTCTTAGGATGACGGGTAAATCTTCTGTTCGTCCGTATCATAATCCAAGCGGGCACACGACGATTACTCTTCGTTGCCTTATTCAACCGGATTTTTTTTCCAAGTGACTTATGAGTTGCCATCTATCTTCACTTTCTCCGAATGTTTATATCTCTTTTCTTAGGGATAAGCTTAGCAAGAAGCTGCCGAAGTTGACTATCCGTTATTTTCTGCTGCAACCGACCGCTTTGCGCAAGCATAATCAATTGATTCTCAATTTGCTCAGTAATCTCTGGGCGAGCAACCTTCATATTACCCAATCGTTCTTTTGCTTTTTGGGTAAGGATCGATCGTAAGAGTTGTTTTTTCTGATTTTCAAACTCGTTTTGCTGATCCTCTTGATTTTCCATTGAATCCTGCAACTGTTTCTGCTGCTGCAGTTCCTGTGCTCTTTTTTTCCGAAGTTTATCAAGTTCTTCATCCATAGTTTACAAGAACCTATCTACTATCAAACAATAATAATATTTAATATTTTTCCAAGTTTGGATACTCTTTCTTCACTGATGGAACAATCTCTTTTGAAATGTTATCTAAAAAAGAACGACCTTCCTTAGTAACCACTCGTCCTTTCCCTTTAATACTTCTCACATAGCCAGCTTCTTCCAGTTGTTGCACTGCTCGACGGATAATACTACCACTACCAGCACGTGCTTTTGATGGTTTTGATCCTCGATTTCTTTTACCACCATAATATGAACGTAACTGCTGGATACCAATCCCATTGTTCATATAGATCTTACGAAACACAGAAGCACAACGAACCTGCCACCAATCCTTATTACTTGGGGCATTTTCTTTATCCACACCAGTTTTAGAAAACACGTTTTCCTCAGGTATAGTAAAATTTTTATCTTTAACAAATCGTTTAGCAACCTCATCAATGAGGGCTTTTGCTGGGACATCATATACGGTTGTCATGAACATCATTACTCCATATGATACACTAATGAAATTGAAAGTAGGGTATCGGTAATAAACATTCCTTATATAAAACCTACTATATCAACGGTTATCTTTTAGGATGAATGGGAAACCGCTGAATAGTCTTGCAATACATGCAAAACATAATAATCTTTCCACGATGAATACGAACCCGACAGGTCTTACCAGGCAGCATAAACCGATAACACTGTTTACAAAACAATCGTTTTTCCCCAGATGGAATCCGTGTCTGGGTTTTCATCGAAATATTTCGAGCAATACTGATATATCGATCGGCACGCTGATAATGTTTTTTTAATGCTTCTTTTTTTGCTAATGAACAGAGGAGATGAATCCGATGCAGAGCAATCTGTTTCTGTTGTTTTTTCCGAATATTTCTTCTCAAATCTTTTGTCACCCTCAATGGTTATCTCTGTTTTTCCTTGTTTTGATTGCTTTGTTGATAGTTTATTTTACCAAGGATGCTGAGTATCTTTTCATGAATGGGATCAATATAAGCAAAAATATAATGACAACCCGGTAGAATACTTACAGGTGCTTGATATTTAGCAGCGATTTTTTTTACTAACCCGGGTGGAGACGCATGATCATTTTTTACTCCAATAAAAAACAAAGGAGTTTTTATTTTTTGTTCATCAACCCCGATTTTATTCATCATCACCTCATAGGTTACCTTTGCTGATTCCTCATGAAGCCGATGATATGCTTTTTTAGCTTGTTTTTCTGATACACAATTAAACATCAAATTTTTACTAATCGGGTAAGAAACCTTAAACGGCCGATTAAATACAATAAATGGAATATATTTAAGATGAGCAGGAGAAACCACATTGAACCGAATGCCTTTTGGTGGCGCAGAACACAAACAAATCCCTGCTTTTATTTTCGTTGATTCAGCTACTTTCTGAACAATAAGACCACCCAATGAATGACCAATGATTACATCTTGGGCTGATACCGTTTCTTTCACCGTGTTAATATAATCCTTAATATGGGTCTTCTTTAGGTTCTTTCCCGCTCTTAGATCGATTGCTTCAGCAGCAAAACCTTTTTTTTTCAAAAACTGAATCGAAGGATTCCAATCAGCTGGATTTCCATTTAACCCATGAATAAAGTAAAGCATAACAAAAAAAACAATACTTGTTATGCTATTTTACTGTTTCACAAAGAATTAAATTTTTTTGCAAAACCATTAACTAATTTCAGAAACCAAGGGATGATCAGCTAATGATTTCTTTAAATGATTCCGGATTATTTTCTTTTCCTTCTCACTTAACTTGCTCATATGATCACATCACTTCTATTTTTTTGTCAACAAATAAACTGTTGATATGAACACATTTAAACCATTGCTGACAGAGTAACAAAAAGAAAAAACGACCACCTAACAAAAGCAGATGATCAACTAAAATAAAAATAAAACAAAAAAAAGATACATCACTGTAACCAGGAAAAAACCCTTAGGATTACATTTTTAAATATCGTTCAACAGCACACTCAAACATCTCATCCCAGGAGGAAAAAAGGGTATTTTTTTGGACAAAACGATCCCATTTTCCCTTTGGAAGATGTTCAAATGTCTCATTAGAAATATCAGATATATCACATTGAATAAATTTACATTGATCAATAAACTCAATAAAGGAATTAAAATCAGTATATTTCTTCATAAAATAATCTGGGAACAACTTTTGCATCATCGGTTTCTTTTCACCAATCTTTTTCTCATCTCTGCTAAAAAGATTTGTTTCCTCACACACATTATCAATTGAGTTTCCACATTTCGGACACACAAAAATTGGTTCAGAACTACCTGGAAGACGATACATTTCCTCATTGCACTCAGGACATTTTATTTTTTGTTTTGCATCTGCTAAAGGATTCATCCATGTTCCCTCAAATATACTCTACTATCCCATCAACTCTATTTTTGAAAGACTAAATCCAATACGATTAGATTGTCAATAAAAGAAACAATCATTTGGTTAATAAAACCTTTGTTTCAAGAATTTTTTAACTACTTAGATTAATGATAACTTTG
>CAZVKY010000069.1:5785-8539 GCA_964627915.1 uncultured Thermoplasmatales archaeon
TAATAAAACCTTTGTTTCAAGAATTTTTTAACTACTTAGATTAATGATAACTTTGCTAGTAGTAGCAGGAATAGTAATCGTTTCAATCTTACTATTTTTATTAACCTTAAAAGAATGTGATTTTGTTGATTTGGATTCCTTTTGATTATGATCTTTTTCGGTAACCGGTTTTTTACGATTAACATTTTTCTTACTAAGATGATCATTGATCTCATGGTGTAAAAGCACTCTATCAATCTCAGCTGAGATAACATCATAAGAATCCATTTACAAAGCCTCTCTCAAATCATCTACACATGCTTTTTGTTTGCACATTACATCACTTAAAAAACTGATAGTTTTGCTTGATAAATATGGATAGTTCATTCTTTACTCACCACAATCTAATTTGTAAATTGTGGTTATAAACAGTTGTTGTACAAATATTGTCAAAAAACAGTTGAATCAAAGAAAGAAAAAAATAAAAAAAAGAAAAAAATTTGTTGATATTAGTTTAGACGTTTACTGTCCAAGTACCAATGAGTGAGTTTGTTGGATCATACTTTATCGTTACCCCAATGTTACCAGTAGCGTTGTATACCACTATGTAATCTCCGGCAGTGACATCTAGATTTGATGATGTAGTTGCATTGTGAGTTCCACCTGTATCATGTATTGCATATAATGCACTGCTGTTGTCCAAAGTTAAGGTAATATCGTTCCAGTTGGTTGCTGCATCGGCACTCGCAACTACCATTTTATCATTACCTGAATCCACTGTAAAAGCTATTGTTGGTGTCTGTTGTCCGCCTCCGCCGATCATTCCGCTGACGTAGACGTAGACGGTTGCGGCGATGGCGACGGTGATGGCGACCATGAGTATGACGCCGATGACTGCTGATACTGCTTCCTCGCTCTCTTTATATTTTCTATTTGCTTTCATATCCCATCTTCTCCTTTATTTATCCATATTTTTTCGGTTCTTCTTTCTATCAACCCCATCCAAATATTTATACTTTGTTGGCAGATGGTTATGCAGGTTACAAAATCTTTTCGTTTTATTTTAAGATTTTACAACCAATCTTCCATCTTTTTGGTTGGGGTGTGACAATCAATTCTTTTAACCATGTGGTTAATTTCGTTAATGATATCGTTCCCGATTGATTTTTTAGCAATTTTATCTAGACGTAAACTGTCCAACTACCCATAAGCGTGTTAGTAGGATCATATTTGAATGTCGCTTTAATGTTCCCGGAAAAACCATAAATAAGAATATAATCTCCCGCAGTAACATCTTGAGTTGACGATGTGGATGCATTGTTAGATCCACCTGTATCATATATTGCATATGATGCAGTGCTGTTATCTAAAGTGACAGTGATATCATCCCAATTCGCTGAAGAATCCGCACTTGAAATTATGAGTTTATCGTTAGTATTATCCACCGTACATGAAATCGTTGGTGTTTGTTGCGCTCCTCCGCCGATCATTCCGCTGACGTAGACGTAGACGGTTGCGGCGATGGCGACGGTGATGGCGACCATGAGTATGACGCCGATGACTGCTGATACTGCTTCCTCGCTCTCTTTATATTTTCTATTTGCTTTCATATCCCATCTTCTCCTTTATGAATCCTTATATGATTAAAGACCAATTTTTCAATCTTTGTTAGATATAAATAATTTATCTGCAGGTAGGTATGTAGACTGTAAATATTTTTCTATATTTTTCAAGTTGAAATTGATTCCATCTCATCATTTATATCCACCAAACGATTACCTAAAACTTTCTTGTTGATACTATTTAAACGTCCGCTGATAAACTAATCAATATGAGAAATTACCATCACTATCCATATTTCTTACTTAACACAATCACAAGAATGATCATTACCACAAGAAACACGACAAAAACAATATCAAACAATGAAAACTCAGTGATCACTTCATCATGATGAATGGTACCAGAAACCGTGATCTGTTTTGTTTTAGTAACAATTTTCTCATCATCATCCATAATAGTTAATGAAACCGTGTAGGATCCTTTCTGCGCATAAGTATGAGATGGATTTTTTTCTGAGCTATTGCTGTTATCACCAAAAGACCATTCCCTAGAAACAATACTACCATCATGATCAATTGAGGTATCATGGAAATATACTGGTTGATTAGCAAGTGCGGTCACATTTGGAAAGGTAAACGTAAAACTGGCAACAGGTGCAACATTACTCACCGTAATCGTCTGAGCATATGAATCCGTACCATCATGATCATCCTTGACTGTTAATCTAACAAGATAATTGTTATCATCTGCAAACTGATGAACCGGGTTTTGTTCAAAAGATGTTGTGTTATCATCAAAATCCCAGGTCCAATTCACAATCACTCCATCACTATCAGTTGAACCATCCTCAAAGCTAACTTGTTGAACATCCGTTGGATTCTTTGGAGTAAACGAAAACGATGCCGTTGGTGCAACATTTAACACTGTTATCGTTTTTGAAGTACTGTTTGTTACACCCAGATTATCCGTGACCATATGTGTTACATTGTAGGTTCCACTTGTTTGAAACTGATGAATTGGATTCATCTCCGAAGACATATTGTTATCATCAAAATCCCAGAACCATGAAGAAATAAAACCATCGGTATCATTAGCTAAACTAGTAAATGTTATCATATCTTCTGTCAAAGGAGTGGATGGTGAAAAAGAAAAATCTGCTAAAGGCTTCTTAGTAACTGGTTGCATCAACGGAAACCAATCAATGTTATCACC
>CAZVKY010000070.1:0-8300 GCA_964627915.1 uncultured Thermoplasmatales archaeon
AGAAACTTTGTTTATTTTCACATTTTTCTCAGCTAACCTGATTGCATCCTTATTTTTGTCAACTGCAATAACCGTTTTTGGTTGAGCAAAAGAAGCAATCATCACTGGAAACGGTGCAACACCAGTAAACATGTCAACAATAGTTTCACCTGTTTGAACCAAGCTAGCGATTCTTCTCCGTTCACCAGCAAGACGTGGGGAAAAATAGGTGTTTTCAACATCAACAAAAAAAGAAAGACCATACTCCTTATGAACCGTTAGTGTTGTTTTTTTCCCAGCAATAACTTCAACACTGCGAGTACGCAGTTCACCAGATACCGGTTGAATCAAACAAACCGTTTCCACCTGACTTTGGACTTGTATCAATGCGTCTCCAATTACTTCTTTATATGTAAGGAGTTGCTCAGGTAGTTTCAAAAGAGCAATGGATCCAATGATATCAAAAGAAGTAGGAAGCAATGCCTTAAGATCATCTGATAATTCTATTACCTCCTTATATGAATCTGTTTTTTCACTTCTTTTTTCAAATACTTTATCAACAATAGAAAACTCAAAATCATTTTCATTATTCTTCTTAATTGGCAGATACAAATATTTTTCACTTTTAAGAATAATCAGATCAGTGCGAAGCAGATTTTTTTCAATAAGCAATCTTCTCATTGATTCAGCTTTCTTTTTGGGAACCCGGAGTGCTATTGATTTTTCTTTTTCCATATGTACAAAACACAACATAATAAGAAAATGATGTTTAAATGATTTAGCAAAAAAGAAAAACAAAAAAATCCCGCCTCCCGGATTTGAACGAATTCCATTTTCTTCAAAAATTTCCAAGAAAAAAGCCTCTCCTCTTTCTTTCTATTTTTTATTATACTTTAAAAAATTGATTTAATATATCCTCCGTCAACCTGAACAGTATTTCCTGTAATATAACTTGCCCGTTCCGAAGCTAAAAACGTGACGAGATTCGCAATTTCTTTTGGATCTGCAAGCCGACTAACAGGTATCTTTCTAGTCCATTCATCGATTATCTCCTGATATTCTCTACTGGTTTTTTCAGCCTTAGACTTCGCTAATTCACTCAACCTTTCAGTTAATGTCCATCCGGGGCACACTGCGTTTATTAAAATGTTATCTGCTGCATATTCATTGGACAGCGTTTTGGTAAGACCTAAAATCCCGGCACGTATTGCATTCGAGAGGATAAGGCCTTCCTGAGGTTGTTTCGCTGCAAAAGAGGTCATATTTATTATCCTCCCCCAACTCTTTTTTTTCATGTGAGGTATAACCTCACGGCAGCAATGGATAATGCTCATCATCAATTGATCCACTGCATGGTTCCAATCCATATCCGTGGTTTCAGAAAAAACCATGGACGGAGGACCGCCAGTGTTATTTATCAACATATCAACTTTTCCAAAATGTTGAACGGTCCTATTCACCAAAGTTGTAATATCATTCTTTTTTGTCAGATCTGTTTCAACAGCTAAAACCTTTTTTCCGGTAGATTGTTCAATATCAGATGCTGTTTCATTCAATTTTGCCATATCTCTTGAGCAGATGACAACATGTGCACCTTCTTCAGACAATGCTTTAGCAATCGCCTTTCCAATCCCCTTGCTGGAACCTGTCACAATAGCTACACGATTCTTAATTCCCAGGTCCATATCAATCACCTCGGCCGAAATCAACCATCCGCTGCAACGGAAGAGATGCCTTTCTAATAATCTCATCAGAGAGACTCACGGTGGGTTTAAGTGATTCAAGACTTTCCAATACTTTCGACAGGGTAATCTTTTTCATGTTCGGACAAACCGCAACATCAACCGGATAAAATGTTTTTTCAGGGTTCAATTTCTTTAACCGATAACACAACTCTTTTTCAGTCCCAATGATAAACTCGTTTTTCGAAGAAGCCGATGCATGGTTAATCATTCCCTGCGTAGAATACACGAAATCAGCAGCATCGATAACATCAGGATTGCATTCAGGATGCACAAGAACCTCTGCCTGAGGATGCGTTCTTTTTAAATCCATGATGTGATGTTTCTTTATTTTATGATGCGTGGGACAGATACCCGGCCAAATATTAATATTCTTATTCTTTACAAAACGCTGAATGTATTTTCCCAGATTAGTATCAGGGATGAAGATGATTTCTTCCTCCTCCAAACTGTTAATGATATTTACCGCATTTGAAGATGTACAACACACATCAGAAAGTGCTTTCACTGCAGCAGAAGTATTTACATATGAAATAACGGCAGCATCAGGATATTTCTCCTTCATCATTTGTAATCCTTCAACATCTACCATAGCGGCCATGGGGCATTGCGCTTCAGGATCTGGATGAACAATGGTTTTCTGTGGACAGAGGATTTTTGCTGTTTCAGCCATGAAATCAACCCCGCAAAAAACAATACACTTTGCGTTTGTATTAGATGCTTTTTGAGCTAAGCCAAAAGAATCTCCGACAAAATCACCGATATCCTGAATCTCCGGACGTTGATAATTATGAACAAGAAGAATGACATCATTTTTCTTTTTTAATTGATTAATTTTGGATATAGTTACTTTATCCAACCTGGTCATATTTTCACCTAATATTTCCTACAATTTCCTCCTATTTATCATGACGTATACCAAATTATTTTTCAAATACATTTATTTCCAATCAAGAAGCCTTCTCTCGCCATCCAGCTTCTTAATATCTGTAATATCCTGACTTACCTCAAGAGTCCCCCGGTACTTTCCTTGTTTATCTCTCACCGCAAAATACCGGATATGAATAAATTTCCCATTAAGCTGAATCCAGAATTCAGCAACATCCTTTGTTCCAGCTTTGAATTCACTCACAATTTTTTTAACAATATGAACACTTTTTGGAGGATGACACTTTTGAACCTTTCGCCCGATCACGCCAGCACTCCGGGGGAAAATACGTTCAGCAGTATCAGAATAATACGCAACTTCATCATTCGCATCTACAAAGGAAATATCAACAGGTAAGTGTTTTAGCATAAGGTTAACCTGATCCAATGTAAGCGTTCCGGTATCTAAAGATAATAACCCTGAATCCTTCATAGTTTCATCAGAAACTGATTCTTCAGGAGCCCATCCTTCTCCAGGGTGTACCCATGAATAACCGATTTCTTCTTCTCCTTTTTTCACTTTCACCCAGTCTTGTTCACTCAGGGTTTCCAAACTCATCGGATACAGAATATGTTCTTCCTTGTAAATCATATCCGTAATCATCTGGATTAATTCTCTCACCGATTTAATAGCATCAATAACATTATTTTCTGAGAGATGTGTTTTTACCTGTTTGAGAAGGGAGCGGATATCATCATGTAACTCCCACATCACCTGTGTTGGGCCAGACACATCATGTGCTTCCAGCAACGGAAAGAGTTGGTTTTCCTTTCTTAAATAATGAAGATTAATCTCTGATAATTGCTCAACAAGGTCTTCAAAATTCTTCTTCTGTTCATCAAAAATGTTATCCTCCGTTGGCTCCCCGATTTTTTCCACAACGGCGTTCAACTGTTTTATTATCTTTTCTGTTTTCCTGTTTTCCAACATGAATGTATGCACAGGATGGCCTGGTTCAACCTCAGGTTTTTTTTGCTCTTCCAGCGACTGTTTAAACACTTCCACATGAACATCACACAATCGTTTTATTTCACTCTCCGGCATCCCCTCATCAATCAGATTTTGCTCCATCTCAGAAATCTCAGAAGCAGACACATCTTTAATGAGTTCAGCAAAACGTTCCTTCAATGCTTCTTTGTCAACACCATCATGCAGGTCACGGATGATTTGTTTTAACTGTTCTTTTTTATTTTGAGAATTGTTTGCTTCATTATCTTCCTTCTCCCGTATTTCGTTTTTAATCTCAGAAATAAGAACATCGAGATCTATATCCCCCATTTCCGCAATCATTTCCAGTGTCGCAGTTCGCCCCAGTGTCTTTCTCAACAATGGATTTTTTAATTTTTTATATGTAGGTGATAGTGTTGGCAAAAAATCTATGAGAAACGGATATTTTTTTAACAAAACTCCAATGTTTGTTTTTGCATATAATTCCATAATATTCCTACCATATTATATTATAATTTATGCTTTTATTTTTTTAGCAAGTTGCTCCCCCAATTCAAATGATTTCTGATAATCCTTCTCCTTGGGAGGTCCATTTACTTTATGGGTTCCCAGGATTTCCAAACCAGTCGGACCAAGAATATCGGATACCTGCCGAAGTGCGCCACCAGCCCAACCATATGAACTAAGGACCACAGCGTATTGCAAGGGCGGCCGTAATGCTTTCACAAGATACGAGGCATAAATCCCCAGGGGATGCATTCCGCCAAGCACGGTTGGAACACCTAACACAATGGCACGTGCATCAACAAGTTCTCGTGCAATATCACCAATATCTGCATTGACCAGATCAAACTTACTAACCTGAATATTATGAGCGAGCAATCTTTCTGTGAGGGCATTTATCATTTTTTCCGTGGATTTCCACATACTCACATAAACAACGATTGCTTTATCCTTGGTTTCACCACGAGTCCACCTCTTATACACGTTTATGATTCGCTCAGGGTTTTTATAAATCGGACCATGACTTGGTGCTATCATCCGGATGTCAAAATCCTTGATTTTATCCATTGCTTTACTTCCCATACGGTTAAATGGCATCATGATTTCACCATAATACCGCTTAGCAAACGGAATGAGTTCATCCACGTCATCATCAAAGATACCCGCTGCGGTATGGGCACCAAAAAAATCACAGGGAAAGAGAATCTTATCTTCCTGAACAAAAGTAAACATGGTTTCCGGCCAATGAAGCCAGGGTGCATCAATGAATTGCAATGTTTTACCTCCTAACTCAAGAATGTCTCCATCTTTCACGGTTTTAATTCTTTTCGCTGGTACATCAAAAAAGGTTTGCGCCATCTTTGCACCCTTTTCAGAAGTGATTAAGACCGCATTCTTACTTTCATTCATAATAACCGGGATTGCTGAGGCATGATCAGGTTCTGCATGATTCATAATAACATAATCTATCTTTTTTGCATCGGATACTTGATTAATCCGTTGGATAAACTCCTGTTCAAAACCTGGGTTCACGGTATCAATAAGCGCTGTTTTTCCCTTCCCTTTAATAAGGTAAGAATTATACGTTGTTCCCTGTGGAAGAGGGATAAGAGAGTCAAACATTCTTCGATTCCAATCTTTGACACCAACTGAAAACACATTTTTTGCTAATTCTGGAATATAATATTCTTTCATTTCATCATCTTCTTTTCTATTTACCACTCTTTTTTAGATACAATATTTTTTATTTTATATGGATAACATCTACGGGACAAGATTCAACAGCGTTGTCTATACATGAACGGAGATCATCATCAATCTCTCCATTACCAAGATCACTTGTTCTATATTTTTCGACAATACTGGCAATACTTTCCTCATCAAGTTCAAAAACAGCAGGACATGCTGCTTCGCAAGCACCACATTGGATACATTCTTCCCGATCAATAGATACCTTCATATATTTTTCACCTCAGTTCATTTAATAAAAGAAGAAAGAGGTTTAATAAAGTAATTATTCCTCCTTCACCATAGTTGGAACAAGTGTTTCAAGGTCTTTTTCTACGGTTGAATTTGGCATGATGTTAAAGTTTTCCACCAACACATTCAACACATTCGGTGAAACAAACGCAGGAAGCGTCGGCCCAAGCATAATATTTTTTACCCCAAGAGATAGCAAGGCTAAGAGAACAGTGACTGCTTTTTGTTCATACCAAGCAATGTTATAAGAAATTGGGAGTTCATTGATATCAACACCAAAAGCTTCAGCGAGTTTCTGAGCGATGACCACCAGTGAATACGAATCATTACACTGCCCTGCATCAAGAATCCGGGGAATACCGCCGATATCTCCAAGATCAAGTTTGTTATACCGGTATTTTGCACAACCTGCGGTGAGAATAACCGTGTTTTGTGGGAGTGCTTTGGCAAAATCAGTATAATATTGCCGGTCTTTATGCCGACCGTCACAACCAGCCATTACAATAAATCGGTTAATATCTCCATTCTTTACTGCTTCAACAATTTTATCAGCAACAGTTAACGTAGCATTGTGGGCAAACCCAACAGTGATTTCTCCATCCTCCATTTTAACCGGAGGTTCACAGTTTTGTGCATGTGCAATCATGTCTGAGAAATCCTTTGGATTACCCTTCTCCTCATCTGGAATATGGTTCACACCGTCAAACCCGACAACACCAGTGGTATATACCCGATTTTTGTATGATTCCTTTGGGGGGACAAGACAATTTGTCGTCATGAGGATTGGGCCGTTAAAGGATTCAAATTCCTTTGTTTGCTGCCACCAGGAATTTCCATAATTGCCTTTGAAATGGTCATATTTTTTAAACACAGGATAGGCATTTGCCGGAAGCATCTCACCATGCGTATACACGTCAACACCTGTTCCCTGTGTCTGTTTTAACAGCTCTTCCATATCCTTCAGATCATGGCCACTGATGAGAATTCCAGGATTTGTTCCCACATCAATTGAGACTTGTGTTGGTTCCGGGTTTCCATAGTTTTTTGTATTAGCGGTATCCAGTAATGCCATGGTTTTTACGCTGTATTCGCCGCATGATACGGTGAGCTGAACCAGTTCATCAACAGATTGGTCTTTTGTTAATATGGCAAGGGTTTCAATCATGAATGATTCGATTTCCGGATCTGTTTCATCAAGAACCGTTGCATGGTGATAATATGCAGCCAATCCTTTTAATCCATAGGTGATCAGTTCTTTTAATGATCGTTTATCTTCATTGTTTTCTCTTTGAAAAACTCCTACGTCATCAGCTTTTTTAAGTAGCGTCTGTTCATCAGTGCCATCCCAGGTTACTTCATCCTGAGAGGATTCGATAGCATGGGTTTCTTTCAGATGGTTTCTTAATTTAAGGCCTTTCTGGATGGTTTTGATAAAATAGTTCCGGTCAAAGTTCACATTAGTTATTGTTGAAAATAACCCATTGGTGATAAATGAAGATACCTGTTCTTTATTCTCGGTAGTGATTTTGTCATTGGTTGCACAAAGTGCAATTCCTTTTAATGTATAAATCAAAAGATCCTGTAATTTTGCTACGTCATCTTTTTTCCCGCAAACCCCCTGTATGGTACAACCTGTTCCTTTCGCTGCTTCCTGACATTGATAACAAAACATATTATTTCCAACTCCTATTGTATCTTTTTGATATTAGATTCCGTATGTATACAAAGGTATTTATAGTTAGTAGTTTCTAAACGGAAACTATGCATCATGACTGCACAATCTATAAAACCGTTGATTTTATCTCAAAAAAATGGTCATTACTTATTCTTTTGGAACTGTATAAGGGGAAAGAAATCAAACGTTATTCAGATATCAAGAATAATATGGCCGATATCACTCCCAAAGTGTTATCCGCTCGATTGAAGGAATTAGAGCAACAGAATCTTGTCTCAAAAAGAATTGATACGAGTTCTTTTCCTGTTAAAACCTATTATCAGCTTACGGATAGAGGAATTGAATTTATTGAAGTGATTAAAGCGATTAAGAACTGGGCGTTAAAATGGAATATTTCAAACGAACTTTGTGAATCCTCTGATTGCAAAACCTGTCCACTTTAACTACAATATTATAAGCAGTAATCATACTGGATTACAAAATCGTTGTTTTCTTTGTTGGCCGAGGAACTTTTACTACAAGTACCCTTAAAATAGCATCACTTCTATTATACCAACAATGAACAATACCTGCCGGACTTTCAATCAACGTATCTTTTGTTACCTCTTCTTTTTCTTCCTTTCCAATCTCAACAACACCTGTTCCCTCAAGGACATAAAAAAACACGTCAACAGCAGTTATATGTCGTTTCAATGATTCACCAGGCTTCAACAGAATATGAACTACCTGAGCTTCTTTCTTATCATATATTTTCCTTGCATCAACCTGATGAGGGTTTTCAGATGCTTCTACATTATTTACTTCTCTTATTTTCATGTATTCTCACCTCATTTTTTTTTATTCTTCGTATAATCAATCGCATCCACAGGACAGACATCCTTGCAACGGTAGCAAAGATAACATTCCTGTTTTAAATCATTCTCATGAGCCTCATTCGTAGGGCAAATGTGTTCACATTTCTTACACTCAATACAATTTTCATTTCTCCTCAATTTAAAAAAGGAAAAACGTGAAGCAAGTGAAAGAAAAACCGCATAGGGGCAGA
>CAZVKY010000071.1:0-8077 GCA_964627915.1 uncultured Thermoplasmatales archaeon
TCATATTCCCACCCTGAAATAGACTTATGATTAATGTTCTTTTCCGATTTAAAAAATAGAAAATTATTTATAGAAGTTTTTGTCTATATATTTATGCGAAAACAATCTTGGAGGTGGAAAATAATATGAAAATCGGTAAAAAAAGAAAAGATAAAATTACACCAAGATCTAGTGATGGAAAAGATGAAATTGTAGAGCGAACACCATCTGATGTATGGACAGATATGGACCACTGGTTTGATCAGCTACGATCCGATTTCCATGATTTGTTCTGGAATCCAGGGTTTTATCCACAAGAATCGTCTCAGTGGATGCAGACGCCTGCTGTTGATGTGTCTGATAAAGGTGATGTCTTTGAGATGCAGGTTGAATTACCTGGTATCAACAAGGATGATGTAAACATTGAGGTTACCCCTCGTGGTGTTGAGATTTCAGCAGAACATACTCAGTCAAGTGAGGATAGTGGGAAGAGCTGGTTACGAAAGGAACGAAGTGCTTCCTCTTTTTATCGTTGCTTCGAGCTCCCAGAGGAATTAAAAACAGATGATGTTGAAGCAGAAATGATCAATGGTGTGCTCTCAATAACGTTACCAAAAAAAGAACCGACTCCGAAGGAGAAACCAAAACAAATCAAAATTAAATAAACTCCTTTCTTACCAAATTTTTTTCCTTTTTTTAATGCTTTTAAGTTTCAATTGGTAAGAGTCCCATCTTTTTTTATGCAGTCGATGATATCGAGGCATCGTCGTGTTTCTTTGACATCATGCACGCGTACTATTGCTGCTCCTTTTAATACTGCTGCACAGGCGGCAGCTAAACTTCCTTCCAACCGATCACTAGGGGAAAGTGGCAGTTGTTCATGAGAGATGTTTCCAATGAATCGTTTTCTTGAGGCACCAATGAGAATGGGGCAGTGTAATTCTTTGAATTCTTGGAGGTGATGAAGAATACTGCAGTTATCCTCTATTCCTTTTCCGGTTCGTTTTCCAAAGCCGATACCTGGATCTATCATGATATGCTGTTTTGGGATGCCATGATCGACGGCAAAATCAATGCGTTCTTGTAAGAACTCTTTTATCTCGTTTATGATGTTTTCATATGTTGGGTTTTTTTGCATGGTCGAAGGACTGCCCTTCATGTGCATCAGTGAAACATTAACATCATATCTGCTTATGATTTCAACAAGTTTTGGATCAGCACGCAGTGCAGTGATATCATTAACCATTGATGCTCCAGATTTTATAGCCTGTTCTGCTACGATTGCTTTGGAGGTATCAATGGAAAGAGGGACACTTGTTTCATTGTTGAGCTGTTCGATGACTGGAATTACTCGTGTTATTTCCTCTTTTATGGAGATGGGTTTGGCCCCTGGTCTTGTGGATTCTCCACCAATATCGATAAGATCAGCACCATCTGCAATCATTTTTTTTGCATGATCAACAGCGCTGTTAACATCATAATATAGTCCACCATCTGAAAATGAATCTGGTGTGACATTAAGAATTCCCATTATCGCGGTATGATCACTGAGATTGATTGTTGTATTACCAAATGATAAAGATGCCATGGTTACTTTTCCTCTAAGACACTGCTGATTTCAGAGGCAAGGGTTTGGATTCGAGGGTAATGTCGTCGTAGTTTTTTTACGAGTATTCGATGTTGGGCAATAGTTCCGATGATTAGAATTGTTGCCGTGTTCTCATGTAAATCAAAAGTGTGTTTGGGCACAGCGACTTCTCCACCAACAGAGAGCATGTCTTGTTTGACGATGATTGCATCCTGTAATAATACTTCATGGAGTTTGATGATTTTTGTAATCATCTTTGGGGCCATGATATCAATGCTTTGTGAATCACTTCCAATCTGTTTGATTTCTTTTTCTGCTTCATAAAGATTGTTTACAGATATGAAACATGGATTATGAACACTCATATAAAAAAACAATACAGTTTTGTAATTAAAAGCATTCTGCAAGAAAAAATGGTTAGTTGAATGATTCAATAGCAGCTGCAAGAAGATAAAGTGAACCAGTGATCAAAATGAGATCAGTTGTTTTTGCTTCCTCTAAACCCATTTGTATTGCTTGTCGAATACTCGGGGAGATTTTTATTGGTTTGTTATAATGATGTTTTCGTAATTGTTCAGCAATGATTTCTGGATTTTCTGCTCGATTGGAATCAGGTTTGGTAATAATTACCGTGTCAGCACAAACAGCAATGATTTTTGTTATATTGCGGATGTCTTTATCATGTAACAACCCTAGTATCAAAATAATTTTTTTCCCCAGGAATAAGTCCTTGATCGATTCAAAAAGAGCGTTCATTGCACTTTCATTATGAGCACCATCAATAAGGACCAATGGATTCTTTTGAAGTATTTGCATTCTCCCTGGATGATGCATGGTTTCTATTCCCTGTATGATTGCTTCTTTGGACAAAAATAATCCCTGTGTTTGAAGCACTTCAATAGCGGTGATGGCAAGAGCGATATTCTGCTGTTGAAAGCTTCCAAGTAATGAAGTGTTAATCGAATAACTTTCCAACCAGCAAGTGCAACGAATGTGTTGGCCATGTTCATTTCGTTGAAGCAATTGAATGTTTTCTTCAGTGATAACATGTACTGGGGAAGATAGTGTTGCTGCTTTTTCCTTGATAACGTTTAATGCTACACCAGTTGCTGCGGTTACCACGGGTCGGTTTTTTTTAATGATTCCTGCTTTTTCCCCTGCGATATCCTCAATTTGAGTTCCAAGCACTTGTTGATGATCCTTGCTTACATTGGTAATCACTGAAACCAAGGGATCAACGATATTTGTCGCATCATAACGGCCACCAAGACCTACTTCTATCACGGCGATATCTACTTGGTTGAGCGCAAAAAACTGAAACATCATCATCGTGCACACTTCAAAATATGTTGGTTGCTCACCTTTATCTATGAGATGGTCAACTGCTGGTTTCACCATGGTAGCTACCGTTGCAAAATCTTTTTCTGAAATCATGATGTCATTGATACAAAAACGTTCAAAAACGGTTTTAAGATGAGGTGATGTGTAAAGTCCCACTTGATAACCCGCGTTTTTCAGAATATTTCCGATAAATCGACAGACGGATCCTTTTCCATTGGTTCCAGCGACATGCACCACTCGATATTGTTGTTCAGGATGATCTAAAGAATCCATGAGAAATTGAATACGTTTTAATCCAAGGTTCATGCCAAACCGTTGAAAACGAGTTAACCATTCTTGAGCTTCTATTTTATTCATAGCATCAGTTAGTATCCAGCAGGGTAGAGCACCCCCTCAATTTGTGGTTCGGTTTCCTTCCATGAATCACCTGGTTCTATGATGACTTTTCTTCCCTGTATACGTAATCGATTTTGAGCAAACAGTTGAATCGAACGGGGGAGAATTTGATGCTCTACGTCAAGGATTCGCTGAGCTAATGTTTCAGGGGTATCCGTTGGTTGAACATTGACCGCTGCTTGTAGAATAATAGGGCCGTGATCCATTTGATCATCCATGAAATGAGTAGTGCAACCTGTGATTTTCACGCCGTATTCAAAGGCATCTTCTTGCGCGTTTGTTCCTTTGAATGATGGTAGTAATGCGGGATGAATATTGATCAGTTTTCCAAACCATTTGTCAATGAACTCATTACTTAATATCCGCATATAACCAGCACCAACCACTAGATCAATGTGATGCTCAATTAGAATAATATCAATATCGTTATCGATTTCTTCACGTGTTTTTTGTTTGGTATCAACAAAAAAATTGGGAATGTCATGATTTCGCGCTCGTTCTAATGCATAGGCGTTTTTCCGGTCACTAATGACTAGGGCAACGGTGGCATCGATTTTGTGTTGTTCTGCGGCATCAATGATGCTTTGAAGATCGGTGCCTTTCCCTGATGCCAGAACCCCTACTTTAATTGGTTTTTTTATGGTATCGGCCTCCTATTTCTTCTTTTTTATTGATTTGTTTGTCGTGGTAAATGCGTTGATGATGTCTTGTTTGCTTGCATTGGTTTTAAACCCTGTTGGATCATGATGAGTTCGGCAGACAAAAAACCCTTGTTTTTGTAATGTTTGAAACAGTGTTTTTCTAGATGGAGCTGAGGTTTTTAATGCAGAAGCAATGGTATTTATGGTATAAAAAAACGCGGGAGCCTCTGCTTCTTCTTCAAGTAAATTAAGAAGCTTTAGCATTTCATGTTTTGATCCAAATGTTTTTTGAAAAACAATACTTCGGATTTGTTTGATGATTGATGCGGATTGTATATTTCCCATGTACAGTGGACCGATTTCTTTTTTGGTTGTGTTTTTAAGAAAGGGAAAATCTGCTGAAATTGTTTTGATCTGTGAAATAGTATGATTTGCTTCTTTTACCCCTGAGTTCATTTGTAGGTATAATCTCATGTAATGATCGGTTGCATAACATAGAATTGGTTTCATGCCCAGATCATATTTTGCTGCTTCCCGGCAGATAAAAGCAAGAAGAATTCTCAGTCCAATTTCATGCATCATAGGACTCAGAAGACTTTTAGCAGCATAGCGTCTTCTGCAGACTGCTGGGTAATGCCCGCAGAGGGTTGCAGTATCTGTTGCGGTGCAGGCGATGATACCATTTTTTTTTAGTCCTCTAATTGCGGAATCAACAAATGGGGCAGGAGAGCCAAAGGGATCAATATCGACATAGTGATAACGGTTATGTGAAAGAAGAGTATGGATATTTTCTTGGGTGGCCTTGATGTTTTCAAGGGTAGGATTTGTGATGTTTTTTTGTATGAGATCATATGCTGGTTGAAACCAGTCATTGCAGGTAATCGCTAGTGGTCCATCGATTTCATGTGCCATGCGAATGCCACGAATTCCTGAGGCGGCGAGTCCATCAAGCACCGTTATTGGTTCTTGTTCTGTTTGGTTCACATACCATTGCAGCAGGGCGATGGATATATCTCTGTTTAATTGCATAGCTGGATTGTAAAAGGGGAGGGGATGTTTTTTCCCGGGTCCTTTCATGTTTTGTTTTTTGCCGTATACAAAAAGAGAGGTGGTTCCCTCAGTGATGGTTGTTAACGCTGGTTGGGTCATGGGTTTAAAATAGTGGTGGGAGTTTTTCTTTCATGATTTTTTCGATTTTATAGGGGAGAAGATTCCGGTTGACTGGAGTTACTTCTAGGATTCTGATGTCATCACGACGGCGGACATCTTGAAGAAGTGGTGTCCGTGATTTTTTATGAAGAGTAATCATAATCGGTTTGTCGCTATCAAGAGCTTCCACCACGGTTTCACAGAATGATTCAGAAAGCATCTCCATTTTCCCGATTTCATCAATGATGATGATATGGATTTCTTCATTTGTGACGGCTTCTTTGATAGCTGGAATACCTATTTCTTCTAAAACGGAAATGTCTATTCCATATTTTCCTACTTTTTCTTTTTCTTCAAAATCAACATGGGCAAAAACTTTTTTTTCTTTTGTTTGATAGTTTTGGACATAAAACCCAATACGGTTGTCATCATCGTCGAGGATGGGTTGGGTTATCATTCCTTGTGAGACGTAACCATCTGCCTCCATGAAACCGATGATTTTCTGAAGGGTTTGTGTTTTTCCAACGTTTGGCATACCAGTGATGCCAATTTTGGGTATATCATCCATAATGATACCATGTAATGCGTTTTTTGTTTAGAAATGTTTTCGTTGCTACTCGTTCCAATACAAGATTATGCACTATTTCGCTCTTGTTTTTCTGGTTTTTTTCCTATAGATAATAAAAAATGGTCCTCCTATTGCATAAAAAAGAACACAGATCAATAGGAGATATAAAAACAATGATTGAATACTCGTTCCAAAAAGAATTGCTAAGATAATAAGAACTGTTGCTGTAGCACTGATGTGTTTATTGGTCTTTGGAAAGGGAATTGATGAGATGAGCAACAGTGAAATAATGATGATACCAGCGGTCATAAACCCTGATGGTATTTTTAAATAGGAAAGAATAAGCAAGATCATGGTTGCTGCAGATGCAGGTAAACCAATGAAGAACGCATTGTTTTTCATTTGATGAAATGAGGCAAGCCGAATTACGGCTAGGAATAAATACAGGAAGAAAGCGATGAGAAAGAACAGTTGAGGGATTGGTTGCTGATGTATGACTTGTTTGTAGCTGGCATAAATAAAGATGGTAGGTGCGATTGCCATGGAGACCATATCAGCCATTGATTCGATGTATTCTCCCAGTTCACCTGTTGTTGTTCTCCGGGCGATAACACCATCTAATCCATCAGCAAGTAGTGCAAGAAGTATAAAAGAAAACGCCATATGGATTTGTTGTTGGCCACTGAAAAAAAGCGATGAGCAAAGAATGAAGATGGCTAGAAATCCAAAGCCAATGTTGAGCAGGCTGATACCATCGGCGAGGGTGACATAGTTAAGCATTGATTTCTGCAAGACGATCAACCCCTGCTTTTACCATAGTTCCTTTTTTAATGATTGGTTCTTTGATAATATCAATTGGTAAATAAATATCAACTCGTGATCCCAGTCGAATGATGCCTAGTTTTTCTCCTTTTTTTAGTGTTGCTGATTCGGTAACATAGGGAACAATTCGACGGGCGAGAGTACCAGCGATTTGGATGATTTTAATGGGGCCGATTTTGCTTTTGATCTCAAAGACAAATCGTTCATTTCGTTCTGATTCCTTCGTGAATGCGGGAAGATACGATCCGTTAATGTGAGTGATTTTTTGAATGGTTCCATCCACTGGCATTCGATTCACATGCACATTGTAAATGTTCATAAATGTTGAGATAAATAAACTGTTACCCACATACTCATCATCGCATTGTTTTATACTTCGTATTTTTCCATCGGCAACAGCAACGATTCCAGGTCCAATCTTTCGATGTGGATCTCGGAAAAAGATGAGAAAAAGACCCGTGAGAAGAAACAAAAGAAAGCAAAAAAGCACCATTATCATTTGTAGGGTGGATGAAAGAAGTAGTCCTAGGATACCGCTGATTATTGCACAGAGAAATGGAATGAGGATCCAGTTTTTTGCTCCCTGAGCAATGTTCATTTCTTTTTTCTCCATAGATGCTGTTGGATGAATTGTTCAATGGGGCCGTTTTCCTTGGGAAGATCAATTAATGCAAGGATTTCATCGAAGAGTTCTGGGATTATTTTTGCAACGATGAAAAGAAGGATGATAAGTGCGAGTAGGCTTCCTCCTTTGCCGATGTAGTTATGAGCGATGCTAAAAAAGGAATCGCCATAGATGCCAACTAGATAGGTGATCCCTGCGTTTCTAATTAGATTAAGAAAATAAACGGGAACAAGGGTGATGATCAGCCCATACAGTTTTCGTTTTCTATCAATATTTGGAAGAGGTAGAATCATTCCTACGAAAAGAACCATTGATTGCACGGCGGTGCAGGCAAAGATGATACGGATGTTTGCTTGTTGGTAAAAAAGCAAGGGTGCATTAATTCTGACGCCATCTACAAACAGATCAAGAAGCACTCCGCTTTGAATGGCAACTGAGTTGATTAATAGTTCTGCAAGTGGAGTCAGATCAACGATGAAATAGATGAGCCCAGCGATTGCCGATGCTCCAGCGATCCATCGGAGACTGTTGATGGTTTTGTTTCGTTTCATACTGAGCCAGTCATGATATGCTAGGTAGAAGAGCACATAGATACCGATAATGCAAAGAACGGCGTTAAAGATGTCCTGTTGTTCAGCAAAATAGAGTGTGTTTGGTTGAGTTGCCCAGTATGCTGAAAAACTAATCCATCCACTCATCCGAAGTTTTTTTGAAAGATGTGATTCTTTGATGAATGAACCGACTAAGAGGAGCCCTAATCCTAGGAAAAGAGGGACGGGTAGCATGGTGACAACCCATTGCTGTAACGGATATTGAAAATAGAATAATCCAAGGAGTGCAAACACGGTTGGAGTAATAATAAACAGGGATGCTTGTTGAGCCATGACCTGTTCTGATGATGAGTGGGCCATAGGTCTTAGACATCTCTTTTTCTTATAAGTGTCTTATTGTTATACTCATTGTGGTAA
>CAZVKY010000072.1:0-8062 GCA_964627915.1 uncultured Thermoplasmatales archaeon
ATTTAAAAATGCGTTTTCAATTTGGCAGAAAAAAAGGGCTGAACAGATTATTTTTGCAGATGATCAAAAAATAGAAAAATGTGGTGGAATGAAACATACTGAGATCTATTTTGAGACTGCTTATATTGATGAGATATGGGTTAACCTAAAAAGGGAGAAAGATGTCGATATTATTCATGGGGTTAAAGAGGAAAACTGGGGTCAGAAAACTATTCGACTGTTTGATCCTGATGGTTTTATTGTTGAAATCGCTGAACCAATGCCGGTGGTGGTGAAACGATTATCGGATTCAGGATGGTTAGTGGAAGATATTGCTCAGAAAACACAGATTCCAGTTAGTGAAGTGCATGTTATTCTCAATGAATGAACATGGTTCAAAGAAGTCTTTCACTCTTGTTTTTTTTATTTTTCGTTTGAACTCATTTCTCTTAGGGGGATGTAATACACAAGTAAAGCGATAAAAATCCACAGCAGGAGTCCGGGTAATATTGGCGGATATTCAAAGAGAGTGATGTTTAATCCGGCAATTATGATAAAGGCAACGATTACACCAGTGAGTGCTTCACCAGCAATGAGGCCTGCAGTGAACAATAGACCAGTTCTGACGACTTTTTCTTTTGGTTTTACTTCTGTTTGTTTGATGGCTAGTTCCCATTCTGTTGCTTTTTCACCATCATCTGATCCATATTTTCTTTCGATTCTTTTGTTGGTGATATGTCGGATGACTCCGCCACAAAAGATTGGTGTAGCTAGAGTGAATGGTAGGTAAATACCGATGGCAACGGGTAATACTGGTAGATCGATGAGAATGAGCACAAAGGCAAGAATCACGCCGGCGAGAACAAATGGCCAGACCATTTCCCCACCCAATACTCCTCGGACGATTCCACTCATGAGAAATGCTTGAGGTGCTGGTAGATTCGGACTTCCTATGGTGTATGCTTTATCTAAAGCAGATACCACTAATGCAAGAACGGGTGCAGCAGCAAGAATTCCAATGAGTTCAGCGATTTGTTGTTTTGCTGGTGTTGCACCTATCATTTGCCCCGCGGTCATTGATTGTAGGACATCTCCAGAGATTGCTGCGCAGCAGGCGATAACTGCGGCGATGAGTAAAGCTACGCCATATGCGCCAATGTCTCCGGAGAGACCAAAGGCAAGAAGAATTAGTGATGTGATGAGTAAAATAGAAACAGTGACTCCTGATGTTGGGTTGTTACTTGATCCCACTAGACCTGCCATGTATCCAGCAATAGCACTAGCAATGAATGCAAAGAGAATAGCGAAAACAGCCATGATCCCTGAGATGATCCATTCATTTGAAATGTAAGCATATAATAAAAAAACGGGGATGGTTAATGCTCCTATGGTGAGAAAGACCCATTTGAAGTTGAGATCTTGATCGGTTCGTTTTTTGGTATTTGCTTTTCCACTGCTTTTGATACCGATGATTGCTTCTCGTATTCCATCTGCTAAATTATGACGCAGAGTAAAAATAGTGTAGAGTCCTCCGACGACCATTGCTCCAACACCGATGTATCGAATGTAGTTGCCCCATATTTGGTAGAATCCCCAGATGTATTGTCCGATTTCTAGGTTTCCTGCTCCCATGACCATGGCATCTGATATTTCTGCAGCTGCAGTTGGTGTAGGGATACCGGTTGCAAGAGCAATTAAAGGTGCGAGGATTGTCCATCCGATGAGTCCACCAACAAAGACAAAGGAAGAGATTTTTGGTCCAATAATCCATCCTACTCCAAGAAGAGCTGGAGATGTTGCGAGTCCTCCGTAGAAGAAGCCATCGTTTTTTCCTGATCCAATGTTAAATGAACCGATGTTGATGATGCCTTGTAGTTTTCCATTGAAGGCATGCATGCCAACTTGACCAAATTTTAGTAATGCACCAAGAATACCTCCGAGAAGTAACCAGAGTCCGCTTCCACTTTCTGGTTTTTTTGTACCATCTCCAACAGTGGTAGTAAGCACTGCTGCAACAGCGACTCCTTCTGGGAAGGGTAGGTCTGTTTTGATGATCAGTGCTCGTCGTAATGATACCATCCATAGTACGCCCAGTATTCCTCCCAGGGCGGCTACAATCGTTGTTTCAAGGTATTGTATTTCTGTCCAGGTTCCAAGAAGAACCATGGCAGGTATGGTAAAAATGACTCCTGCGGCAAGAGCTGTTCCTGCAGCAGCACCCATCATTCCTATGTTTATTTCAAGGATGGTTCCTTTCAATGGTCGAAGAAGTGCAAATGCCATGACCGCTCCGGGTATTGCAGCTGATACGGTCATACCAGCATAAAGACCAAAGTAAGCATTAGCTGAGCCGAGAACAATGGCGAGAAGTGCTCCTACAAGGATTGCTTTGAGGGTGAGTTCTGGAAGGGTTTTTTTTGCAGGGATGAATGAATTAAAGTTTTCTCTTGATGACATGTGAGATCAAACGTCCAACATTACAATATAATATTCTTTATATAAAATAATCGTCTTGGGGTATATTTCAATGTTTTCCTTTTTTTTGACGTTTTTTTAGTAAAGACTTCAATCAAGATATGGTTGGATGAACTCATGTTTTATTCTGATAATAGAATTTTTTTATTTCCTCGATTTCTTCACAATCAACAATGTATGGTTTTGTTTTTTTCTTTTGTAGTTTTTCTACTTGTGTTATGGCTTCATTGAAATATGATTCTCTTAGAGACGCTAGTGTTGATATATCGATGTGATCAGGGTTGAAATTTGCATGTATGGAAAGATGTGGTTTCTGTTTTTCATAATCGATATAGGTCCAATCACCTGTTTTGATATTAAATGAGTATAGTTGAAGAAAGAGATAGCCATGTTCTGCGATGAACTCTATTGCTTTAATGATGTATTTTACATCTTCTTTGCTTAAGCTGTAATGTATATTTATTCTTACCCATCCTTGTTTTATTCCTTCATAGCATTGGGTGATGAGCTCGCTGCATCGTTCTGCGTTTTCTTCATCGATACCAAGGAGAACATGACCATATGGCCCAGCACAGCTACATCCTGCTCTTGATTGAATTCCGAAGAGATCATTGAGCAGTGTTGTTACAAACCGTGAATGCAGTAGTCGATCATCATGTTTGATGTTAAATGAGATGATGGAGACACGGTTTTCTGCAGGGATATCTCCCATGAGGATGACATCCTTGTTTGCTTTCAATTTTTCTAATACATAGGATCCATATTCTTGTTCCTTTTTTTCAATGGCATCAACGCCAATGTTTTCTTTTATATCTAGGACCAATGCGGCTTTGATAGCTTGTATGATCGGTGGAGTCCCTGCTTTTTCCCGTGTTTCAATGTCATCTGAGTAGATTTGATGATTGAATCCAACATATCGAACGGTTCCACCTGCGGCACAGGTTGGTGGAAGATTGTTTTGGTAGAGTTTTTCATTGAACAATAGTATTCCACTGGTTGCAGGTCCTCCGAGAAACTTATGTGGTGAGAAAAAAATAGCATCAAAATAAGATGTTTCATCTTTGTTCATATTGATTTCGATGTAGGGTGCAACGGCAGCAAAATCAAAGAAGACAACGGTATCATTCTGATGACAGAGCCGAGCGATATCATACACGTTTGTTCGAATACCGGTTACATTTGATCCAGCGGAAAACGAGGCATATTTAACTCGGTTCTTATATCTGTGATCTTTGAGTTTTTTATCAAGTATTTTCAGATCGATCATACCAGTTTCATCAAAAGGGATCACCTGAACTTCAACTAATGCCTCCCGCCACATGAGTTCATTTGTATGATGTTCATATGGTCCAATGAACACTACTGGTTGAGATTGCTTTATTTTTTGAAGGATTTTTTCTGCATCCGTGGATGATGAAATATTATCCTTCAATCGTTTTTTTGTTGCTGGTGGAAGATAGACTCCAAGGATTTCTTGTAGTTTTTTTAATGCACCAGTAGCACCAGATCCAGTGAGGATGATTTTATCATGATTTTTAGCGTTAACGATGTCTTTTATTTTTTTCTCGGCTTGATGCAGCAGTGTGGTCAGATATTGACCCGAGTAATCATCTTCGGTGTGCGTGTTTGCATAGGATTTGAGAATGTTCTGTAGTTGCTGTTCAATGATAGCTAATGCTCGTCCAGAGGCAGTGTAATCTACATAGAGCATATGTCGTTTTCCAAAAGGAGTATTGATGATGATATTATTTCCAACGATGTTTTCTCTGATGAAATCAAGACTAAAGTGTTTCATAGCTGTTGCCACACAGGATAATTTTATGGTTAGTTTTAGAGAGAATAAAGAATATTGTATATTAAACTGTAAGGTATGATTTTGTTCAATTGTGTGGATGAAAAATTTTTATGAAAGTAGCTTATCTGCTTTCTAATATGAGCCCAAGATTTGTTCTTATCATGCTGGGAACATGGTTTATATTCATGGTGTTTGCTATTATCAATGCTATTATTCGTGAAGGAGTGTTTTCCAGCTTTTTCACTGAACTAAGAGCACATCAATTAAGCACGTTTACATTGATGGCCATGTTTTTTGTTATTACGTATGGAGTATTCCGATTTGCTGATGTTCATCTTTCTGATACACAGACGATTCTTATTGGAGCATTGTGGCTTGTTTTAACGATTTGTTTTGAGTTTCTCGCAGGTCATTTTGTGTTCGGTAATCCTTGGGACAAATTAGTTTCTGATTACAATGTGTTAACGGGAAGAATTTGGATTCTTATTCCATTGACCACTTTTGTTGCACCATATCTGATTAAAAGATTGTTAGAGTAAATTCATATATTTTTTAGAGGATGAAAGATTCCATTGTGATTTGATGGTATCTTTGTTTTCATGGAGTAAGTTTAGGTAATCAATTTCCATTTGTATCATTTCGTTATCTTTTGTTCGTAGCCATTCAGCAAGCCATGCAAAGCGAAGGGTTAGCATGCATTCAAAGAGAAATAACCAACCAATATCACTTATTATCGTTGATTGTTTCATGGTTTTGATAAATCCCATGGTAAGATTATCAACTAGGCTTGTTGGTTCTTCAATGCCAATGCAACCAAGCAGATTTGCCATGTCATATGTTTCTATTTTTATTCCCATGAATTCCCAGTCGATTACTGCTTTGATTGTTTGTTTTCCCCAGATGATGTTGAGGGGATGGTAGTCACCATGACAGAATCGTTGGGGGATTTTGTTGTATGCAGGGAAAAATGTTGTTTGTAGATATTCAACGATATGTGCGATTTGTTGATATTCTCCGGGATTGTATCGGTTCATGTTTCGGATCATGGTCGACACATAATCTTTCAGAGAAAAAGAGGGAAGATTGATTTTTTTATGTATGTCTGTTGAATTGTGGTAGAGTTGAATTAAAAAATTGGCAAGATGTGGTCCTCTCCATTGTTCAAAGACATACGCTGGTCGCTTTAATGGTATTCCATTGATGTATGGAAGCAGCTGCCAGTGGGTCTCGTTGATAGTGGTAATATATTCATGTTGTTTATTTGGTAGATATGAGATAATGTTACTGGTATCATGATTTATTAGATAAGAGAGAGTTTTTGCAATGAGTTTTTTATGTTTGTATTTTTGTTTTGAGATTTGTTCAAGGAGGTATTTTTGCTGCTGATGATTTTCTATTACCATTCGATAGGTGCATCGTTGTGGGCTACCCTGTATTGTTATTTCAGGATGGGTTCTCTTAAATGTTATATCCCATGCAGATAAGATCTCTGAAAAATTAGGTTGTTGAGGTTGTGAAGCTGAAAAGGATGATTCATTCATATCTATTATCCTTGATTGGTATTTTTTGTGTTTCCTCATCTATCATTTGATTATTCTTCTTTTCTTTCTCTTGTTAACCAGTCTAAATATGATGAAAACAAGGATGCTGGTCCACTGATTTCCATGCCTTTTTCACCGATTTCAGCATGTTGTTCGATAGCAATAATTTTTTGATATATCTTTTGAGAATGGTCTTTGTAAAATTGAAGAACCCCTTCGTAGAATTGAGTTGCTTGAGGACAAATGTAGATTCCTGAAAGCACTGCTTCATTGGTATTTAGATTAATGCAGAGAGGAAATGTTTTGCAAATAAAAAATCGATGAGGATACATGCTACATTTTTTGTTTTTTAGAAAAGGACAAGGAAGTTGAAGAGAGTAGGTGTGTTCCTCATCTTTTTTGGTATAGTTTTCGATGAATTCTTGTTTATTTATGGAAAGAACCTGAGCAACAGAAGCTATTTCTTCTGGGTAAATAGTGATGGTTTCAAAATAGGAACAGCATAATCCACAGTCAGTGCAACTCCCAAATGCTGATAGTATCTTATCTCCGATGAATAATTCATCGTCTGGTTCAAAATCAACCACTCCATTACCTCACTTTTTTTTATTCCTTTTTGAATGATTTTCCGATGAGATAGAGTTCACTGCTGCTTTTTCTGGATGCTTTAGGACTGAATCGTTTAATGGATTGAAATTGGTTTTTAACACTCATTACAAGGTCTTGTAGTAATTCTCCTTGAAAGATTTTACAGACAAAATTGCCTCGTTCAACCAGTAACTGTTTTGCGACATCAAATGCCATCTGACTGAGGTAGATACTTCGAGCATGATCAACAGAGTAATTCCCTGATATGTTTGGAGCCATATCTGATAGAATGATATCTGCACCTTTATTTCCAATGCTTCGTTTAAGGGTGGTTAGACTTGTTTTATCGGTGATATCTCCTTGCAAAAAAACAATATCTTCAAGAGGAGTTATTTTTTGAAGATCAATACCGACAACTAAGCCATGTTTTCCCACGATTTCCTGAGCGATTTGAGACCAGCCACCGGGTGCAGCTCCAAGATCAACTACGGTATCTCCTGGTTTCATCACCTGAAATCGTTTTTGGATTTGTTTGAGTTTATATGCTGATCTGGCTCGGTAGCCTTCTGTTTTGGCTTTTTTGTAGAAATGTTCCTGTTTTTTTTCGTGATACCAACGAGTCATGATTTAAAGAATAATGTCGATGTCAAGTCGTTCAGCAAGTTCCTTATACCGGTTTCGAATAGTAACTTCAGTAACACCGGCGACATCAGCGACTTCTCGTTGTGTTCGTCGTTCACCACAAAGAATTGAAGCAATGTAAATAGAGGCAGCGGCAACACCAGTTGGTCCTCGACCACTGGTCAGTTCCTTATCTGCTGCATCTTTTAAAATCTCGATTGCTTTTGCTTGTACATCTCCGCTGAGTTTAAGTTCACTGCAGAATCGGGAGATGTAATCTTGTGGTGAGGTTGGCATCAGTTTTAATCCCAGTTCTCGAGCGATAAATCGATAGGTTCGTCCGATTTCTTTTCGTGATACACGTGAGGCATTGGCGATTTCATCAAGGGTTCGTGGAACATTACATTGCCGGCAGGCTGCATACAATGCTGCAGCAGAGACTCCTTCGATACTTCGTCCACGGATCAGGTTTTTAAGGACTGCTTTTCGATAGATCATCGCAGCGGTTTCTCTTACGTTTCTTGGTAGTCCCATTCCTGAGGCCATTCGATCGAGTTCAGAAAGCGCAAATGCCAGGTTTCGTTCAGTGGCATCACTGATACGGATTCGCCGTTGCCATTTTCGTAATCGGTAGAGTTGTGCTCGGTTTCTTGTTGGTATGGATTTTCCATAGGAGTCCCGGTTTTTCCATCCAATCATGGTGCTTAATCCTTTATCATGGATGGTATAGGTCATAGGAGCTCCGACACGTGCTCGTTTTTCTCGTTGATCGCTATCAAATGCTCGCCATTCTGGGCCATGATCGATAAAATCTTCATCGATGACAAGACCGCAGTCTTCACAGACGAGTTCTCCACGTGAGTAATCGCGAGTAAGATGAGTGCTGCCACATTCAGGGCAGCGTGTGATTTCCTCAATGTTTTGTTTATTTTTTTTCTTATTTGATCGTGCTTGGACCATTTTAAAAATTCCCCTTTCACCATTTATAAGTTGCGATACACTTTTAAAAGGCATGAATCAAGTTATATTTAAACATTTCGTTTCGATGGTTTTGATTTCCTTC
>CAZVKY010000073.1:0-8045 GCA_964627915.1 uncultured Thermoplasmatales archaeon
CCAAAAATACAAAACTGGGATGATTTATTTAAAGATGTGCGGAAAGTGGGATATAAGGAAAAAAATTGGTATTGTTTTCCAGGATCCAGATGATCAACTGTTCATGTCAACTGTATTTGATGATGTCGCGTTTGGTCCGTTAAATATGGATCTTTCAAAAGATGAGGTTAAACAACGGGTGAAGATAGCCTTAAGCAAAATGGATGTTAATGGATTTGAAGATCGTTGCCCGCATCATCTTAGTTTTGGTGAGAAAAAGAAAGTATCAATCGCAACTGTTCTATCAATGACACCAGATATATTTCTTCTTGATGAACCAACAGCAAATCTAGATCCCTCGGGTAGAAGAAACATGATAAACACTCTTAAATCACTCAAATCGACGAAAATAATAGCATCTCATGACATTGAAATGTTACTTGAGTTATGTGATAAAGTAATTCTTATGAATAGAGGTACAATTGTTGCAACGGGGGATGCAACTAAGATTTTAACTGATGAAAAATTATTACATGATAATGGTTTAGAAGCCCCATTGTCTGTAAGAGCATTAGGCAAAAGAGTAATACCAATGCTTAGAAAAAACGGTGTTTGACTATGATGAACTGGAGGAGAATCTATTGAAAAAGAAAACTTCTTTGTTTTTTACATTTTTTGTTTTTGTTATACTTTTAACTGTAGGCTATTTTCAGGAATCAACAAAAACCATAATTCAAAAAGATGTAGAGAATTTGGATAACACACAAGATAATAATGTAACTTCTTTTGATGTTTTTACAGAGTTTGATTTAGACACTGTTGAAAACATAACATCAGAGAGAAACAGTGATGCAGTGCCGTTAATTGTCAGCAACAAAAATCCTTTTTATTCTGTTATCGCTACCCCTGTTTCATTATATTACAATGGAAAAACAAGACATGTTCAACCTTTGTTGATACAAGATGAAACAGATTCTTCACCAGGTGTAAACGTTTTTAAAGAACTGTATTCTGCATCATATAAAACAATAACTGAGGATTCACCAGAGGATGTTTCCATCAACCTGAGTGACAATTGGGATAGTTGCGATGCAGTATTATTAATTGAGGACAGTAATAGTGGATATGAGTTGGGTATTGTTGCAGCTCCGTTTGCATGTTATTTGAATATTCCAATTTTTGTTACAGATAATGTTTCAAATATCAGACCTACTCTTGAGAAACTTGGTGTGAATTATTCTTTTATATGTGGAAATCTGAGTGCTTATGGTTTTTCACATAAATTTGAAACTGTTGAAGAAATAAACGATCTACTCATTAGTTTTATAAAAAAACGGTTTGGAACAGTAGATTATATAACTATTTCAAATCCTCTTGATATAACAAAGGTAAATGTTCTTAACACAAAATATTATGAATTTGAAGGAACCACATCTTCAACGGTGATACTTCCAGCTCAGACTATTTCATCTTTGATTAATGGTAAAACAAAATCTCATACGTTTAATGTTCCTGATTACAAATATGCCCGTATAAAAGTAGATCTTATCAATGAAAATCCTGAATATGTTAGCGAGCTCGGTGATGAGATAATGCTTCTTTTAAAAGACCCTGATAAAACCACCTGTATGTATACAACAACTCAGGCGGGATTACCAGAAGTTGAAAAAGGGGATATAATCACTGACCGGGTTCATTCAGAGACAATAGTGTATAATCAGCCGGGTGAGTATACCGCTACTCTTATTGGGAAATGGTTTTCTATTAATCAAGGCGCTTACACGTTAAACATTACAGTTGAAGAAATAGACTCACCATATCAGCCTTTAATGGACGGACTTTCCACTCTTGCAGCATATCAAACTGCTTTTTATCATGGAATTGTGCTTGCAAAAACAGAATATGCATTTACAGGAAATGAAAAACTAAGCATACACGGAAGTATTTATCCAGGTAGCAATGAACATTTAATCTCACATTGTAATGAACATGTACTAACTATTCATAATGAACTTAAACAGGTACTTGCAAAAATATCAGATATACCTGTTATTCAGACAGAACAGTTACAGGATCATTATGATAACAATCCAATACACATTGCAGTGTTAGCTGATACAACGATGGTTCCAATGTTTTATTATTCCTCGACTCACAGTCATGGTAATATGGCAATCAAAGGTTTTGGCCTTCCAAATGATTTTATTTATGGTAATATCGACCCAGATTTTTATGATCTTGAAAACGATGAGTTCACCTCATATCCTTCTATGGAAAATATGGTTGGAAGAATTGTTGCATGGAATAACAAAGACTGTTCAGCATTAATTGCAAGAACATTCTTCTACGATGATATCCTAGATATATTAGGTTCTTGGAAAAACGCTGCAACTGTTCAAACCTGTGCAAGTATAGAATCTCGTTATGTCAGTTTTTTAACACCATTATTAAATAAAATACTTAATCAACCATCAGATGAGGCAACTAAATGGCCAACTGGGGAAACCTGGTTTGTAAATCTTAAACTAACTGAAACTATAGAAAATGGAGAATATGAAACTAAAAACACTTTTTTAACTGCTTCACAGAGAACAGGTTTTAGTGGTCTAGCAGAACATACCTCTCGTTTTCAGATCCTTTTCCCACATTTTATGGAACTTATAAGTGGAGAAAATGTTGTAAAAGGCGGAGAAAAACAGGAAAACAGTAATCTTATTTATGCACTTGGGCATGGCATGTTTTATCTTTGTGAAATGGGGGATCTTATGGTTGATTCAAGGGGATTTCCGCCTATTTCATGGTTTTCACGAATATTTACCTCTAAAGGTATGAGAAGTGGTTTTTCAATGCATGGTGCATATACTGTTCGTCATGTTGCAAATATGGATTTTGGCCCTAGCACCATGTTTTTACAAAGTTGTATCACCGGAAGAATCGACGGCTTGCTTCCTGAAAACTGTTTAACACAGGCATATCTTCATTCTGGTATGAATGCAATAGTTGCACCAACGCGTCATCAAGGAATTGTTTTTCCAGGGATAACTCCTCTTGAGTTTACTAAAAACTTGTATAAGTATAATGTAAAAGACGAATACCCTGATCTTCATTTTGGTGCACTAATCGCTGAAGAATTCTTCAATAGCTTGATACATGAAGATGCATCAGTTGGTATGGCGTTTAAAACTGCAAAAAACAATTATTTACAAATAGATGGTCCTTTTGCTTTTAGAACCGGTTCAAAATTTACATCGAAAGATGAGAATATGGATTTAAAAAATGCATATCATCGTGTTTGGATCCTTTACGGCGATCCGGCTTTCAACCCCTATCAACCAGTAAATAACAATTAACAACTTTTTTTATAAATATCATAAGAAAAATGTTAATACATCAAGATTTGCTGATGATGTTTTTCCACTATCATCATATGCTGTTACTGTAATTGTATGCTTACGGACTATTTTTTTTATAAGACCTATTTTTCTAAAAGTATACTCATATGGTTCTTGTGTTACTGTTTCTTTTAGTTCTCCATCAATATAGAATTCTACTTTTTCAACTTGTGAATCATCTGATGCAACTGTTTTTATTGTGGTTCTACCAATAAGAATAGTATTTTTCCAGAACGGGTCCATGAATTTTGCTCTTCCAAAAATATTTATACGAAGTTTTTTAGGATATTCAATTCCTATTTGTGGTGGAAGATCATCTGAATCACCAACATCTGCAAATGCTGTTGCCTCAGAATAATATGCTTGAAATCCATGATAGTGACTTGGATTTGAGGGATTTGAATCTTTTTCGATAGGTTTATCAGTAAACAAGACTGCGATAACCTGTAAGTTTTCATGATTCGAATTATCTACCGGCCATTGTTTTGATTTTACTATTTTATCCTGTGTAGCAATAACAACATCTTCATTAATGACATAATCAATAAAAGCAAAATGATATGGTTTACCTTCATAATCATACCATTGCGATATTTTTTCCACTAAATAAACTCGTAAACGACCTGAATATTTTTCGTTTTCATCATTGTATGCAGTTACAGTTGTTTCAAATTCATTATTTACATCATCAAAAATACATTCAACATCAATAGATACAGATGTTTTTTCTCTATTCATTGCAGCAGATATCTTATCTTTGAAATCATTTTTTTCATAGGTTTTCTCACTGTTCATATCAAAAACATAGAATCCTGCATCGATATATGTTGTTGGAAAATCATGAATGTTATATTCACCAAACAACCGTGTATGTGCTTTGTCATTTTCATCAGAAACCATTGTGACATATTTAAAATCTAAATTTTCATCATCATAAAGATCATAGAGGATATTTTTAATTCTCGGGCACTCTTGTCCCCATACAGATGCTCCAAATTCTACAAAAACAGTATGATTTTCTTCTTTTTTTGTTTCGTCTGTTGATATATTTTGTTTAGTTGTAAAATTAAAAACAGGACTTGTCTTTGAATTACCCTGTTCATCAGATACTGTTATCTTCCAGAAATATGTAGTTTCATATTCAAGATCTGAAAGATGATACTTAGTTTTGGTTTGAGTTGAAATCTGTGAAGGATCATTGTTTTTTCCGAAATAAACCAAATATTGAATGATGTCATTATCTGGATCATTACAGTTCCATTCTAAGTACGTTGTTGTATCAACATCAAAAGAACCATGATACGGAGAAACGCATTGAGGTGTATTTGGTGGAAAACTAGGTTCGTTTGTAAATTCAGTTGATAATAGTGAGCCGAAAGGTATTGCAAAAAACATTATTCCTACAATTAAAAAAAGGTTTAATTTGGCATTGTTTTTTTGGAAAAGATTTTTTGCTTTTTCAAATAGTATCAATGTTTTGGTTTTTATCAAATTATTCCCCTTTCGTATCTAATTAGTAGCACGATTATTAATTTAGTAGCAATAAAACTGAATGTCCGCTTCTTATTTAAATTTACTCTAAAAATAAAATTATTATTTTTGCCTAAATCTATATTTGGATATTTTCCAATGATTGTTTTACATTAATCCGCATATTAAATTAAGATTTTTCAATAAGTTCTCTTCCTTTTTTTGTAAGAGTAAACATTTTAATATCCGAACTGCAAGTATTTGAGCTACATTTCATCGGGCACATCTTACATCCGCTACCATACGTGATTTCTCCAAGAAATCCTTGATGAATAAATGAGTCCACTCTTGCTTTTAGAGTAGACTCTCTGATATTCATTTCTTTGCTGATGATGTCGAGACTTTTTTTATCTTGTATTTTTTTTAATATTTCTCTAGAAACACTATTCATATTTTATTTTCCCCATCCGCAATGTTTTTATTTTGTTTATCAAGATAGAGATAGTATATCGCCACAAGAGAAAATGGCAGTAACAATAGTGAAGGAATATATGGACCAGCATAAGATGCCATAAAGTCTTCAACTGTGTTGAACCATGCTCCATCCTCAGGGCCAGGTATTGATCCTAGAATCATTCCAAGAACCCCTATTCCGCCAATAAGCCATATCATGACACTAGCCAAGATTGTTTTTGCCTGTTGATGTATATCTGTAAATTTTTTAAAACTTGAAAGATAAAAAGCACCTGCAAAAAACAATATTAACCCGCGCCAGAGTAAAAAATCTTCTTCATCACATATTATCAAAGACCCGTATTCAACACATCCGCCAGTTAATGCAACAATTAGCTCTACTATTCCAAATCCTAGTACGATTAATCCAAATATCGCAAAATAATATTTTCCAATTTGATATATTGTTTTTGATTCCATTTATTTATTGCACCCCCATAAGTGGCAGTATCCAACGTATCAGTCCACCCCATACAAACACTACAATTAGTAAGATAAGCAGGCTTCCTAAAAGAAAAGTTGCTACCCCTTTTAATCTATCTTGCATTCCTTCTTTTATTATCATTGCATATGTTGCAACACAGGGAAAATAAAGACTAACAAGTACAACCGATGTGATTAGCTGAGATGTACTCATTTCAATAACGCTGAGTTGCGCAATAGCAAGATCTTTTCTCATAAACGCAGTAATAAGTGGTGAAACTGTTTCTTTTGGAACTCCAAACCAACCAGTAAGTAAAGGTTCAAAAGATAAAGCAAGCCAGTCAATTACTCCTAAAAGATATAATACATTGACAAAAAGTGCACCAAATAAAACAAAGGGAATAGCTATTGTGATGAACCCTCTTAGTCTAGCCCATAATTTTCTTGAAACGTTTCTGAACGTTGGCATTCTATAAGGTGGAACATCTAAGAGCATCTCAGGAGACCTGCCCGGTATGATTTTATTGAGTATAAATCCAAAGACAAAAAATCCTGCAAATAAGAATATCATAACAAGACCAACATAGTCTGGAATTACCTCAAGCATTACGCCTATCTGGGCACCACATGGAATAAATATTGCAAGTAGTGTCATCATCATAAATCGTTGTTTTTTTGTCTCTAAGTTTCTAGTTGCAGTAACTGCAGGTACGTTACATCCAAGTGAGAGGATCAATGGAACTATTGCAAATCCATGAAGACCTATTTTGTGAAGAAGTGTATCAATAAGGACTGCAAGACGTGGTAAATACCCACTGTCTTCCAAGAAGATTAAGAATACATAGAATGCAATTATCGCTGGAAGCACAACCCCTATCCCTACAAATAAGGCAGTGGTTAGTACTCCTCCAGCTTCAAAACAAATGTCACCGGCATAATCTGCAGCAAAAACACTTGGATCTCCTACAAAGATGTAAAACAGCCATCCGCTTTTATCAGCAAATTGTTCACCAAGCCATGGAATCCAGCCAGTAAATCCTTCGGTTCCTCCAAATATTTTTACAAAAAAACCATCCGTGAAAAAACCAGCAACAGCTCCAAAAAACGACCAGAACCCATACAATACGGCTAAGGCAATGGGAATGCCCGTGATTGGTTTCACAGTGATTTCTGCAATCGCATCCTTCAAATTATGCTCATATGTTCCATAAGATACAGTTTGCTTTGAAATCTCATCGATTAATTCCCATCGTTCATCAATGCTTAATTTCATCAGCTTGCCTCCTTAAGATTTTGTTTAACCTGAGTAATATCAGACGGAGTTGCGTGTTTGATCTCTTTTACAAGACTTGATATTCCTTTACCACTAATAGCAATCGTTGGAATGATGGAAACTCCAAGAATCTTTGAAAGTTTCTGAGAATCAATTGTGATTTTTTTATCTTGAGCAACATCCCACATGTTCAACGCGATAACTAGAGGGTAGCCCTCTTCCATAAGTTCTAATGCTAAATACAATCCTCGCTCTATTTTTGATGCATCAATAACGCAAACCACGACTGCATCTTTGTTTTCTTTGAGCAGTTTCACGGCGACTTCTTCAGCTTTGTCTTTTGGTTCAAGTGAAAATGTACCTGGTACATCTATAAGTTCCATTTCTTCATGATTAACCCTGATGTATCCTTTCTCAAAATCAACAGTTGTACCAGGATAGTTTGACTCAGCTACATTTGCACCAGTGAGACGGTTGAAAACAACGCTTTTACCAACATTGGGATGACCCATCAAAAGAACCTTCATCTGCTATCAACCTCGACAATTATTTTTTCTGCATTGTTTCGACTAATAGAAATCGAGCTGTTACCAACAGTTACTACAATAGGTCCGTTCATTGGTTGCTTTGAAGATAATTCAACATTTTTGTTCAAACGAAGACCCATACCTGCTAGATAATTTCTAAGACTTCCAGGTATTTTTTCTACAGTTCCTTTTTCACCTAATCTCATATCAGATAATTTTTTCTTCATAAACTTACAACCCCCTGACCCTAATTTTTTGTGCCATCCCTCGACCAATTGAGACAACATTTCTATCCACCTCAACTGTAACTGGGCCAATATTTGATATAATTCGGACTATACAGCCTTCAGATAACCTCTAAAAGAAAGTCTACGACGGTGATGACATCCACCATGAATTGAGACAATTTTTGCTGAATCGCCTTGTTTTATTTCTGTTAACATCATTATAAAAAAGAATGCTTTTAGG
>CAZVKY010000074.1:0-8022 GCA_964627915.1 uncultured Thermoplasmatales archaeon
TCAACAATTTTATCAACCATTTTTATTCATTAGCCGCTTTGTTACCCGCCCATTAATGAGGTTATGTGACCGTTTATATTTTCCTTAACAGGAATTTAAGAAATAACTAAATATCCTAATTATCCACAAGATGCCAGTGAAAACCTTCTTCATCAACCATCCTAATTCTTGTATTATTTTTTGGATTCATTGCAACATTCCTTAAGAGTTCAGAGACCTCTTTTCTCTTGGATAAACTTTTAAAACCAAGTTCATAACATATTTCATTTATGGTCCAATCATATTTTGGTTTTTTCTGCATGACTTTCTCAATTTTAGGTAACAAATCATCATGAGTTGTAACAACTTTTTCGACAACTGACGTATCAGATTTTTTTGTTTTTTCTTGTATTTGATTATTATTCTTATCAGCTTTCTGTTCTTTTTTTGCAGAATCATCAGAATTATTCTTATCATCCCAGTTTTCTATTGATTTGGGAGGGGGATTTTTTTTCTTAGATTGAGTTGTTAAATTAGTTGTTACAACTTTCCCATCCTTCTGTTTATTTAATTCCTCTTTCTCTCTGGTTAATTCTTCAAGAAGTTTCCTATAAACCTCTGCACCCGTCTCAGATAATCTAATTTTTGTTCTACTGGTAATCAATTGATTTTCTTGGAACCAGTTGATATAAGTGGACATATTACCTCGGTCCATTGCGAGATTATTTCTGATATCAACTTGTCGGCAATCAGGATTATTCGCGATGAAGAGAATGATTTTTTCCCTATTGGTATTCCGCACCTCTGAGAGAATCACTGCTAATTGATCCGGTGGAGTAGTTGGTTCAGTGATTTTTACTTTCTCTAGTTCTAAATGCCCCATGTATTCTTTGATTTTCTTTTTAATTGCCTTGGCATGTTCTGGTTTGACAACCAGGTTATCTTTTTCATCAACGGAATGATGAAGTGCTGCATAGGCAACCGTCATTTTCTCATAGATATTAAAGAATTCATTGGTGAATGGTTTCACCTTGGATTGCTGAAATTCCTGATGTAACTCATTCACATAGGTTTCAATCGCATCAAGGGTTTTATCCTGGATGATTATCTGTTCTGGGGTGAGCTGCCATATCCAGATGATGTGTTTCCTCCAGATATCAGCTGGTATTTTCCGTTGAATCTCTCCTTTTTTCCATTGGTTATGACGTTTATTGATCACTTCCTTTTTAACATCATTTTCTCCAAATACGATAATGGTATCCCATCGATTCCTGTCCACATGCCCAAGGATTTTACTATCCCAAGTAGCATGCCATCTCGTAGGATAGGTAATGGTTTTCCGATTGTAATTAAGCGAGCCTAATCTTCTTACCCTTGCCTGATTATCTGCTTTCACCACTCTTCGTACCCTAATTCGCCCCTGACTGATTACTTCCCGGAGTTGCATGCTTTCTTCTTCCCCCCAAGCATGTAATCCATCAAGACCGACCAGCATTTTATCACAGAGCGGAAGGATTCCCCATTCGATTTCCCATTGGTCATCAACCTGTTTAATCGTGTAGGATATACCGGTTCTTGTCGCAGTTTCAGCAGTTGCATATTCACAACCAATTGGACTAAGATGATAAATTGCATCAAGAATGAGAACACTTTTCCCACATCTGGAATCACCAGTGAACAAGGTTGATAATAGCCCAAGTTCATCAGGTCGAATATATAATACAGAGCATTGAACGAGGGAAATAAAAAATTTCGCAAGCGCGCGCCCTATGATTTGCGGTGCAATCGTATCATTGATATCCTCATCAAGATTTTTATTATCAGTAAAATATTTCTTGAAATCCTGTTTATCCTTTTTTGATATCTTATAATTAAGGAAATAATCTTTTTCAGGGCTGATATCATCAATGATAAGGAAATAACTAAATGGTGTTTTCTTCGGATTCACTGTTAAGAGACCTTTACCACTGAGCACTCCATAGGGTATCTCCTCTTTTTTATCTGTGAGATAGTAGGCAACGATTGGTTTTCTGGTTCTGAATTGTTCAATTTTCTTTGGATCGGACTCGTTTTCTGGGAGTTTTGCATCTGTGATGGGTTGAATGGCTTGGATTTTATGGCAATTAAGATAGGTTATAAATTCTTGATGACAGTTGATATCGCAGTTTGGACATTTCAATTTAGGTATTTTCTTGGTTTGTAGATACCGTTTTACATCAATATCCATTGCCTCCAAGTAATCACAGCGATAACAGGTATTGAGAACCTCAATTGGTATTGCTCCGCGATCCCCAATGATTTGTGGCAATATTTTCAGCTCAATCCTTTTATCTATTAGTTCGTGATCTATTTCGGGGATAGAAGTTTTTGATATGAGAATTTCCCCTTTTTCTGAATTGGTATTGCCATTTTGCTTTCTATTGGTCACTTTAAATCACCTCCATTGATTTGCATTTTAGATGGACCAGTATGTATCTGTGCTGGTGTAATTGTGATATTAATTCCATTATTTTTCACCCTTAAAATTAAGATAATCGTTTTTAATTTCAGACTGGAAAAATTTTAGTTCAGTAGGATACTGTGTTTTAAGTGTATAATAATATGAATCAAGAATTTTATTTTTGATTTCATCATCATTCTGCAAGATTTCAAAAAGAACAGTATCAATTATGTTAGTGTTATCTTGCAAATTATAAAACACATTTTCCATATGTTCTTTTAATTTTGGAACAATATCAAACTCTTCTAGTGGTGTGATTAATAATCTCGAAAGATAGGTTGGATCGCCGTCTTCGAACATGCCAAAAATATTTATTAGATATTCAATTATTGGACTACTATTAAATTCCTCCCTGGAAATCAAATCCTCGGAGTGTTCATAATTCCATGAGCTGATAAAATCTTTATCTAGTTCATCACAAATGAATTTAAACCGGTCTTTGTCTATTCTAAAAAAACAAGTTGCACCATAGGAAAAGGTTCCTATTAAAAGGATTTTTTCATATTCAAATATCTCCTCCTTGGTTTTAAAAAATTCTGGCGATTCCTCTTCATTTACCATGGATTTTTCTTTCAATTTATCTAAATGAAAAACGATTAGTTCTTTGTCTTGCTCTTCCTCATGATTTATATCATAATCATCAATATTCATTCTTATTCCTCTGTAAAAAAATAGAAGACGGACTAGTCGTCCGCCTCTGTTTTATTTTCTTTGAATGCTTTTTCGACCTTAGCGTATTCCTGGTGATCTAGTTCGACATAATCTGTGCCAATGGTATGGAAGAAATTAAAGGTAGGTTGTTGCCCCTTTCTGTTTTTCATTTGGGCTCTCAAGCTACCTTTTACTTGGACGATCCAGCCGTCCATTTGCGGCTTTTTGGTTTTTTCAAATACGCCTATTTTTTTTAGATATTGTGCGTATTCGCTTTTAGGCACCTTAAAGTCTTTTTGTTCTTCTGTGGTCGGAATATTGTTTTCGGCTGCCTCAGATTTATTTTGCTTTTGATTATTTGAGATGTCTTTTTCACCTCCAAACAATCTTATTAATGTAGATAATTATATATACTATTACGCACTACGCTAGTAACTAACGTAATGTGTTTAATATGACTGAAAAAATCACACCCCTTAGCTGTCTCGAAAATGAACCATACAGAAGTATTTTGATAATATTATCTGCTTTTCCTGAAGGTCTTGAGCTTAAACATTTTCGTTATTTATTATTGGAAAATCCAGGTTTTTCTAGGCTTAAGTTTGAAAAAATAACTAAACCAACCTTAAAAAAACAATTGGAAAAAAAATTATTTTCCTTTAAACACTACATTAAAAAATCATCAAAAAAAACTAGTTATCTTCAAGATTGTATTACTAGAATGAAGCAAGCTTATATTATTGAAAAAATTAATGATAAGTACAAAATTCATCCCAATTTTTATAATAATAATTTTCCATTGTCACAAAGAGTAAAAGAAAACATCTTGGAGATGTATAATTGTTATCCACCTAATCAAAGCAAGAGTTATTTATATCGTGACAAAAAACAATATTTGGATCATATCGAATTCGTAATGGGGATTCCTTGGGATTATATTGATAAGGATGCAATATCAGAAAAAATCTCTAAGATCCATAGATTATGTGATGAAATTGAAGAACTAAAACTCTCAAGTATTCAAGAATTTTGGATTAAAAAACTCAAGTGGTTTAATGATGGAAACAAGGTCAGTGATAATTTAAAAAGAGCATTAGTTAATCATCCATTTGATGGTGCATTCTATTCGATTGAATTTCCTCTGTTAAATGCAATTAGAAAAGCAAATAATAGAGATAAAAAAACTAATATTCAGGATTGGAGTTTTGCTCAGTCAGTTCAAAATGATATCAATGTAAGATTAAAATTCTATGAATTTCATAATATTCCAATGAAACTTACTAAATCAGAGTTTAATAAATTAAAAAAACCGGAGAGGAAAATAATTAATGATTATAATAAAAAAGCAAAGAAATTTTGGGATGCTGAAACAAAAAAGAAAATTAGTATGTGGAGTAAAAGATGGCTGAAAGTTGATAATGAATTATCCTATGATGATATTAAATCATTTGTAGAATGGGGTTGGAAACAGGTTTCATTTATTGAAAAGACACATCCATTATCTATTGCTTTTGGGAGAGCTGGACTATTGAGGTCTATTACTGGGGTTCCACTTCAATCTCAGTATTGTTTATCATTGAGATTACCAGAAAAAATGTTGGAAAAATTAGGGGGAGATGAAGGTTTCGAATCATTTAACGAGGAAGGATATTAATTAGCTTCGGTTATTGATTATATTATTTATTTTGGCTCTTCTCCGTTTTTGGGTAAAATAATGTACCGCTATTGTATTCATTCAATAGGGTAAAAAGAATGGAAACAAAGCGGTACGAATATAGTAAGCTGTTCAAGGATATTTATAAAATTTTCTAAATATTTTAAATGTGTATTTGTATCATCATCTAAAGCCGATATTCTTTGGATACACTGTTTAAAATATATCAAATTGTAGATACTCCATGATCTGGATATCTGAGACAGGTTCCATCTTATCCCCTATTGTTATATTGCCTTCGGCATGGACATGATATCTCCAATAGGGAGCAAACAATACTTTACTGAAATGAAGCTCCATAGTCTTCATAATAACATCTGTACTCATAGGTTTATGATCTATTAAATCCTGGATATGAAATAAGAATTCTGTTGGTGTCCTTCTTCTATGATCCTTGATGCTGTTCTGAGGTTTGAACGATATAGTTGATGGATGTACATTGAAAAAACCGTTTCCATCCTGATTGACAACGGCAAGTATCTCGGACTTCTTTGCTGATTTAACGATATTAGCCCAGGTGATGGTTATGGTATCGCTTCTGATCTTTCCCCAGTACCATCCTTTCCCATAGTTCAAAGCAGTTAACAGTGAATAATTCCAGTTATGATCATGATATCCTATTCCTTCAACGGGTATCACCTGCTCTTTTATCTCAAGGGTGCCGGTCACCTTGGCCTTTGGAAGGGCAACGGTCCAGCTCTCTAGCGGTGTCTGGATCTTCCACCCCTGCGTGCATCCAACAAACCTAAGGTCAGCACATAAGTCATCTATCTGAAAGGTAATATGATAGCACCATTCTCCTGTTTCATCATATCGTTCTTTATCAAAGGCAATATACGATTTATCAAATATCTTAACATAAGGTATCTCTGAAGAGATGGTTGCTTTCTTAAAAAGATATCTTGTACTAGCGATATGTGTTAGTTTTCCCTTGTGGTATATCTCAATTAAGGGCATGACGAAACCCTTGTTTTTTTTTGTGAATGTTTTAAGACCTAGGTGAACACTGATATCACCATTGAACGAAGCATCAAAATACCACCATTCAGCAGCAAATCTCTTTGGCGAACCATGGAACGCATCATCCTTCGGCATGATTGCTTCTGCATTATTTTTCTTAACATCATTCATCTTTTTTCACCTTAGAGGTTAGGAGCGATATCCTGTCCTGAGAACACCATGATGATAAAAAACCATATCAAAGGCATTATGACAAAGACCAATGAAAAGAATAAACCAATAAGAGGCATCAGGAGGAAAGGAACAAAACTATAACGGAGTACACCTTGAACAGCAAACAACCCAAGGACTTTCTTTCTCTCTGCAAGGGACCTAAGCATAAACAAGCGAAAGGTCAACAGAATAACTATCCCAACAAGTATCATCATAAGAAATAGGTCCCAGAGTTGAACCGTCTTATAATAATAGATAAAAGGGATGAACGCTAAAACAGCTGAAAAGAAACGTATCGATAAACCAATGGTAATAAAACTTCTTGGAAGATGTAACGTTTTTTCCTTTGAGACCTTTACCCCTGTTGTTATGGCAACGTTTCTTGTTTTATAGAGATGATCATGATCTGCATCCTTTAACCCCCCGATGATCATGTTCATAAAGAGATATTGAGTGAAGATCAATAGAAAGATCACCCAGGTCAACAAGCTAATATCACCTGAGGGCGTAACCACATAAGCACCAACAAGAACGAACAACGCTTCAGAAAAACCAACGAGAAAATCCGAACCAACAAACTTCTTCCCATATTTGTTATAGATATTACCTATGATCGCTGCAATACTAACACAGACAAACGCATAAAAAAAGGATGGTTGTGCGCTGAAAAAATAACCAAACAATATCATATAGGTCAATAGTACTGTAGCAATGGAGAGAACATATGCTGTTCTAATGGATATATCCCCTGTTACCAAAGGCCGTCTACTGGGATCAGTGGAGAGCCTATCCACGTCAATATCAAAGATATCGTTCATGACACATCCATGAATCGTTTTTAACACACCTAGCAATAATAATAAAAACAAAGGAAGAAGCGATATCGTTATTCCAACTTGGCTAAATGCTCCAAATACTGGCGCCATTGAGAAACCGATAAGACCTGATAAGCGAAATAATCGTGCATATGCTATGAACCGTTTGCCCATTTACCCTGTTATACACTAAGACTTTTTGAATTTTTCGAATATTTTTCGATGGATTCGAACATAAACCTTCTTTTTTCATCACATTTCATCGGGATTATGAACATATAAATGGGCATATCCCTCATGAATCCATCCGTGTATGAACTAACACCTTTTTTACTTTTATTAATTTGAGTCTTCTCCATTTTTAGGTAATGTATTTTACATTTGAACTCAGATTACCTTTCCCATATTTTTTAATTTATTTCAATTTATTGAATTGCAAATTAAAGATCGTGATCTGCATAGTTAATATTAGAACAAATTAATACTAGAATTTCTACTGCGATTTTACCCATCTTTTTTCCTTAAATCTATCTTTTGGAAATCGTCAGATTTCCTGCCCAAAAATGGAGAAGAGCCTTTATTTTAAATCTGTTTTTTCATTAACCAGGGTTAAAACATATGATTAACGTATGAAAATCCAAAAACATGGTTATGAGGGATAATCATCAGGTTTTCATTTCATCGAAGAATATGACGTGATATTGTATGAGATACTATGAAATATTTCAAAATCAGCAATCAATCTAGATATCAGAATTAATTTCACAAATATTATCAATCATTCTTCCCTTATTCATCTTTCATGGTAGAAAAATGGATTAACATATCAGAATCACCTAAAGAACTTAATCAACCTGCAATTTACAGAATCAAATTGAAGGGTAAGGATGAGATTGAAAGGTTACTAGAAAATGATGAGGAGTGTATTCTATGCATTGGAAAAACCAAAAACATTAGGAAAAGGATTAGCCAATTTAAACGAGGGATGAAAACTGGTAATACTGGCACTCATTCAGAAGGGAGAACATTGTTTATTGTCAATTTTTTTAAAGATAATGATATTACTGAAAAGGATTTAGAATACACATACGAGAAAAAGAATGCAGGAGATATTGGTGATGGAGAGTACGATGAATTGTCATGTAACTGCCAAAACTCCATAGTTTTGTAACTCTAAAACTCCATAGTTG
>CAZVKY010000075.1:0-7900 GCA_964627915.1 uncultured Thermoplasmatales archaeon
GTTTCTGCTGCCATCAAAATCGTTTTCCCCCATATCATTCTTTTAATATCAGTTTTGCATCAACCACACAATACCCATCTTCATAGATAAACACTGGGTTTAAATCCATTTGATCAACCCGGTCCATGAGTTTTTCACCAATCTTTGAAACATTTAACAACAACTCAATAAACTGTTTTTTATCTGCTTTTATATTACGAAATCCTTCAAGCAGTTTCTTTCCTTTGATTTCCTCAATCATTTCCCTGGCATCAAAATCAACAATCGGGACCACGCGAAAAGAAACATCCTGATACAACTCAGTATAGATCCCTCCGACACCTGCCATGATGGTCAAGCCAAAGGTGGGATCTTGCACCAAACCCACGATTGCTTCCACTCCTTTTTCAGCCATTTCATCGACAATGAACCGTTCATCAGGAAACTGTTTTTTGAACTGCTGAAACGTTTCTAACAGTTCTTGTTTATCTTCAATGTTTAATGTTACCCCACCGACATCGGTTTTATGAAGAATCTTTCGAGAACACACCTTAAGGGCAACTGGAAATGAAAGATTGATTTTTTTTATATCATCAACGGTTTTCACTGTTTCAAAATTAGTGGTCTGAATCCCATATGATCGAAGAAGTGTTTTGACTTCATCTTCAGCAAGCGGGCCATTTACCTTTAAAAGATCAGCATTATTTTGACTCATAAGCTACTCCTTCACCCGATTATCAATCACACGTTTTGCTTTTAACCCCGTATCTGGAATGGTATTTGGTGGCAGAATATCAACCTGAGGGGTAAACACTAGAACCGATTTAATATTATTTTTTAAAGTATTTTCAAGACTTGAAGTCTCAACCTGACTAAGTTGTTGTTTTGTCTCCAACTCGACGGTAAGAGTATCCACATCATTTTCCGTGGAAAGAATCATCCGCCAATTTCCCCCTACCTCAGGATGCTTCATCAACACTGATTCAATCTGACCCGGATAGATATTTGTTCCCCGAATAATGATCATATCATCGCTACGCCCCTTAATATTAGCATGTTTCACATGGGTTCGACCACATTCACATACTGATTGATCATATAATTTAGAGATATCCTTTGTCCGATAACGCAATAAGGGCATGCCCTCCTTGGTTAAGGTGGTAATCACTAGTTCTCCTTCCTCCTCAACATCAACAGGTTCAAGGGTTTTGGGATCCACGCATTCAACCAAAAAATGATCCTCCCACAAATGCAAACCATCATGTTGATCACAATCCGTTGAAACACCAGGACCACACATCTCTGTCAACCCATAAATATCATGCACATCCATCTCCCAAGTATCAATAATCCGTTTTTTTAACCCAGGGGTAAACATTTCCGCACCGAACAATCCATTTTTCACTGTGGTCTTCTTTGGATCAATACCCATTTCCTTTGCTACCTGCCCCAATCGAATAACATAAGAAGCAACACCAGAAATAAAGGTGGTATTATAATACTGCATGAGTTTGATTTGGCGTTCTGATTGGCCTTTTCCAGAAGGGATCACTAATGCTCCTACTTTTTGTGCACCATAATGAAACCCAAAGGCACCAGTAAACGTTCCATAAGGAATAGGATTCTGAAAAATATCTTTCTTAGTTAACCCTGACATAGAAAGACAACGAGCCATTATCTCCGCCCATACCTCAATATCCTTCTGAGTGTAACAAGCAGTGACAGGAATACCAGTGGTTCCAGATGAAGCATGAAGTTCAATACACTGATCTAATGAAACATTCATCATCCCAAAAGGCATATTCTCCCGGAGATCATCTTTCGTGGTAAACGGCAGCTTAGTGATATCATTTAATGTTTTAATATCATCTGGAGTAATACCTAATTCTTTGAATTTTTTATTATAAAATGATACATTCTCATACGTATTCTTCACTGTTTTTTTCAACCGTTTCAACTGAATCTCATTAATTTTTTTTCGAGATGCCGTTTCCATTTTTTTATTGAACAAATGATCCATACTGGGTAACTCCCCTTTTTTTAACTGAAATACAATCTTTCTTTTTAAGTGTGGCGACCTATTTCAAAACAAAAAAAACGTGCTTTCTTTCAAAAAATGATTTAAACAAAGAACCTTTGTAGACTAATCTCATCGATTCATCGGAAAATGGGACAAAAATTTTAAATAAAGAACCCTCCTTCCTATGCTTCCACTTAAGATTACTATAACTGGTGTAATTACTATGACAAAAGGTATATATTCTCATATAAAAGATCAATGGAAAAAACCAGATACTTCCTTTCAATCACCACAACAACAACGATTGATTCAATGGAGGAAAGAAAAAAATTTCCTAAGAGTTGAAAAACCACTCCGTATCGATCGTGCTCGCTCACTCGGGTACAAGGCCAAACCAGGCTATATTGTGGTAAGAGCCCATGTACGAAGGGGTAGTCTTCGGAAACACGCCATTCGAAAAGGAAGAGTTCCTTCGAAACGTGGTATTACCAAAATAACCATGGCGAAAAACACAAAACGAATCGCGGAGGAACGAACCTCAAAACATTATCCAAATCTAGAAGTTTTGAATTCTTATTGGGTTGGTGATGATGGACGATATCATTACTATGAAGTAATACTCGTTGATCCGCATCATCCAGCAATTAAAAACGATACAAAAATAAACTGGATTTCCAAACCAAAAAACAAGCGTAGAGTGCTTCGAGGAAAAACCAGTGCTGGTCAGAAAGGTCGAGGGCTTCATAAAAAAGGAAAAGGAGTAGAAAAGATCCGACCTAGTATCCGAGCAAATCATGGAAAAGGAAAATAAAGTATTTTTCCTTCTTTTTTTTATGCACCAATATGAAGTTTATCCCTATAACCTTCCATATCCATAAAACCATGGCCACTGACATTGAATAAAATCGTTTTTTCTTCACCTGTTTTTTTACATTTTTTTGCTTCATCAATAGCCGTAGTGATGCTATATGCTGATTCTGGTGCAGGAAGAAATCCCTCTGTTTGAATAAACAGTTTGGCTCGGTTAAAGACATATTTTTCATCAGCAGGATATTGAATGGTATCAAGCATTTTTGCATGTCTCAACGCACTAATGATTGGTGCAGCAGCATGATACCTCAGTCCATCTGCTTTGATAGGTTTAAGGTTACAACGATGACCTAATGTACACATTTTTAATAATGGTGTTTGCTCTGCATAATCACCGAAATCATAGCGATATTCACCTGTTAGATTTGGAGCAACGGCGCTTTGACTGGCGATAAACTGTGTGTTATTCCCATTTTTTATTCGATCTCTGAAAAAGGGAAGGGAAAGACCACCGAAATTACTTCCGCCACCCAGACAAGAGATGACTAAATCTGGATATCGATCAACGATTTCCATTTGTTTTTTTGTTTCAAGACCAATAATGGTTTGATGTAAAAGAACATGATTAAGCACTGAACCTAAACTATATACTGCTTTTTCATCATTGCAGGCATCTTGTACTGCTTCAGCGATGGCGATGCCAAGTGATCCAACATGATTAGGGTCCTCTTTCAGTAGCATCTTACCAATATTTGTTCGGTTACTTGGTGAATTATACACTTTTGCACCTAGTAGCTGCATGAAATTTCGACGGGATTGTTTCCAAGTAGCTACGGCCCGTACCCAGTACACGGTTAAATCCATGCCTACCAGGCTACAGGCATAGGCAAGAGCCGTTCCCCATTGTCCAGCACCGGTTTCTGTGGTCATCCGTTCCATTCCTTGTTTTTTTGCATAGTATGCCTGAGGAATAGCGGTGTTTACCTTATGGCTACCAGTTGGACTATAAAATTCACCTTTATAATAGAGCTTTGCGGGAGTATTGAGTTTCTTTTCTAATCGTTTCGCCCGGTATAATGCTCGAGGTCGACCTGATTGAATGTAAAGTTCTCTTACTTCAGAGGGGATGGAAATATAGCGTTCAGTTGCACCTTCTTGTTTTAAGACCTCCATACTGAAAATATTGGGGAGGTTCTGAACGCGGGATGGTCCATCCTTTGGGTCTTTTGGAGGAGGCAGGGGTTTTGGAAGATCAGGAAGTATGTTATACCATTTTCTGGGCATGTCATCTGGATCAAGGGTAATTTTTGTTTCGTTCATATTTTTTCACAAATATAATTATGGTTTTCATCATATATAAATATTGCTAAAAATGTACATTGAAGTACAAAAATGACAAATGAAGTATTATTTTACACACCGAAGAACAAAATATAAATAACATGGAGAATAATAATGACTACTGAACCATGTGGGAATATATCGCCAATTATTTTGAGAATTATCCAAAACAAAAAAAAATCGCTCAAAAAATGCTAGAATACGGGCTTTCCATCAAAAAGCAACATCTCTATTGCGGATCAATCCAACTATCAGATTCAAAAATCGCCCGAGCACTATCTCTAGACAGACGAGCAATCAAGTCCACCATTGACACAATTAATAAACACCAAAAACTCAAACAAATCTTTACCAACCTTCGGCCCACCTGCCATCTTAAAGAGATGGCATCAGCAATGGGCTGGGGCGTTCTAGAAATCATTCCCACCAATGCCAGTCAACCCGGAATCCTCGCACAAATTGCAACAATCATCGCAGACGAACACATCAACATCAGACAAGCAATCGTTGATGATATCGAAATCACCGCTGAACCACATCTTTTCGTGGTCACCGAAACACCACTACCAGCAAGCATCATCCCAAAAATAAGAGACATTCCCTCAGTGAAAGCCGTTCTCATTTCGTAATCTAAAGAGAACCACACATTACTATTGATGATTAGTGAAGCTTACGGCATACCGATCCATCTGCAGTATCTTGAACTTCAAAACCAAGACATTCAATATCATCACGGATCTTATCTGCTTTCCCCCATTCCTTATTTTCACGAGCCTGCTGCCGAACTTGTAATAACTCCTCTAATAACTCATCCATATTATCAGAGGGCTCTTTATCTGGTAAATATGATTTATAAACTTCCTTGACTGCATCAAGCACATCATCAGAACCCTTCTTTTCATCCTGAAACAAGGTTAAAATCCTACCGAGTTTAACAAAAGTATCCAAAGCAAAACGAGCGACATCCTTACTTGGCTCATCATGTGTCTCAAGAAAACCATTGATCTGATTGATAAACGCAAACATAGAAGCCACCGCTTCAGGAGTATTAAAATCATCATCCATCGCCAGTTCAAACTGATGCTGAAAATCAACAACAATATCATAAAACTCCTGATCCATTTCAGACAACCCATCTTTTTTAATCACACAACTTTTCTCAAGAGAAAGTGATTTCAATCGTTCCTTAAACCGATGAATCCGGTTGATTCCTTTCTCAGCAACATGCAATGCATCATCAGAAAAATCAGGAGGCCGTCGATAATGCGTTTTGGTAAAGAAAAAACGAATCACCTCAGCAGGCCATTTATCAAGTAAATCACAAATATTAATCATATTACCCAAAGATTTAGACATTTTCTCCCCATTCACGGTAAGTAGTCCACTATGCATCCAATATTTAGCAAATGGTTTACCTGTTGCTGCTTCAGCCTGAGCAATCTCATTTTCATGATGTGGAAACCGAAGATCCATCCCTCCACCATGAATATCAAAAGGAAGATCAAGATATTTCGTACTCATCGTGGAACACTCTATATGCCAACCAGGTCTACCCTTCCCCCATGGACTATCCCAAAAAGGTTCACCTGGTTTTGCTTTCTTCCACAATGCAAAATCAACCGGGCTTTTCTTTTTTTCACCAGGTTCAATACGAGCACCAGCTTTCAATTCCTCAACATTTTGACCTGAAAGCTTCCCATAATCCTTAAATTTTTCAACAGCAAAATACACATCACCATCAGCCTCATATCCATATCCATTATTGATGATCTGCTGGATCATCTCTATCATATCCTCAATAGTTTCAGAAGCCTTTGGATACAAATCAGCTCGTTGAATCCCAAGGTTATCGAGATCACCTAAACACCGATTCGTGCAACCACAGGAAAACTCAAGTGCATCAACCTGTTTCTCATTTGCGGCTGCAATAATCTTATCATCAACATCTGTTACATTCTGTACATAAAACACATCATACCCACGATGTTTCAAATACCGTCTAATCACATCAAAAGCAAAATACGTACGAGCATGACCAATATGAGCATCACTATACACCGTCATCCCACAGACATACATCTTTACTTTTCCATCTTCAACAGGCACAAATTCTTCCTTTTCCCGGGATAGCGAATTATAGATTTCAAGAGGCATAAGTTCACAGCAACAACGTATCATCACAAGCAAGGATAAAAATGTTACTCAAAAGGAGAATCCAAACCTTTTATAAACCATGTTTTGATACCATGACAGCGGAGGTTTAGAGATGAAAACTACATTTAGTATTATCAAAGCAGATGTTGGAGGATGGCCAGGTCATGCAAAAGTCCATCCCGATTTAGAAAAAATTGCCTATAAACAACTCATTGATGCACAACGATCAAAAATCATAAAGGATTTTCATGTTACCCATTGCGGTGACGACCTAGAACTGATTATGACCCATACCAATGGTGTTGATGCAAAAGAAGTCCATGAACTTGCATGGAACACCTTTTTAGAGACAACAGAAAAAGCTCGTGACCTTGGATTATATGGAGCCGGTCAAGACATGCTCAGTGATGCATTCTCCGGAAACGTAAGAGGAATGGGTCCAGGGATTGCTGAAATGGAATTTACAGAGAGAAAAGCAGAACCAATCGTTGCCTTTATGATGGATAAAACAGAACCTGGTGCATTTAACTATCCTATCTCTAAAATCTTTTCCGATCCTTATAACACTGCTGGACTCATCATTGATCCAAGCATTCATGATGGTTTTGTCTTTGAAGTATGGGACATCCGAGAACATAAACATGTGATGTTAAAGACACCAGAAGAACTTTATGATCTTTTGGCATTAATCGGAGCGAAATCACGTTTTGTCATCAAACGAGTTTATCCTAAAAAAAGCTCAAAACTACCTAGTGATGAAGCAGTTTCAGTGATATCAACAGAAAAACTCTATCAAATCGCCGGTGAATACGTCGGCAAAGACGATCCCGCTGGTGCAGTCCGAGCACAATCAGGTCTTCCAGCACTTGGAGAAGTCCTAGAAGGATTCACTCATGCTCATCTGGTTTCTGGATGGATGCGCGGATCACACAATGGGCCTCTCATGCCTGTTGCCGTGAAAGATGCACAATGCACCCGGTTTGATGGTCCACCACGAGTGATTGCATTAGGATTCCAACTTAAAAATGGGATGTTAACCGAACCTGTTGATCTCTTTGATGACCTAGCTTTTGATGGTATCCGAAGAGAAGCACTACATATCACTCAATACATGCGTCAACATGGACCATTTGAACCACATCGACTCCCCATGGAAGATATGGAATACACCACGCTTCCGAAAGTGATGAAAAAACTCGGGAAACGATTTAAAAAGAATTAAATCACACCCATATCACGTAATTTAAAAAAACACTGCGCACATGCCTTGGCATCACCATAGGCATCGTGTGCACCGCGATATTTTTCATCAAACAAATGCCAATACAATTCACGTAATCCTGGCCATTTTGGTTTTCCATCTCCTCTCATCACTTTACAAAACTCAATAACCCGGGATGATTTCATGGTGCAAAAACGTGGATACTGATCTAGCAATGTTTGCATTTTTTTTCTTCTAAACTCTGCTTTCATCACATGATAATCATAATCTATGTTATGACCGATTAAGACATGAGTGAACCGTAATCCCTCCTTGAAACGATGTAATGCATCCTTCATTGGAATACCCGTTTGATAGGCTTGATTGGTCGTAAT
>CAZVKY010000076.1:0-7389 GCA_964627915.1 uncultured Thermoplasmatales archaeon
AAAAGGTACTTAAACTGCCACCTTATGCTTGGTAGTAGAAGTAATGAAAAAGTCTGGGCTGGTATTTTTTAAAGAGTGCATTACCATCCCATCTCAACCGCAGAAAGTGAGAAGTTCTCCCAGACTTTTCTTCTCAACTTTCTCATCTCATATGGGATGAACAATTTCTTTTACACTTTTTTCCACGGTTTTTTCCTGTTTTTTCCTTGTTTTTTTTCACTCAGGATTAATAATCCCACCGTATTTTCTTTTCTTCGAGAAAAAAGAAATATGATCTTTTTTTTGGAAACATGAACAATCTTCCTAAAGCTGAAGTGCTTCGCCGATTAAATAATATCTATCTACAGATCCCTGGTTTTGAATGCAAACATTGCCAACGGTGTTCGAATCCGATTTTTTGGTTTTACCCTGAAGAAATAAACATTAGAACATATCTGAAGCATTATCAATTACCATATATGACATATTCAGAAGAAGAATTCAAACAAAATCACATGAAATGTCCATATCTAACAAAGAATCGATGTCTGATTTACCCAGTTAGACCAATCATCTGCCGATTACAAGGAACCATTCCAGACTTGTATTGTCCGAATAATTCCAAACCATTACTTTCCCAAGATCAAATCAACAAAATCATCAAAGAATTTAATGATCTCTTAAGAGACTCTGATGGAATGAATGAATTTTTCAGCACTCGAAAAGAGATACATTGCAACGACTTCTCATTGACAAAAATGCTTAATAAATGATCTCTTACTTTCAAAAAGTAACAATTGTAAAATACTTACAGGTTTTCAAGGTGACTGTTATATGAAACATTGTTTCTCTTGTGGAAAAGATAATCCTGATGAGGCAAAATTCTGTCAACATTGTGGAGTAGCACTAAATCAAACAAATGCGAAATCACAAATTTGAACAAAACATGGATCATTTTGGAGATGAGGTTGAACAAATCGGTAAAAATAGAACAATCATTTAAAAAAAACCGGTCAAAACATTGAGAACTGGTATGAAAAAACATGTAGCATCCTCTGTCCTCTGCTCTCAGCATTAATTGCAGGTATTATTTTCTGTATCATTATCACGGCATTTAACAAACTGAAAATAAATAATACGTATTTCATTTCTAGAAATATATAAATATCACAAATTGCTTATAAAACCTGTTAGTAGTCCACCATATGATCGGGGGCGGATAATATACCAAGAAAAAAAGCAACGAAAAACAAAAAATGCCTCTACTTAACTATTATGTTTATCACCTTTCTTTTTCTGCTGGGCTCACTTTCATCAGCATTTGTTTTTTCAAATCCACAAAGGATCATTTCTAATGCTGATCTAAGCATCGAATTGGATTGCACACAAAAAGCAGGATCAATCAATCATTATGGTGAAATTAACTGTGGACCACTCCCCAATCATGACGTGGAAAATGCAGCAGTGTTAACCAGTCAATATCAACAAACAGGGATTCGTTTTGTTCGCACTCATGATTTCAATGGACCAACAGATGTTAGCATGATTTTTCCAAATATGAGCAAAGATCCTTTTGTTGCTTCAAATTATAATTTCACTCTTTCAGATCGCTATATTTCATCGATTATCGATGCTGGGTGTGATGTTTTTTATCGACTAGGAGAAAGCGCAAGCGTTGAAGAACAACTCAGGAATCCACCAGAAAACAAAAGTAAATGGGCTGAAATCTGTAAACACATCATCATGCATTATAATGATGGATGGGCAGATGGATATCACTACAATATAACATATTTTGAAATATGGAATGAACCAGATCTCGATGGATTCTGGAATGGAACAACTGAATCATATTTTGATCTTTATAAGATAACCGCTGAAACACTCAAACAATATAATCCTAACTTAAAAATCGGAGGGCCCTGTACTTCATCAATTTTTGATACTAATTTCACCACCAGATTTCTGAGTTTTGTCAAAGAAAACCAGCTTCCCCTTGATTTTTACTCCTGGCATATGTATGCTGATACACCATTTCAACTGTATAATGGATCAAAACAGATTCGAAACCTCCTTGATTCCTTTGGCTTCACGGAAACAGAAAACATAAACACTGAATGGAATTATAATATTCTTTCACCACAACGTGATAAAGACAATGCAAAAAATGCAGCATTTACTGCGTGCACGTTTTCTGCGTTGCAGGATGCTGGCATCGATTATGCATTTCGGTACCGGGGAACAGGAGATAACAACTGGCTGATTCGGTTTATTGGTTTTGATCTCAGTCTTTTTTCACCAGATGGAAAATTTAAAACACCTGCTCTTTCCTATCTTGCCTTTCATTATTTAAACAGGGACACACCAATAAGATTACAAACACCAACGATAGATGCAAAAGAAAAAACGACCTATCTAGCAGGGATTTCTGAAGATAAAAGCAATATCAGCATACTGCTTAGCAATTTTGATACCAAAGATAATACCTACCAACTAAATATTGAACATCTTCCGTGGAAATCAAATTACACTATTGCACACTATCTTATCGATGAAAACCATCATCTACAAATAATAAACATCACAACATCAAATACCAAATCAATAGTTTTTGAAAACTCCTTACAAAAATCAACCATTCAATTCATTAGATTAACAAACACCTCAAGTCTTCCAGAGGAAGGACCAAAACCAGCTGAAATACCACTCATTCTAAAGATGCCCATTTTTGATCCCCTAGCAAAAATCCTTGGTTTCTTGTTAATGCTTATTTTCTTTTCATAAAAAGACCGTGCAATGAACAGCTTTTATGATAATAACTCAAATTGAAGCTGACCTTCTACAATGAGTTCAATTTCATCATCCTCTTTTGTCATTAGGATCAAGGATGTTGCTTCCACCGGAGCATGCTTTGGAAAACAGATATCCTGATGAATGTCACTAGTAATATTGCCACCAAGATGACTACTCGTGCCATAGGCAATATGTAGACCTGGTACTTTTTCATCTTCCAAAATATTTCCAATCACCTTTGCTTTTGGATTACATCCAATACCAAGCTCAGCGATATTCCGACGAGTAGGATTATCCGAAAAAAACTGATTCAAATCTTTTTCCTTCTGAGAGACACCCCTAACCGCTGTTATCTGGTTTTCTTGCACCTCCGCTTTGAGTATATCTTGATTATCATAAATTGGAAGAATTCCTTCTGTCTTACTTTTTCCAAACTGTTTAATCTCATCATCCGTTGCTTCATATGGTGCTTTGAAACCTTCACCACTAGGAAAATTAATGGATTGACCTGTTTTGATACATTCACCCGTATCAGCACCAGCTGTTCGATTTCTCAAATCAATAAACAAGGAATCATCTGTTGAAAAAGAAATACGAGCACCAGTGGATTTATCTAATATTTTTTTTAACGCAATGGCATACTTTTTAACCTTACGATAGTCTGCTTGAAACGAAGTATGTTCCATTCTTCTTTCAACACCAGGCATACTAACACAACGAGTAATAGATCCTATTTTTTGACAAAGAGAAGCAAGTGATGCAGTTGCAGAAAACTCGGTCATAGCGATAACGAGATTTGATTGTTTAACCAACTCCAGGATATTTTTTGGTAATGGCGCATTATTCACACCAGTTGCAGGATATGCTTTTATTGATACAGAAAAATCCTTTTTTTGACCCATAGCATCAAACATTGATTTCCATTCCACCGCCATCTGTCGACGATCTCGCCACATTGTTGAATCAGTTAGATCATCATGAGGAATATCAATGAGAAAAAGCACATGTTCATCTGGTTTTGGAGCAAATACATCCTTAAAAAGTTTCATCTTTTGTGTTTGATTCATACCGTCACAGTGAAGAAATAATGATATAGAGTATAATAAAGTGTTCAATTATCAGAGTAAACATATTTTTTATCTTCTCACAATGAGATAGGTTCCCATCAGAATGATTCCTCCACCTAACAATTGAATGATAGACAATGATTCCTGAATAAGAAGAACAGCAAAAACGGTGGAAAAAACAGGGCTAATGAAAAAAAGAGTGGAAGACAGAGAAGCACCAATGACTTCAATTGATTTATACAAAAAGACCATGGTGACGGCTAAAAAAAATCCATTCAACAAAGTATAAAAGCCCAGAGAGGAAAAAGGATTATCAGATAACATAAGGGTAAAAACAAAGAGAACAGGGATTCCAAAAAAAGTCCGCCAAAATATAACCGTTGTAGAGGAATGATCGTTCATCAGTCTTTTTGCAAAAGCATTTGAAAACCCTAGAAAAAGGGAGGAAAGAATGATTAACACATCACCTATTTGAAAAAAGAATTTACCTTCACTACTCAATAGAAATACACCAAAAAAAGAAATAGCAATAGCAAAAAAATCGGTTTTTTTTAATCGTTCATTTACTAGAACAAAAGCAAAAACAACCGTAAATATGGTTGTGGTCTTCACTAAAAATCCAGCATTGACCGCTGAGGTAAAATTCTGCCCGAAAAACAATAAAAAATGAGCTAAACCAGATGCAAATAAACCTAGGAAGAAAAAATTTCGATAATCTTTTTTCTGTATCTTCTCCCGTTTTTGTGAAAAATAATAGGGAAGGATGAAACAAAACGCAATAAACATGGTAAGAAAAGTAAATGAAGATGATTCCAATCCTGCATTTAATCCTGCCTTAGTATTCACAATAACTACAGCATAAAAAATAGAGGAAATAGTGATGAAGAGGATTCCTTTTTTCATCTGAGGCTGAAGCATGGTAGTGCCTGGTAATAACTAGAGTTTTTTAAGCTCATCCATAAAACAAATCCATGTTTCTCAGTTAACTATTAAAGAATCAAAAAAGATGAGCTGAATTGGAAATACAAATATGATCTGGGTTATCTTTGCGTTTCTCACTGCGTTTTTCGAATCAATCAAGGATGTGCTTAGTAAAAAATCCTTGAAAGAAATCGATGAATATGTCGTTGCTTGGTCATTATGGTTTTTTCCCATTCCACTTCTACTTATCATCCTTTTTATTACTGGTATCCCAAGCATAGAGCCATCATTTTGGCTGATTCTTATCCTTGGTGGAATTTGTAATGTTTTTGCCACTATTTTTTATATGAAATCAATTAAACTAGCTGATCTTTCCATCTCCGTTCCACTCCTAGCATTTAGTCCTTTGTTTTTACTTATCACCTCACCGATTCTCGTTGGTGAATTTCCAAATCAATATGGATTACTCGGTGTTCTTCTCATCGTGCTTGGTTCCTATATATTAAACATTAAAAAAAGATCAGAAGGAATCCTTCAACCATTTCATGCACTAATTAAAGAAAAAGGTCCACGGTTCATGCTTCTTGTCGCCGTGATTTGGAGTGTTAGTGCCAATATTGACAAAATCGGTGTGAAAAATTCATCTCCTTTCTTTTGGATTACCATGATGGCGTTTTTTGTCTCTTTCAGCTTGTTTCCAATAGTAATTTTTCGTTTTCCAAAAAATAGAAAAAAAACAAAAAACTGGATTACAACGCTTTTTCCAATAGGGTTGATTTATGGGTTAACCATTCTTAATCAGATGATTGCTATCAACTTAACTCTTGTTTCCTATGTTATCTCCATTAAACGGACAAGTACGATTCTTGTTGTCATCTGGGGATATCTCATTTTCAAAGAAAAAAATATAAAAAACAGGATCGCAGGAGTAGTAATTATGATCATAGGAGTGTTGTTTATCATCTTGATGTAATCAACTGATTTATTGTTCATTTGTATCGGGAAATCAATACTCTTTTTACAATAAACGAGTAAATATCCTTGAAATAAAAAGAAATCCTTAATAACAACAGATAATTTACCCAGAGTTATATCTTAATACACTTATTGTGGAGGCCTAAAAATGAAAAATCATAGAATGAAAGCAGTCATCATAATGTTAACAATTGTTACAATAATTCCTGCATTCGGCCAGATAATAACCGCAGCACCACCACCCAAACCTGTAACATATGAAACTTGGTTGGAATCGAGTTGTTCCGTTTATGTAAGCTCCGTTAGTTATGATCAAGACAAGAATTTTGATTCAGGTTCAAATAGATATTATCTTACCGTCGGTGGTGATGAATTTGGATACCGTTATATAAGTTATGTCAATTTTGATTTATCAAGTCTTCCAGATGATGCAGATGTAATGGAGGCTAAAATTAGCCTTTACTCTCCTACAGCACCTAGCCCTAGTTTTACAATATATATGCATCCTATTATGGATTCATGGACAGAGAATGTTGTCACCTGGGAATCTGATGTCTCATATTATGAGATGAACAGCGGTCTCGTTGTTTCTTCAGATGAATGGCATGATTGGGAAGCAACAGCAATTGTTGAAGATTGGTTAGATGGATCTAAAACAAATTATGGGGTTGCTTTTGAGGCAGATGCTACTAATTCACTTCGTTTCTCAAGTGATGATTCATGGCACGAGCCTCAACTTTACATTATGTATAAATCATCAAGTGGCGAAGAGCCTGATGATCCCCCAGAAGAACCACCTGAAGATACAACGCCTTGCGAAATAGAATATGCTATCACCCCTGAAAATCCACAATCTGGCGATACTGTTACCATCGAAGTGCATGCCACTGATGATGTTGCAATGCAATATATTTCCATTCAAAAAGGCGGAGAAGAAGTTGAATATTGTGAGGCCGAAGGGACTCAAACAACCTTATCGTGTTCCTATTCTGAGGTTCTAACCGCCGGTAATTATACATTTATTGTCTCCGCTGATGACAAGGGAGGAGAACCATCACAGGGAGAAACATTCTCTGTTGATGTTGCCGGAACTGGAAGTGATCCTGTTGTCACTCTTGATATTGAGTTTGAACATGATGATGCGACACCAGCTAAGTACCAGTTATTACCAATGGATGGCCAACAAATCGATATTACTGCAACGGCAACTGATCCTGATGGTATTGATTTTATGACCATAACCGTTGATGGCATACCTGTTGATTTCACGTTTGATCCTCCGCAAACAGAGGTTGAAAGATCGATAACAGTATACAACGGTGTTGATATCCTTGATGATTGCTCAGCTCCTTGTACATTACGATATTCAGTAAGGGCATATGATACAGAAGACCGATCCACAAGAGTAGAAGGAGAAGATATCGAAATTGGTGTACCCTGGCAATGGTACTGGGGTCTACCGTTTGCAAACTGGGGCTGTGATGAGAATCATACCTGGAGTTGGAGTATGATGGAATCTATTTTTGGCGATGACGTCTGGTGGAATGAGGAATATGGTTGGCGGAAACCACATGCAGACTATCTTTACAAAAACAAGGTCAAAGAAGGTGGAAGAGGTGGTCAATGTTATGGAATGTGTGCATTATCATTAGAA
>CAZVKY010000077.1:0-7332 GCA_964627915.1 uncultured Thermoplasmatales archaeon
ATTTACTGGCAAAAAAGTGCTCCCGTCGGGATTCGAACCCGAGTAGCTGGCTCGAAAGGCCAGAATGATTGGCCGGACTACACCACGGGAGCGTTTTGATTATTCATTATGAATAACTTAAGAGGGGTGTAACTTTTTCTCCTATATAATAATTTAGACCTGAATAATTGAATCCTTTAAATAATCATTGTTTTATTGGTTCTTTGGTGTTAAAAGAAATGAAATCAATCAATCAATCATTTCTGAAGGATTTATCATCGATTCTTACAGAGAAAAATATGATGATTGCCACTGCTGAATCCTGTACTGGTGGATTAATTGGTCATACGTTGACTAATATTTCAGGAAGCTCATCCTATTTTGATCGCGGTATTATCTCCTATAGTAATCAAGCAAAAATGGAATTATTACAGGTTCCAAAGGATTTACTGGAAAAATATGGTGCTGTCAGTGCTGAAGTCGCTTATGCAATGGCTGAAGGTGTTCGTAGACATTCTCATGTTGATATTGGTATTGCAACTACTGGTATTGCAGGTCCGACTGGTGGCACAAAAGAAAAACCTGTGGGACTGGTTTATATTGGTATATCAACGGAGAAAGAAACTAGTGTGAAACAATTTCAGTTTAATGGATCTCGGTTGGAAAACAAAAAGGAAACCTGTACCGAAGCATTATATCTTCTTTATGATATCCTAAAAAAAACAGAATGAGGTTTTATTTTTTATGATTCAAATCGATGGTTCTTATGGTGAAGGAGGAGGTCAAATTCTTCGATATGGTGTATCTCTTTCTATTGTGACCCAGCAACCTGTGGAAATACGAAGTATTAGGAAAAATCGGAAAACACCAGGGTTAAAACCGCAGCATTATACCGCAGTCAGTTTACTGAAAAATCTTTCTGATGCAGAAGTAGAGGGTTTGTTTATTGGATCTGATGCTCTTCGATTCTATCCTCAGCAAGTCAATGGTGGTGTGTTTCAGGTTGATGTTGGTACCGCGGGAAGTATTACGCTTATCATGCAAGCTTGTTTACTTCTTGGTTTGATTACAGAAACTGGGATCACAGTTCGCATTCGTGGTGGAACTGATGTACGATGGTCTCCATCATGGGATTATTTCACTGAGGTTTTTCTTCGAACACTAAGGATGATGGGTGTAAGGGTTAAAGAAGAACTACATCAACGAGGATATTATCCAAAAGGAGGCGGAGAAGCAACTCTTCATATCCAACCAATGCATCATCTCACTGGTTTTCATGGCACTCACGGGGTGAAAGATCATGAGCTATATGGGCGAATTCATCGGTCACAGCTACCAGATCATATCAGTCAGCGGATGAAACAGACTATTATGAAGACTGCGGTTTCCAACGACCTTCGATCTCATATTAAAACAGAACAGGTCACATCTGCTTCAGCTGGAGTTGGTCTTACTCTATGGATGCATGAGACACATGCAGTGTTAGGAGTTTCACAACTTGGGAAAAAAGGTGTTCCTGCTGAGGCTATTGCCCAAACTGCTGTTGACACTCTACTGATGGATTATGATGCTGGTGTTTCAGTTGATGAACATCTTTTTGATCAACTATTGCCCTATTTGGTGTTTGCCGATGGTCCTTCTTTTTGTCGAGTAAGACGGCTGAGTAGTCATGCTCAAACAAATCTTTGGTTACTACGCCAGTTCGTTCAATCAGATTTTTATTCGATTGAAGAAAAAAAGAACTATACTGAAGTAAGGATAAAGGGTGTTGGAAAAAAGAGTTGAATTCTTTATTACCAATGGTAAACACCCCGAATATTCGTTTTTTGACGTATTTTTTGTCGTCATATTTATGTACTTGATTTACTATTTCTTTTTTCCCATTTCCCTTCTTTTTTTCCTTTTTTCTCAGGATCCATCCAATACCTGAATCTTATGGCGGACATATTTAATTAAAACAAAGACCATTCCAAAAGCGATAAGTAGTCCCATAAAAACACCGATATCTTCCCAGGAAACAAAAAAATTATAAAGTCCATGTACAAGCATTGCAACGATAAAATAAGGAATCACCCGGATAAAGGAGGTATGATTAAGCACGGTTTTCCCATAGCCATACCCGGTTAAAGCGGTTGCAGATGCATGTAATAAACAACCACCAAAACTTCTCAATAACATAAGGATGAGGAAAATAAATAATCCTTCTGAAAGAAAACCCCATCCATAAAACAGATTTTCAGTTGCTGAAAAACCAAGACCCGCAACTGCTCCATAAATCAATCCATCCTCTGGTTCACGCAGTTCTCTTTTCACGGTTCTTCTCTTCAACGCTAAGGGTTTTACCAGTTCCTCAGCAAAAGGAGCAATCATAATAATAGCAATGATTTGCAGGCTGGATCCAGTCTGAAAAGAAACAGTTACTGATACATCTAGTAATATTTCAAGGAGTAATGCGGCAATAATTGCAATGGTTGCACCCCATAAAAAACAAAACGCAATCGCACTCCATTTCTCCCGATTGATTCGTTCAGTGTTTCGAATCCAAATCGCGTACAAAATAGGGGGAAGAAACGCAGTAAAAACAAGAAGGATGAGTTCTAGGCGGTTCATACTGCTGAAAATAACTGTTTTCTTAATAAATGTTTATCCTTATCTTTGATCTTTTTTCCTTGACAAACACTATTTTTAAAAATATTTATCAATAAGAGATACACTTGTTACAATATTTTAATTAATAATTTTTATAGAAAAATTTATATTCATTGTAATACTAATACATTATCAACGGTGAAGTTATGAAAAAACATATGCTTATCGGTGTAATGCTCAGCGGTCTACTTCTCTTAGCTACACCAAGTATACCAGCGATGCAATTCACTCTTATTGAAGAAGCCTACACCAGTTTTTTTCAAGAAACCATAAGCAAGGAAACCATTAGTTCCCTTGAGCATATGCAATCCTCTCAGAACACGGCAGTATCATCCATGATACAAGATTTACTTTCAACAATTTTCAATCACATACAAACAGGGTCAATACATTCAATCAAAGAACTAACAACAATTGATCCCGATGATCCACAAGCCCAATTCTTCCCATTCCTTGGAATTTTTGTGTATCTATTTATCGCTCTAGTCATCTTTAAAATCATTGGGTTTTTCTTTCAATACTTTGGCGGTATTGTAAGTGCTGTTGTTGGTGCAATCGTTCAAAAAATAAAAAATCTGTTTACCGCTCTTTTTAACATAATCACTGCCATTGTCAGTGTCATAGTCACTATTCTGATTGGAATATTTAATCTTCTGAAAAAAGGAGGCGAGTTTCTTCTCAATGCCATCGTTCTTATCATCAGTGGTATACTCTCAACAATCCTAGTCATTATAAGCGGACTTATAACATTACTTGGTTTTATCTGGCAGGGAATCGGTGCTGTGTTTGGAGTACTCCTCGATATTCTTCGCGTTATCTACGAAGCAATATTTCCCGGAATGATTGCCTCCTAAGCTTCATCAACCACTTCTTTTTTTCTCTTGATTCAATCCGCTGAAAAAAAAGAAGAAAAAAGGAATAATTTAGTTTTCAAATACTGATAATCTACCAACTGCCCAACCCGCATGACCCGGAGTCATCCACTGCATTTTCAATAGATGCTGCTCTTTATCAACTCTATAAAACCCGGTCAGTTTTACTTCTCCATCATCGGTGATGATTCTTCCATTGAAATAGCCTTTTTTCATAATGCCAATGATTCTAGTTTTTTCTTCTTCACCGGTCAGATTATATACTCCTTTGAGCAAACCAACACGTCCTCTTTGAGTAATACGAGCAGCAAAATATCCATCAGGATCCTCATCTTTTCCATGACCCCATTTCCCGATCACCCTAAGGCCTTTTCCATCGTTTTCAGAAAGACTCTCAATTACTTGGTCGTTTTCTTTCTCTTCGTCACTCTCAGGAAAAAATGCGTCATTATTTTGTTTCTTATCTTCTTCAGGCTCAGAAGCAATTACTAACGTAGGAATCACTAAAGCTAGTAATGCTACAAAGAGCATACCAAGATATCTTTTTTTCATCATGATTTTCACCATGAGCTTTATTGGTGAGTTCATTTCTATTTATGTATTGACCAGAATGCATGCCAAAACTTTTCCAAATTACACCCAAATTAACAAAAATATAAAAGAATGTTTTATTCTCTGCTGAGATAAAAAAGAATGATCAATGCAACGGTTTCAAAGAAATGAGCAAGCATTCCAAAAATCGATGATTTATACGCAAGCAGCATATACACAAAACCTTGTTTCACTCCAATTTCAATAAGTGCGATAATCAAGTTAAGAATAGGGAGACTGAGCAATGATTGCACAAGGAGGACCAGTAGAAACAGGACTAAACCCAGCAGAAATGGTGATTTTGTTTGCTTATAATCATTTTTATATCCCCAAAGCAGACCTGAAAGCAAGGAAATATTCATACAAATGATAATGGTATCAAACGTGAAATTTGTTTTAAATGAATCCCAAATTGCTCTATATTCCTGGATACTTCCTATTCTTCGTTGAAGAATTGCTAAGCTTCCAAAAGAAACAAGTAAACCAATGATTGCTCCAATCAAAAGCAAGGCAAACAAAACAAGTATTGTTTTATTTTGAAAATTACCCGTTTCATCATTTGTCTTCATCATCTTTTTCCTCCATCTTCTGATTAGTGCTATCCTCTTGGAAGGATAATGCTGCTGAATTTATACAATATCGTAAGCATGTTGGTTTCGGACCATCATTAAAGACATGACCGAGATGACCACCACAGGAAGCACAAAGTACCTCAATTCGACGCATGCCCAAACTTAAATCTGGTTTTGTATCTACTGCATCAGATTGGATTGGCTGAGTAAAACTTGGCCAACCAGAACCGGAATGAAACTTTGCTGAACTATCAAATAATGGTTTCTTACATCCGGCACAATGATACCTGCCTTTTCTATGTTCATCGATATATTTTCCAGTAAACGCTGGTTCTGTTCCCTTTTCCCAAAGGATGTGAAATACTGATGAAGGTAATTCTTTCTTCCATTCATTTTTTGTTTTTTTCATAGGCTCAACCGTTATTATCCCTTTTTTTGTCTTTTCCTTTTTTAGTGGTTTTTCCCAATTTTTTCCCAAATCTCACCGAATTTCTCCCTGTTTTTTTCAAGAAGATCTGAGGGAAAATACATGGTTCCATACCCTGAACCAGTGGTAGTAATCAAATTATTTTTCTTTAGAATCTTTAAATGATGACGAATGGTCTTATAATCTAACTTCAGAAACGAGGCAAGTTCATTGGCATTACGGGGTTGATCACATAAAGCTTGCAGGATTCTTCCCCGGTTAGGTCCTCCAACGGTTCCGCTGAGTAACCACCATAACAATCGTTTTACACCATGCATGCCAATGATCCCTGCGTATGAATTGGTAAGTCAGTGTTTTTATTTATTCTTTTATCTTTTTTCAATGTATGGGGTCTTTTTTTATCAAGTCAATTTTTTCCCAGGGTTGAAAGGGAGGCATTGTGGGGAAGTTTTTTTTTGAGGGATATTTAAATTGGAGGGTAAAAATGTGTTACTTCCCCACAGTGATCATCAGTTTATGTTAACTAATGTAATCCCAATACAGCGATTTGCATGGAATTCACCTATATAAAATTTACTTTGAATATTTTTCAATATTTCTGGTGGTTCCATGGTTCTTTTTAATTATTATTTGAAAGAAAGAACTATTTTTTCAATATATTTTCATAAAATTTTTCCTTTTGAGTAATTCTCACTATATGGACTCTTTATGAAAGATTTATAAATGTAAAAACAGTTTTAACAATGGAAAAAGGAGGTATTATTACTTTGAGGGATGGGTTTTTCCTTTTCCTCAAACTCTCACCTATAGAAAATACTCAGCCATCATTTTTTACTCCGAAAACGAAAAATGATTCACTATCTCATCTTTTAATTCAATCGCCTTTTTGACATGACTTTTTCTAATCGGTTGCTGCTCAAGCAATGCCAATGCATAGGCAATACGAAGAATGGAAAATTCAAGATTTCTATAGGACATCCCTTCGATTTTTGCTTCAGTATTTAAAATATAGTCCCGTATCTCTTCTTTGATCTCGGTTTCATCCTCGGGATGAATGGTTGTCTTTTTCTTTTTCGCCCATGATAGATATGCCTTTACCACCGCAGCATAATCTTTTCCTTGCTTTCCCATAAAACTATCGATGATATCCGAGACATGATCTGCTCTTTCACCACGAGGAATGCGAGTGACATGGATAGGGAAATCAAACCGATCAAGAAGCGGTGGTTGAATCCTTTCAATAATATTACAAGAAGCCATCACTCGGATCTCCGCGTGAAATTGCTGACTTTGTTTTCCCTTTGTAATGGTGTAGGAGCCTTCTTCCATGGCCTGCAGCAACCCATTTTGATCATCAGCTTTCATTTTATCAAGTTCATCAATGAGCAATACATTGCCATCATAACGGGCTAAAAGACCAGGAGTGATGGTTTTGCCACGAGCATCACCAACAAGACCGATCTTTGAGGTTAACTCAGAATTGATCAGTTTCCCATTCATCTTCTGCTGCCACCAGGATAAAAACTCTGTTTTTCCTGATTCAGGCTCACCATGTAATAACAGATGAAGACGCATTCGAAGATGGGATTGATCACTAGTTACACACATCAATAATGCACATTTTCTAATCATATCCCACTGGGAACCAACCAGATATGGACAGATATGTTTTGAGAGAAAATCAAGGGGGTCTTCCTTAGCAATGATTTTAAAATAATCCTCAACGGTCATTCCATCATCAGTATTTGTTTTTTTCTTTTTCCATAACATCTGAAATCAATAATCAGCGGCTGAATATAAAAAAGTAGTCAAAAATTGGTAGTGACGAAGTATCATCATTACTAGGCGATTAGAATTGGGTGAAAATAGATTATATTTACCATATCAACAACCACCAATAAAATATATAACACTATATAGATAATTGAGTCTATATTGATAATGTATTTATATAGAGCTTGTCTACTTGACCCCAGAAAAATAGCTCCAAGATGCCAACATCTCTCCTATAAAAAAATTAAATGGCATCTATAGAGATAGAAACATCCTACATTGTATACTGGGGAGTGCATCGCCATACAAAAAACAGGAAAAAAGGATTCAGAAACAACACACTTCTTTTCAATTTTTTTAAAGGGGATTTAATCAAATGGAGACAAGAAAAGTACAAATCACCGGAAAATCAACCTATATCATCTCATTACCCAAGACCTGGGTAAAAAAGGTTAAAATCACCAATGGA
>CAZVKY010000078.1:0-7249 GCA_964627915.1 uncultured Thermoplasmatales archaeon
ATGATATCAGCCAACATCAAACCGGATACCATATTCCCATAGAAGAAATGACAAAACTGATACAACAACAATCTCAAAAAGGTGCAACAAACATTAATCTAGTCGGAGGTGAACCCACCCCACATCTTTTGTATATCCTCAAAACACTTCAACACTGCTCAATAAATCTTCCCGTTCTTTGGAATTCTAATATGTACTGCTCGATAGAAACCATGAAACTCCTTGATGGAATCATCGATCTTTATCTAACAGATTTCAAATTTGGAAACAATCACTGTGCACAACAACTCGCAAAAACAGCTCACTATTTCAACATCGTAAAACGGAATCATCTTCTTGCAGCAAACCAATCTGAAGTACTGATCAGGCATCTTCTTCTGCCAAATCATATAGACTGCTGCAGCAAACCTATTCTATCATTTATAAACGACTCTCTACCACAAACTCCTATTAATCTCATGAATCAATACCAGCCAGCCTACAGAGTAGATCATCATTCAAACATAAACCGATGCATTACCAATCGAGAAGAACACAAAGCAGTTCAATATGCAAAACAACTCGACCTCCGTATTCTCTAAGCAACCCTCATCCGATTTAATCACCTAAAAGCAGAAAAATATGGAAAAGTATAAGTGCTATATCCTTCTTTATGTATGGTGAGGATGTACGATATGGATGAGGAAGTCATAGGAATAAATGCTGGGAAAGTATGGAAGAGCCTGCATGAAGCCCATTCCTTAACAAAACATCAACTTTTAATGCGAACCCAACTCCCCGAACATCAGCTAGATGCAGCTATTGGCTGGTTAGCTCGAGAAAACAAAATCAAAAAGGATGGCGCTTTTTATTGTTTAGATGAAACCAATCTCACTGAAATCGTGGGCACAAAAGCTGGACAACTGTTCACCGTGATACAAAATGTAACCCATGATGCCAGTGTGTTAAAAAAACTTACTACATTCACTCAAGATGAACTTCATCAAGCCATCGGATGGCTTGCTAGAGAGGGAAAAATGGCACCAGTAGAACATAATAATCATCTCCCAGATCTTATCGATGCAAAAGAAACCATTCATCTACTTCATCATCAAATACAATCCTTACATGAAGATATGTCTGAGAGAAATCATATCATCCAGGATCTAACTCAACAGCTCACACAAAAACAAATGGAATTTATGAAACGAGTTGATGTCATTGAACAACTCAATGATGAACTTGTTCATCAACAACAAACGCCATCTGTTGATACAGATATTATCCAGGAGGCACAAAAAAACATTGTTCTTCTCACTGATGAAATTGAATCACTTCATCATGAAATATCATCACGAAATCAAATCATTGAAAGTCTCAGTAATCAGTTAACAGAAAAACAAACCGCATTTATTCAACAAACTGAAGTCCTTGATCGGCTTCAACACTCCCTCTGCAAACAAGCAACTGAATCACCAACATCAATCACTACAGATGTGCAACAACGAATTCAAGATATTAGTTTTCTTCAGAAATGCCTTGAACAAAAACAAGATCAACACATCACACATCATCTGCAGAACAGCACCCTGGTTGATCAAAACACTCCTACGATACGAATTGATCCTAATGAACATCAAGGTCTTAGCGATGAACTCAACAATGTCCTTCATCATCGGCAACCAGATTCAATCTTTGAACGGACCACCCAAACTACAACTGTCCATGGGAAAAAAACGGTAAACAATGACCATCATCGCTGCTAAAAAACATTTACTATTTTTTCGTTCTCATCATTTTTTCATTCTTCTTTATCAGAATAAGAATTTTTATCAACCTTTACTTACTATCAAAAAATAGGTGATTTCAGATGGAATTTCAAACCGTTATCAACAAAAGAAAAAGCATCCGATCATATCAATCAACATCAATACCTGATGAAACACTCACGTTTATCTTAAGGACTGCCCAACAGGCCCCATCCTGGATGAACAAACAATGCTGGCATTTCATCATTGTGAACAAAACAGCTCTTATTGAAGAAATAGCTAAGACCAGTCTCATAAACCGCTGGGTGAAACAAGCACCAGCTCTTATCATAGCCTGTGCTGATCCTCATGAAAGCGGAATAAACCACAATATCTCTTATTATACCGTTGATGTCGCTATAGCTATGGAACATATCGTGCTTGCTGCCACTGATAAAGGCCTTGGGACATGCTGGATTGGATCATTTGATGAAGAAAAACTTAAAACAATACTTGAAATCCCGCCTCGCATACGGGTTGTTGCCTATACTCCTCTTGGTTATCCTAAAGATAAACAAACAGTTACTGATAAAAGCCGTAGTTTTTTTGCCCGAAGCACCAAAAGAAAATCACTATCAGAAATCAGTCATTACAATACCTGGTAATAACGTTTTTTTTCCCTAATTTTTCTTTTGATCATACAAAAAAAAACCAGTGATTATCAGTAAATTTAAAATCATTCACCGTTTCTTTTGACATTGTTTTTCTTTCCGAAGACTACAAATAATAAATGAGAGTTTTCAGACCTTCATGGAGAGCATAGAAGAAGATTATTTCGATTTAATGTATGAACCACTTGCTGGATCAAGCCTGAGTAACCTTTTAATCCTTTTAGCACAAAACAAATTCCGGATATCCATACCCTATCTACCACGACTGCTTTACGCACTCACGCTTTCCACTCTTATTTCACCCTTTCGTCTTAAAGAACATATCAAATATGATAAAAAAATTAGAGATGCTACACTTTCTAAGGACCCGGTCTTTATCATTGGACACTGGCGAAGCGGAACCACGTTTTTACATAATGTTCTCTCAGAGGATCCACAATTTGGATTCTGCTCAACCTTTCATGCAACACTACCTGGAGTATTTCTTAGCAGTGAAGAAACCTTGAAACCATTGCTTGCTGCAAGTATTCCCACCACCAGACCCATGGATGATGTAGCCATGGGACCCGATCTACCACAAGAAGAAGAATATGCCCTTGCAAACATCACACCCTATGGATATTACAATGGATGGTGTTTCCCAAAGAACATGTCCTTTTATAATCAAATCGTTTTCCTTCATCAACAATCAGAAAAAATTCAACACCAATGGAAAACAACCTATCACAACTTTCTGCAAAAACTCACCCTCTACCGCAACGGAAAACAACTCCTCCTTAAAAACCCTGCTCATACCGCTCGAATCAACACATTACTTGATCTCTACCCAAACGCTAAATTCATTCATATCCACCGTAACCCCTATGAAATCTTTTGCTCCATGAAAAAATTTATGCGCATCGTTCTCCCCCGCTACTGTGTACAAAACCCACCAGACATAAAAACCATTGAACACCATATTTTCAACGTGTACCAATCATTATATAAAACATACTTAGAACAAAAAACACAAATCCCACCGCAACACCTCATCGAAATACCTTATGAATCCTTCATCCAACAACCACTTCAACATCTCAAAGAAATCTATGAACACCTCCAACTCGGTGATTTCTCAACGGTTTCACCACGATTCAACAAATACCTATCCAGTCAAAAACAGTTCAAAACAAGTTCATATCATCTCTCTACTGCAATGAAAAACCATATTTATCAAAAGTGGCAGTTTGCCTTTGACGCATTTCACTATTCAAAATAACAGTAGTTTACTTCATTTTCTTACGCATAAACGATTCCATTTTTTCAAATGCTTCCTCTAACAAGGCCAACGGAGGCAAAATAACGACTCTAAAATGATTCTTTCCATACACGGAACAAAAACCAGAGCCATGAACCACAAGCACACCCGTTTCATTTAATAAATCAAGAACAAACGCTTTATCATTCTTCCAGATCCCCTTATCCATGGCATCAATACGTGGGAAAATATAGAATGCACCCTCCGGTTTCGCCGTGGAAATACCTGGGATTTCATTTAACCGTTTATATGCAAAATCCCGCCGTTTCCGCAATTTCTGATTCACTTTTTTAACATGATCCTGAGAACCCTGCAATGCAGCGATACATGCCCGCTGGCACACTGAATTAGCACACAACCGCGATCGAGCAATCCGCATAAACGCATCACGAATCTCATAAAGATCATCGCTTTTATCCTGAAACATCACATAACCCATCCGCCAACCAGGGACCAAAAACACTTTTGAAAAACCATTAAACGTAATCACCGGGACATCTTTTGAAAGACTCGCCGTCGCACATTGATTTTCAGAAAACGTTAAATCATCATAAATCTCATCAGAAACCAAGGGAATATGATACTCACCAGCAATATCAATAATCTCTTTGATCACCTTCTCAGAATATAACGCACCCGTCGGATTATTAGGATTAATCACCACAATTGCTTTCGTCCGATTAGAAATCTTTTTTCTAATCTGATCCACATCAGGCTGCCAGCCCTCATCTTCCAAACACCGATAAGGAACAGGTAACGCATCATTCACCCGAGCGATTAAATTATACTGAGGATACGTCGGCCCAGGAAGCAAAATTTCATCATTCGGATCAAGGGATGCCTCAAGTAAAATCTGCAACGACTCCGTAACACCTGTTGTTACACAAATATCATCAATATCATAGGAAACATTATTTCTGGTTTTTTCTCGTTTCACAATCTCCTCACGTAACTCAGCATATCCCTCAGAGGGAGCATAGCCATTATACCCCTGTTTTGCTGCTTCATACAATGCTTTTTTCATATGAACCGGGGTATCAAAATCATATTTATTAGGATCACCAATATTTAAATGAAGTATTTTTTTTCCCTGTTTTTCCAAAATTCGTGCAGGTAGCACAACATCACGAATGGCATAAGAAATACCCTTTGACCGCTTTGATGCCTTAATCATATCCTAACCAATACGAGCGAAACAATAAGTATCATAAAAACTTAGTGGAAAAAACAGTATCTCTCCCAGAAGACAAACCTTTTTTTGTAATATTTAAAGAATACCCCACAATGAAGTTATCTATTTTTTTCATATTTTATATTGCGAGAGATCCTCAGAAAAACCACTTGCACTCAGCACCTGCTGTAACGCCTCATGATACTCATGAGCTGATGCATCCAAAAGCTTTTGAATAAAGGGCTGTAAAAACTCACCAGATTCAATTTCAACCTTTGAAAACTTCCATTTTTTATCCGTTGCTTCATTTAGAGCAAGTAAAAACCCATAAGACAACGCCTTGGCCTTTGTTTCATTCGGAATCGATTTCAACTCAGTTAACACCCGGTTTTTACCCTGTGTTTTATACACTCGGCAGAGATGATCAGCAAAACCAGCTAATGAAGGAAGACCCTCATACTGGGGTAATTGATCAAGTACTTTTCTTCGTTTTTTAACCGTTAACGCCGTTTCCACAATAGCCGCAGGTGTTTCACGAAGGGAACAAAGCTCCTCAACGGTATTTGAATCATCCACAATAGAACTCAGTAATTCCTCAGCATACTCATCCCAGAATAATTCAAGCACACTATTTGGAGTAGCATTTGACACCACCACCGGATGATCAACTCGTTTTAAAATAAATGATAACGCTAATTCCTCAGCCTCACTTGGATCTAAGGCATCAATAAAACGCTTCATATCATCTTCAAAAGAAATATTATCCAACACAAACAATTGCTTATCCATATCCTTTACATTTTCCATTCGTTTCTTCAGATTTTTCTCAATAAACTGATCATCAGAGAGTTTTCCCATTAAATAATCATCAACAAAAAAAGAAGAAATAATTGATTCATCAGTATCCTTAATGATTTCACCGATTACCGTCACCTCAAAATCATCAGCTACCTCGGGTTCAATAAGATATTTCGTCATCGAAAACAAGGTATTTTTCTTACTAGCACACTGTTTACATATACCAAAAGTAACATCTGCTGATTTCCAAACAATACGAATATATGGTTGATCAATAACTTGTTGATTTTTCAGGATATCCTTTGAAAGATGACTGCAACATGCAAAGGATTGATTCAATGAAAGATTTGCGTTCCTAATTGCAAAAGAAACAAAATCAACCGGTGGATCAGGATGTTTTCCCGTGGAAACAAAACCATCATACCATGAATAAATATGAAGACTATTTTTTAAAGCAATATCACGAATACCAAGCACCCGTAAAAACGGATCATCAACATATTGAACCGCAATCAACTGCTCCTTAGAAGCATTACCTCGTTGAGCATAGGTGATCTGACCTGAGGGAAGTGATGCTGCTGCAAGAAACGGTGCTTTTTCAGCATGAGCAATCAACAAGGTCCCAGCAACCGCACCAGCAAGATTTCTTTTCTTAGATAATTTCTCCAGTTTAGTGGTATCATCTTTGATTTTTCCAACTTTCTTTAATTGTTTTTTCGTTTTTTTAAAAGCTTTTTTAGAATCCCGATCATCAAAAGAAGGAAGCACCAGAAACGGATTTTCAAACAATTTTTTCGCCTGAGCAACTGTTTTCTTTTCCATTGATTTACTGGCGTTTCTCACAATGGATTTACCAACTCTTCCTCCACCGCAACAAGCCGCACGTCGCCGCATACTCTTTGCCATAGACCACCATTAAATACTCAAGAGTTAATAAGATTGTTGGATTCAACATCATCATCCCAAGGATATAAAAAACAACATCGTATAATCAATATTATGCCACTAACACTTACTGAAATCATTAAAAAACGAAGAAGTATCCGTCGATTCAAGCAACAAAAAATATCAGATCACTTATTAGAAAACATGATTAATGCGGCAAGAATTGCACCATCAGCAGCAAACCTGCAACCATTAGAATATATCCTTATCAATAAAAAAGAACTCTGTCAGAAAATCTTTCCACATATTTCTTGGGCAGGATATCTCCAACCTAACTGGAAACCAGCAACTGATGAACAACCCACTACATATATCGCCATCATCGTCAATGAGCAAAACCCCTATTATCAACGAGATGTTGGTCTTTCTTCAGCTCACATTGTGCTCACCGCTGAAGCAGAGAATATCGGTAGCTGCATCCTCTGCAGCATCGATAAAAAACAAATAACTAAACTTCTCAACATCCCATCCTCAAAAACACTTGATTCCATGATCGCTCTTGGTTACAAAAAAGAACACCCCATTATGGAAGATCGCACCGATACCATCAAATACTATCTCGATAAAGACAACACCTTACATGTCCCCAAAAAACCACTCACTCAGATAATGCATAAAAACACATATACCGATAATAAAT